>NZ_JBAIZF010000026.1:0-310331 GCF_036762875.1 [Clostridium] cellulosi | reverse complement strand
TACCAAGCGCTATATGAGCATGATACATCTTGAGGCCCTGGATGTCATGACTGATTCACAGGTAACTGCTGGCTAGGTGATGACTACCAAGCGGGTTATGAATTTGCGAAAAATTCTTGACGGTACCTATTAGTACAAGCATAGGCATCACCTCCTTGGAGATAGAATTGATATTTCAAATATAATTTAAAACGAAAAAACACCCAAAATGGGTGTTGAAATATAATAATTTATTTTTTACTGGAATTTATTAAAATCAATAAATCTATGATCTTCTTCATCATTATTTCAACGTTCGAGAAAATACTAATGAGCTAAAACTGAATGAACCAAGAATCTAACACCATTCCTTTCATTGACCCCTTCTAATTCTTTAAAGTGATTATCATCAGTTGTTTTCTTATACGGATCATAAGTGAATAAAATGAGGTGCTTTAAATCTTTCCATTCTGCATAATTAATCATATCAACCTTTAATTCTTGTATAACTTTTTTATGATCAGTATCCTTTTCTTTTATCATTTTTACCTCAATCATAATTCCCTGTGAACGAACAACTAGATCTATTCTACTGGATCTACCAGCTAGTTTAGAAACAGGATCTTCCCGTTCCAAATCATGAAAAAATCCCTTCAATAAAGCAAAAAGCATATCTTGGACATCATATTCATCATTAATTTTTATTCCGTCTCTTTTGTTATATCTATCAGAGGTTATTTTCTTGATTGAATTACTAAAATTATTGAGTATTCTTAATACTGTATCAACAGCAGAATAGTTACAGAAACGAACATCTAAATTTTTCTTATGAATGGTCTCAAGTATATATAAATCAATAACATCTAAATCATTATCACTTGTAAGAAATTGTTGCAATACTGTCTTAATTTCATCTAAAGAAAAATCATCACTATTGTATATAGTGTCAATTATAGAATAATAAGGATCTCTTTTTGCTTCTTCCGTTTTTAATACCTGAAACATTTTGTCACGGAAATATGGAAAGACTATGCTTATTATATATTTTGATTTAATATCAGAATCATAAAACTTTTTATCAACTAAGTCATTTCTGTATCCATTAGCTGCAAGATGTATACCTAAAAAGCAATAAATATTCAGTGAATATCCTATTCCTTTAGCATACTTTCGATTTATAAGAGAATCTATTTCTTCTTTATTTGCTACAATTTTTGAATACCCTTTAAAAGCAATTTTATGTTCATCATAACTGAAATCATCTATTGTCTGTGTTTGACTTTGCTTATGTAAATATTGATACAATGACAATTCCAGGCCACCTTTATCCTGTATATACTTTTTAATTCTTCCAATTTCTTCAGCTATACTTAAATAAACCATAATTTTTCCCCCACTGTTTTCAAAGCATCGTAATCCCATCCATCAATTTTTTTTAGCTTTTCTGTCATTCTTGCCATTAATGAAGGGTACAGTATTGAAACAGACTTCTTTGCCGGCATATAGCTTCTACATGAAAGATGTGAAAACCAGTATATTTGCTTTGCCAAATGATATACATCTATAAAGTTAGATCGTTTATCAACAGTAATTCTTAAAGGAACACTACTCTTATCAACAAAACTAATGAGAGCTTCATTTTCACTTATATTAATATAAAACCCTTTATTAACATTCTCCTTTCCATCATTATTGAATAATCTGAAATTATGACCATAACCAACGTGAACAAACGCATATTTAATTTCTTTTCCATTCAATCTATTAATCACATTCGATAAAGCTTTTAACTCATATCTGTTACTAGGAGACTTAAAGATATGAAAAATAAGCCGAACTTCATCAGAATACTCTCCAATTAATTCTTTGAGTTGTTCATACAATAACTCTTCAAGCTTGTCCGCATAATCATCAAATCCTGAAAGGGGCACGCACTCTCCAACAAAATACTTACCGGTAAAATCGAATATGTTCGCAATTCCCATAACCGTCTTTTTTTGCTCATTCACTGTCGATCCTATACCTATTATGAATTCCTTTTTAAGATGTTCTGTTTTTTCGATACCCCAAGGAGTACCCCCAAGCTTTGCGTAAATACTTAAAGAAAGATTTCTTACCATGTACTCTAAATTTGATGATTTAATCTTTTCAATTTGAACAACTTGAGTTGGGATTCCTTGACCTATATATTTCGCTTTGCAAAAATAATACGGTGATTTTTCAACCGGTAAGCTCCAATGCGTTTCGGATACTACAATTAACGCCAAATCAATGTTATTAAATTTTCTATCGTACATTGCCTTTTCATAATCAGATAAATTAACTCCTTCGATTAATCCAAGTTCAAAATTCAGCTGATTTAGCTGAAATACATCTGATAAATTATTTTTTAATTTTTTCAATAAATCTGACACAGTTCCTTCATAAATTCTGGGAGTAAGAACAAAGATATTTATTCTTTTTCCTCTAAAAATCGCTGAAGAGTATGGATGAAACTTTTTAAGTTGCTCATCATATCTTCCGCCAACGCCCTCGATATCATTTAAATAATATCGTTTAGGTCTTGGTATAATAGAATATTGCATCATATTTTCATCAAAAGGTAAATATTTTAGTTCACATTGTTCTACAATAACATCCTTGTACAATTGAGTATTTACCAACTTATTAGAGACCCATTTCATTGTCTTCTTAATGACCTGAAACTCTTTTTCAAGCTCGTTCTCAGTGGAAATCTTCGTATTATATTGCTTTTCTAATCCCCTTGCTTCGATATATCTTTTGATAGCAGCTTTGTTTGCAAAAATAATATTATCTTTGCCAGCTAAGTCTGCACAAGCAATACCATTATTAATAAAATCTTGCTTTCCCCATTTAAAGTGATTCTTGAGCTTAGTACTTAAGCAAAATCCAAGTATTGTTTTCTCTCCATTACTGGAATAATACGTGTTAAAGTTTACAGCTCTGAAGACTTCTAGTCCGACATCTTCGAATAAGTTCTCATTACCTACAATCTCCCAGGTGTTACTATATTTATTCCTAAAAATATTATATTTTGAAACTCCCCTAAATATGGTAATAATTTTATCTTCGAGCATACGAGAAAAAATTTTTGGATGTGTGAAAAGTGATATATCTACAGGTATGTATTCTGCTCCAATATTTTTTACTGCGTCATCTGATATTGGATTCCAAAAATATACGGAGTTACCCTCCCGATAAAAAGTAAAATTTGGATTAGTATCTCTTAAACTCTTGAACCAATCCTTATCGATAAATTCTGTTTTGTGAATTATTGCTTTTTCAGTATTCAATTCGCATTCACAAAAATTTATAAACATACCACTCAAAATATCACCTTCCCCGATAATCAGATATTCTGTTATCAACACCATGTTTTATAACTTTAAAAGTATATATGATACAATCACCGGCAATTCATACTTCAAAGTACTATAACAATCATCTTATGCAGCCGGATAAGTGATATATACAAATTCAAAAATTCTACGACGATATTCATTTATTAGGCTGTCATCATAGCTTTCCGGAAGTTCACTCCATAAAGTATTTCTTATAAGCACATCAACTTCAGCTTGGGTTTCTTCTTTCTCTGTCCAATGATCCAATTCACTGATTTTATCCTTGATTCGTTCCAACAATACCTTGGCAAGCTTCTTAACCTTTTTAATCTCTGCCGGAGTAAGCGAGTCCTTTAAAAGCAAATCGTACATAGCCAATTCTTCGTCATTGTTAAATCCTTCCCGTACGTATCTTTTTTTCTCATCATCCAGATCATTTACGAAATTAGTTAAGTCAATAAATGTTTTCTCTATGGCAGCTTTGTCCTGTTCAGCATTGTATTCCTCAATAATTTTCTGATATCGTTCATAATAGTTAATACGTGATGGGTTGCGCTTCATCATATTATCCAGCCTGTCATTGATAAGCTCCTGTAAATCTTTCATAAGAAGATTCTTATTCTTAACACGTGCAAATTCCTGCTGCAAGCGTTCAAAGTCAATATGGCTAATGTCAAAACGGCGACTTTCAACTAAGTATCCACTACCATCTTCGTTTACATGCTCTGGTAGCTTAACAACATTGATATATTCACTAACTATATTGTGTAGCTGAATCATTAAATCTGTATTATCCGAATGCTTCCTTTTTTCCTGCATCTGGTCATAAACTGCACTAATTGCATTTTTATACGCTCGATCATGATCTGTGGCTTCCTGCTTTTCTACATACTTAAACAACTTGAATAATTCTCTAGCCATAACTTCAAAACGTTTTTTTACTTCCGTTGAAACACACATGGCATTTGCCCCTTCTTGAACTAACGATAACTTCTCAAAGTCTACAGCCTTAACAAGTGCAGATAAATCAAAACCTTGTTGTTTCATGTACTCAGTTATATCATTTATTAAAGAAATGATACGTGCAACCAGCTCTTTTTTGTCAGGGGCAGGATCAGAACTACCGCTTCCACCTTTAGTTCTTGTATAATCTGCCAAAGCCTTTCTTAACGCTTTTACAACACCAACATAGTCAACAATCAAACCATTACTTTTTCCTTCGTATACTCGATTTGCCCGTGCAATGGTCTGCATTAAAGTATGAGCCTTTAAAGGTTTATCTAAATATACTGTAGAAAGACACTTCACATCAAAACCTGTCAGCCACATAGCACAAACGAAAACAATTCGAAACGGATTATCAGGATCTTTAAACTCCTTGTCCATTTCACGACTTTCCATTTTTCTACGATGAGGTTTAATATCCAGTCCCCATTTTTCAAAATAAGCAACTTCATTCTGTTCTTGGCTGATGATAACTGCCATTTCTGTGGTCTTCATCCATTCCAGCTTACGGCTGATTTCCATATATTCCTGCTGTGTAACTCCGGTCATGGATGATTCTATTTCTTCTATTTTCTGTTTCCAATATTTCTGAACCATATTATACATTCGAACTGCTGTTACTTTATTTAAGCAAACAAACATAGCCTTACCCGTTGTCCATAACTCGGAGTAATGATTCACAAAATCTTTTGCAATAGAATTTAAACGTTTTTCACTGGTAAGGATGTGAATATCTTTAGCTAGTTCCTGCTCTAACTTAGCTTGCTGATTGACATCAAGATCAGCCTTTTCTATGGCATCGAGCAGTTTATCATTTATTTCAGGATTATCAATTTCAAGAAGCTCAGCCCTATTCTCATAATAAAGAGGTACTGTAGCTCCATCATCTACAGCACGTTTAAAATCATAAATCGATACATAACCACCGAATGTTCGTTCGGTAATATTATCGTAAGCAAACAACGGTGTACCCGTAAAACCTATACGTGATGCTGTAGGAAGCAATTTACACATATTCTCAGCGAATATACCGTTTTGAGTACGGTGTGCTTCATCTGATAAAATTATTATATCGTGGTCAGGAATAATTGGTGGTTCATCTGGTTTATTAAATTTATGGATTAAGGTAAAGATAAAGCTTGGATTTCCTTTTAGCTTTTGGATTAAATCTTCACTGCTAGTAGCAATAAACTGTTTGGCTTTTGTCGTTCCAAGTAATCCACAGGCTTCTGTCAGAATAACAAAGGTTGGGGATCCGGCAAATTTTCGGCGGATCTTCTGTGTAAGAAATACCATGGAGTAACTTTTCCCACTTCCCTGAGTATGCCAGAAAACACCCAATTTACCGTTTTTTAACTTACGATTTTTGTAAGATTCTACAGCTTCGTTCACGCCAAGGAACTGGTGGTTTCTTGCCATGATTTTTACAGTTTTTCACCCAGTTGTATCATAAACTATGAAGTTTTCAAACAAGTCCATAAAGTTTTTCTTATTGCAAATACCTTTCAGCATGGTTGCCAAATCCACAAAACCCACATCATCCTCATGCAGACGCTTCCATTCATTAAAGAATTCATATTTACTACCAAGTGTACCCACTTTGGACTCCAAGCCATTAGATAAAATTATGAAAGCATTGAAATGAAAGAGTTGGGGAATGGTATCTAAATAATCAGTATAATTGCATGTATAGGCATCTTGTACATCTACATTTTGCTTTTTCAACTCTATAAAAAGCAATGGTATACCATTTACAAAACCAACTATATCAGTTCTACGACGGTATAAATCTCCATGGATCTTCATTTCTTTTACAGCAAGAAAATAATTCTTCTCTGGCTCAGAGAAATTAAATACTTGAACCCTTTTGTCCTCTTGCTCACCATTAGCTTTCTTAACTTTTATAGGTATACCATCGCGAAGCAATAAATACTTTTCACGATTAATTTGCATTAGTGAACTAGAAGATGTGTAGGCAAGAAGTGTCTTAATCGCAGAATCACAGTATTCTTCTGTTAGCCAGTTGTTATTTTCAAACAAGGCTTTGCGAAGGTAACGGGTAAGAACAATTTCCTTATAGCTTTTTCGACCGAAGGTACCATTCTCGCCTAGTACTTCCTTATTGTAAGCAAACTGAACATTCCACTCTAACTCATCATGGAGTAAGTTTCCTGCACTGTTTTGCACCAATATGTTTTCAGAATACTCCCAGCTCATATGTATACCTCCTCTATACTTCTATTTCACCGTTCATAAGTTTAGGAATAAGTTTATCACGAGCTTGTTTAAGTAAATCAATTTGATGTTGAAGTTTGAATTGCATATCAAATAATATAGATACCTTATTGTCAAATTCATTTTGTAAATATCTACTTGGGCAAAGCATTTCCATTGATTCAGCATAATCTCTATTAAGACCATGTACTGCTGAATCATTATTGAGAAATGTACGTGTTAATAAATTAAAATAAGTATAATATATACTGATGTTACTTTCTACATAATACACAGTATCTATTGGATAGGCATTAACAAAAGAAATATATACACTACCTACATTACCCTTTCTTCCAACAATAACAACAAGGTGCCTCAACTAAAAACTCATTATGATAACCAACGATACCAGAAGATCCATAAACCGGGTATTTACCATCTTTTCTATCGTCTGCTTTTAGTGCTTTACCATATTTAAATCTAATAAAGTCCTTAGTTTTAGAACAAAGCCATCCGTCCGGCACACCATCGACTATATTAGTACTTTCATAACCAGGAAAGCGCAGTTTTACAAACCATTCTTTATACAAGCGCATAGCTGCTTCTTCCAGCAACTTAATCTGCTTTTGATTATTTTCAATCAAATCATCATAGGCTGAGAGAATGTCTATAATACGATTTTGAACACTAATTGGTGGTAATGGAATAGATATTTCCTTAAGCATTGAAATCGTTAATGCTTTTTGCGACGAACCTATTGTTGAATTAAACAACACTCCTTTCCCTTGTGGTGATTGGATTTCACTAAAATTTCTAAACCATGTTAGATTACCGTCTTTAAAGTAGAAGCAATCTGTTTCTTTTAATAAATATGGTACCCCAATTGTACCAACTGATGTTAATAACATGTCTCCTGCTCTAGGAACTCCATATTTTTCTGCAATCTGCTTATATTTTTCTTCACTTATATATAATGGTTCATCAATACTTTGTCCGTAAAAAGATTGTATAATCTCTTTTGAACGATAAAAGGGTATACCAGATTTAACATATTCCGAGTAAAAAATACGTCTACTTGAAGTTACCTCACAATTATCTCCTATCTTAGCTGTATCCCACTTCATATACCTAGCTCCTCAAAATTCCTCGAGATTTTATCCATCAGCTGACTTGCCTCTGCATGCAATGCCAATAGCTCCTTATGGATTTCAGTCATTCTTTCTTCGAAGTTTTCATCTTCTTCCTTTAAAGGCGCTACACCAACATAAGCACCTGGAGTCAAACTCCAGTTTTTTTCTTCTATTTCATTTATTGTTGCAACTTTACATAGCCCCAAAATGTCCTTATACTCACCTTCTCCAAATTTTTCAGTAAGCCACTTTGCCTCTTTTATTACATTGCGACAGGCTCTTATTTGAGTAACTACTTCCTCAATGCGAGAAGAAACAGACTTTTTAAATCGTTCCCAAGTTGTTGCGGTTTCATCAATAGTTTTAGCAAACTCCTTGGCTTCATCCTTTTCCAATCCATCACCATATTCAATAAAGTTTTTTAATGAAACATTAAGTTCTGTAGTATATTTTTTCAACATTTCATTTAATGGTAATAGCTGGTTAATATGTTGTGCTCTATTTATAGTTTCTTTTATCTGCGCACATAATGGTTTTAGATTCTCACCAAATCCATTCAAAAGCACTGATATTTTCCCAAATTCAATATCAAGTTCTTTGCAGTCATTGATAATTTGAATACTATATTCTTGTAATAGCTTTTTGTACTTTTCTTTCTCTCCACGATAAAGCCAAACAATGGCATTGAGATTTTTCATCTGCCATTCGCTCCACTCATTGAGCGTTCGATCCACTACCGTATAATAATTACGTGAATCTATGAAAAGTACCTTATCTTTCAACTCTTCTTTTTTTCCCTTATCAAAAAACCACAGGGAACAAGGCAATGAGACTTTGTAAAAGAAATTATTGGCTACAGATATTAAACAGTCTACATGTCCTGTCTGGATAAGTTGCTTTCTGATTTCTCGATCCCTATTGCCGCTATCCGTAGCAGAAGCTGCCATAACAAAGCCGGTACGCCCGGTATTATTTAAATATGCATAAAAATATGAAATCCAGAGGTAATTGGCGTTAGAGATTTCCTTTTTTTGATTTACTCCCGGCAGTCCAAAAGGCAGGCGTCCCGCATTCTGTGTAGATTCTGCTTTTACTTTATCTACATTGAATGGAGGATTGGCCATAACATAATCACATCTGCCTTCCAGATTAAAAGCATCATGATAGAAGCTGTTGGCTTCATCACCAGACTTAATTTTGGCATTAAGACCGTGTACAGCCATATTCATTATACATAACTTAGCATTAAACTCTACTTTTTCTTGCCCATAAAAAGTCATTACAGAATTAGCGTTAATCCCTTCAGCATTTACAAAATCACTGGATGAAACAAACATTCCGCCACTGCCACAAGCTGGATCAAACACTATTCCATGAGTCGGTTCAATAATGTTCACAATCATCTTTACAAGAGATTTGTGTGTAAAGAATACTCCATCATCTGATGCTATAGCTGAAGCAAACTTATTTAAGAAATACTCATAAATACGACCAAGAATATCATCGTTGATTTCATTTAATGCACTATTATTAAAAATACGCAACAATTCTTTCAATAAATCATTGCTAAAAGATGTATAAGTCTTTGGCAGTATTCCTTTCAATTGAGGGCTCTCAGCCTCAATCAACTCCATTGCCTCATTGACTGCTTTTCCGCAATCAGCATCGTCTGGTAAATTGAGTAGATAATCGTATCGAGCCTTTTCAGGTAAAAAGATAGCACTTTTTTGTTTAAAATCACTTGGCTCAACAGGAAGTACACGGCCATTACGCATGGGACGGTCTTTTAGTATTTCTGCCTCAACATATTTGAATCGACTATATGCATAACGTAAAAAGATTAAACCGAGAACCGGCATACAATATTCTTGCGAACTTAATTTTGAACCTTGACGTAAGAGATCTGCAGATTCCCAAAGTTCTGATTCAAGTTTTCTTATATTTACCATGAAACAAGCCTCCATTAGTTTGATATATAATCATAATTAATTTCGTTTTGAACCATCCATTTCCATGATATCACAGACGTCACATTCCAGTGCTGTGCAAATTTTTTGTATGATTTCTGTACTAACATATTCGTTTTTACCAAGCTTTGTTATTGTAGCAGAACTAATTCCTGCAAGCTTTTGCAGGTCTTTCTTTTTCATATCTCTATCAATAAGAAGCTTCCAAAGCTTCTTATAGCTAATTGCCATTTTAACCACCTCTACGTATGTATAATAATATAATATCATTTACCTCATTCTATTGCAAATAAATTCTTTACATTCGCATTATTTTCAATTCGTAAATAAATATTCTGGTTTTTAATTCAAATTAACTAGCATATTGATTGTACATCTATTCTATCTATTCAACCCCATCAAAAAAGGTCAATATCTAATCTGTCAACTCAACTCTACCTGTTATTTGCTTCTAAATCAATAAAAAATACACCCTCGATATGTTCCTACTAACTCATATCAAGGGATAGTCGAGTTGACAGATTTAATTTTTATTTTAAGAAATTCAGTATTTTCAAGGCTTTTGGGACTTTATTTTTTTGACATTAAGACGACGCACTCAACATGGTTCGTCGGCTCGTCAAGGATGAGCAGATTGCAGGGCTTCAGCATAATCTTGCACAGCTTAACCTTAGCCTGTTCACCGCCTGAAAGTGTCTTTAGCTTCTGCATGACCTGTTCAGGCCTTAATCCGCAGCGGGCAAGGCTCGCCCTGACCTCCCTGTCGCGCATCGTCGGGTATTCTTCCTTTATTTCTGAAAACGCGGTTTTTTCCGGGTCCTCCCATACGTTTTCCTGCTCGTAATAACCTATCACAACATCCGGCTCATACCGAAAGCTGCCGGAAAGGGCCGGGATTATCCCACATATTGTTTTCAAAAACGTGGATTTGCCTATGCCGTTAAAGCCGGTAACGGCCAGCTTCTGCCCTGCGCGGAGGGTCAAAGTGATTTTAGGAAGAAGGGGCTCGGTATAGCCGACTTCAAGGCTCCTGACTTTCAACAACGGCTTCCTTGAAATTGTTTTGTACTGGAACGTAAAAGAGGGCTTGACAGCAGTAACTGGTTTTTCAAGCTTTTCCATCTTCTCAAGCTTCTTCCGCCTGCTCTGGGCCATTGCGGTGGTCGAAGCCCTTGCGATATTCCGGTTTATATAATCCTGAAGCTTCGCAATTTCCTTTTGCTGATAATTATAATTGCGCAGGTAGTTTTCCGCTTTTTGCTCCTTCTGGCGCATAAAGTTTTCGTATGTGCCATTGTAGCGGCTTATTGTGTAGAATTCGATGTCAGAAATACAGTTGACAACGCGGCTCAAAAAGCCCGAGTCATGGGATACGATAATAAAGGAGCCTTTAAAGGATATAAGGAACTTGGCAAGCCATTCGATATGCTCCCTGTCAAGGAAGTTTGTCGGTTCGTCGAGCAGCAAAACATCCGGGTTTTGGAGCAATAGCTTTGCAAGCATTACCTTTGCGCGCTGTCCGCCGCTGAGCCTGCCGACAGGGGTGTCGAGCCCGAATGCGGTTATGCCCAATCCCGCCGCAACCTTTTCAATCTCACTATTGACGGCGTAAAAGTTGTTGGCTTCCAGCATATTCTGGCACTCGCCCGAAATCTCAAGCAGCTTTTTAAGCTCATTTTTATCTTTGCATTTGGCTATCCGGTTGTTTACATCGTTCAGCCTTTCCTCTGTCTTGAACAGGTAGTCGAAAGCGCCTTTTAAGTATTCCTTTACCGTTATGTCTGAATCTATCTTTGCCTGCTGGTCAAGATAACCGTAAGTCACTTTCGGGTTCCATTTTATGTAACCCTCGTCTGGTATCACGATGCCTGTCAATATATTGATAAGAGTGCTTTTACCGACTCCATTTCTGCCGGTAAGTCCCATCTTATCTCCCCTGAAAAGCTTTATTTCCGTATTATTGAATATTTTTTTATCTCCGAATGAATGTGTGAGTCCTGTGACCTCAACCAAACTCATTAAGCTATTACCACCACTTATGCTTTCTCGCTATTATTATCAGACAAAAATCTCTTTTTCGACACGAATATCACAATCAAATAGACGACGGCCATTATCACAGCCACCGCTGCGGCAGCTATCGCCGCAATCATGTGCGCATAGCTTTCATCCGCTGCCAGATTGGCAAGCAGCAAAAAGAGCAAATATAACAAATACAGAAAAACGGTACAATATGCGGTCGAAATAAAGAGCATCGCGCGCTTTATGGGGTCGCTGCCGTTTATCAGCACCGCCAGAACGCACAGCAATACTATAACAAGGCAAAGAGCCACCGTATATAAAAACACGTTCGAGTAAAATGTCTGGTGCGAATCAAGCATACCCGGCAGTATATGAATCGTGAACCCCGCCGCGCCCGACAAATATGTGCACAGCACAAAAATTCCGGCAAAAACGGCCGTCAGCCCCGCCGACATTATTATGTACGCATTAAAATATTCTCTTTTGCCTACTCCGAGTTTCTTTACAGTTTCGGACACGTCGTCCCTGTTTTCGGCGCCTTTATATGTAAGATACCTGACGGCACATATCTCCACGATGACAGCATAAAAAGCCGCGGCGATAAGAGAACCGCCGCCGGCAAAAACAGAAGCTGCCGCTGCAATCGCAGAGACAGCAAGTAACCATTTATTTCTGCCCATCCAGTATTTTATACAGATGCCCATTTTTTATCCCCGTTAATGAACAAAATCCTATGAAGCTATCAAAAACGCATACTATATCGCCTGCTATATCGGGCCCAGCGATTCCCCATTCGCTGTTTTCCCGGCTGATGAATTTAATTATCTCTCGGTGCCGAGGAAAAAGACCGCCAAAGTGCCGGGTCCGGAATGTGCGCCTATTACCGCGTCAATATAGCCGATTTTTAAACCTTTCACCTTATATTCATTTTTCACAAGGCTTGCGAGGTATTTTGCGTCGTTTTCGCAGTCGCTGTGCGCAATAAATATCATCTGGTCCTCTGTGTCCAAACATCTCTCTTTCATGCGTTTAAACACTTCTTCAATGGAATTGCGGCGGCCCCTGACTTTGCCGACACTGACAATCCTTCCCTTGTCGTCAACGTGCAGAATCGGCTTTATGCCCATCAGCGTGCCGACCAATGCTGTGGTAGAAGAGATGCGCCCGCCGCGCTTCAGATATTTTAAATCGTCTACTGTAAACCAGTGGCACAGCTTCGGTATTTTTTCCTCAACAGAAGCTTTCACCTCATCAATGTCTTTGCCCTCTTGTCTCGCAACGGCGGCGTAGTAGACCAAAAGGCCCTGGCCCATTGATGCTGAAAGCGAATCAATAACGTAAAACTTTCTCTCCGGATATTCCTTCCGCAGTTCATCAGCAACAAGCGACGCGGTGTTCATCATGCCGCTGAGCGCAGAGGAAAATCCGATATATATAAAATCACGCCCCTCTTTGAGAGATGACTCGAAAGCATTGCGGCAAGACTCTCGGGACATCTGGGCGGTGGTCGCAACCTCACCCTTGCGCATTGCGTCATAAAACTCTTTCAAATGGGGCTTCTTTCCCTTTTCGTAACCCTGATACTCTTTGCCTCCTATAAAGTAAGGCACAGAAATGACTTTAATATCAAATTCATCAATTATCTCCTCAGGGAGATTGGCTGTTGAATCAGTAATTATATCAAACATTTTATCTACCTCTGATTTCTTCCAAGATTATTAATTATCAGCTGCACATATAAATTATACACTTTATGAGCAAAAAAATCTTTACTTTATTAAAAAAGTTACCGATTTTCTTTCAAAAATATATAACTGTTTCTATTTGTTTCTGTTGGAAATGGCAAAAAAGAAGGGGCTGCTACTAAACAGCCCCATAGTTTCTAAAAACATTTACGCAGGTTCCGTAGTGGATAACTTCTTCTATTAACAGAGCGAAACTGACGGCTGCATATGGCGAATGAGCACCAAATATTATTCATCCATAGCCTTCCTGACATTGCCGACAAATTCTGAAACTGAGTCAACCGCGCTGTCGGCGTTTGCAGCCTCACCGACAAGTTTCATTATCGCGCTGCCTATGATAATGCCATCGGTGTATTTTTGCAGAGCCTTTGCCGCTTCCGGTGTGGAAATGCCAAAGCCAAGGGCAGTAGGCACCTTTGCATATCTGTTTATCGTTTCAAAATAGGAGTCAAAATCGGTGCTGAAACTTTCGCGGATACCCGTAACCCCTTCTGATGACACGCAGTACAAAAAACCTTCTGCGTCCTTTGCTATCATCTCGATCCTTTCCCGAGAGGTAGGGGCGACAAGCGATATCACCTTAATGCCGAATTTTGCGGCTTCACCATGCACCTCGCCTTTTTCCTCATAGGGTAGGTCGGGAATAATGACGCCGTCTACGCCGCTTTCGCTGCACCGTTTGAAAAAACGCTCCTTGCCGTAAACAAAAATGCAGTTTACATATACCATAAATACAAGCGGTATCTGGGTCTTTTCCCTGATTTTAGCCACTGCATCAAAAACATCGTCTGTGCAAATGCCGTTTTTAAGCGCACGCAGGTCGGCTTGCTGTATCACAGGTCCTTCCGCCACAGGGTCAGAAAACGGGATTCCGAGTTCAATAAGATTTGCTCCGGACTTTTCCATTGCGAGCACAAGACGCTCGGTAGTCTCAAGGTCAGGATCGCCCGCCGTTATAAAGGTAATGAGGGCTTTTTTGCCCTGCTTTTTCTGCCGTTCAAAGGCTTCGGCTATACGGTCAGTCATGTATATCCACCCCCAGATAACGGGCTATTGCTGCAACATCTTTATCGCCCCGGCCTGAAAGGTTGACAACGATAACCTTGTCTTTCGGAAGCGTTGGGGCAAGCTTCATCGCATGGGCAACCGCGTGGGCGCTCTCTATCGCCGGAATTATGCCCTCGACGCGTGAAAGGTAGCAGAAAGCGTCGACCGCTTCCTTGTCAGTCGCGCTGACATACTCGGCGCGCCCTATGTCGTGCAGGTATGCATGCTCCGGCCCTACCCCGGGGTAATCCAGCCCGGCTGAAATCGAATAAACCGGCGCTATCTGCCCATCGGAATCCTGGAGAAAATACGATTTCATGCCGTGGAATACCCCGACAGTGCCGTTTGTAATCGTCGCGGCGTTTTGCGGCGTATCTGTTCCCTTGCCGCCCGCTTCCACGCCTATGAGCCGAACTGATTTTTCCGGTATAAAGTCATAGAACAGCCCCATGGCGTTGCTTCCGCCGCCGACACAGGCAATCAGCACGTCCGGCAGCCTGCCGAGGGTGTCTTTCATCTGCCGTTTTACCTCTTTGCCAATAACGCTTTGAAAATCGCGCACAATCTCGGGGTATGGGTGCGGGCCCATTACTGAACCTATGAGATAAAAGGTGTCGTCGGCGTGGGCGGCCCAATCGCGCAGAGCTTCGTTTATCGCGTCTTTGAGCGTTTTCGTGCCTGTGTCAATCGGGTGGACTTTGGCGCCCAAAAGCTCCATACGGAAAACATTCAGCGCTTGGCGCTCAGTGTCCTCGCGCCCCATGTAAATCTCACAATCAAGCCCCATCAGTGCCGCGGCCGTTGCGGTTGCAACCCCGTGCTGACCCGCTCCCGTTTCGGCTATTACGCGCTTTTTGCCCATCTTTTTGGCCAATAGCATCTGACCCAATACATTGTTGATTTTATGTGAGCCTGTATGGTTGAGGTCCTCGCGTTTGAGGTAAATCTGGGCGCCGCCGAGGTCTTTTGACATCTTTTTGGCGTAATAAAGGAGCGACGGCCTGCCGGCATATTCCTTGAGAAGAGCGTCAAGCTCCGCGTTGAATTCAGGGTCCTTTTTATAAAACTCGTAGGCCTTTTCAAGTTCAATAAGCGCGTTCATCAGCGTTTCCGGAATATACTGGCCGCCATATTCGCCGTATCTGCCTTTATTCCCCATGTTGATTCCTCCCTTGCTTAATTATTGAACCCGCGTACCGCGGCAATTATCTTCTTCATCTTTTGAAAATCCTTTTGGCCGGCGGTTTCAACCCCGCTGCTGACATCTATGCCGAACGCCGAGTCGTTTCCCTTTGCGGCTGAAAGCGCCGCGCCGATATTTTCAGTATTAATCCCCCCGGCAACAAAAAACGGCAGGCCAATCCTCGTGTTTTTCAACACAGACCAGTCAAAGCACTTTCCTGTCCCGCCGCGGGCGTCTGGGCTGTAGGCGTCCAAAACCAGCCTGTCAACATATTTAAGCGGCGCCGCCGCAATATCCTCCGGTTTTCTTACACTCGCCGCTTTCCAGATTTCGCATTCCCTTGGGAGCTTCCTGCGGAGCGATTTTATATACTCCGCGTCCTCAAAGCCGTGAAGCTGCACTGCCTTAAGGCCGCATTTAGCCGCCACATCTGACACAGTTTCAGGCTCTTCATCGACAAAGACTCCAACGGCTCCAACCCTTTTATCAAGCAATGCGCTCAATATCTTTGCCTCATCCGGCGTCACCCTGCGCCTGCTGTTTGCAAATACAAAGCCTATATAGTCGGGCAGAAGGGTATTGGCATATTCTATATCTTCGCGTCGCCTGAGCCCGCAAATCTTAACCTTCGCCATCATTCCACCCTCAACTCGCAAAGCGCAGCTTTTATATCTTTCGCGGTCATCAGCGCCTCGCCTACCAAAATAGCGTCCGCCCCCGCTCTTCTCATTTTTAAAGCGTCCCCGCGGCTTTTTATCCCGCTCTCCGCAACAAACACCGCGTCTTTCGGCAGCAGCGCTGAAAGCCTTACGGCGCAGTCTGTGTCAACGGAAAAGTCATAAAGGTTGCGGTTGTTGACCCCGATTACCTTTGCGCCGGCGTTTGCCGCCGCCTCTATTTCACGTTCGCAGTGCGCTTCAACAAGCGCCTCAAGCCCCAATCCGTGCGCATAGGAAAGCAGCGACTTGAGCCGTTCTTCACTTAGCATAGCAGCAATAAGCAGTATTGCATCCGCGCCAATAAGCCTTGACTCACAAATCTGCCACTCGTCGAAAATAAAATCTTTTCGCAGAATCGGGAGCGAGATTTCTTTTCTTATCGCTTCAAGATAGGCGGAGCTGCCCTGAAAATAGGTTTCTTCCGTCAAAACCGAGACTGCGGCGGCACCGCCGCTTTCATACTCCCGGGCAATTCTTACAGGGTCAAAATCCGCGCAGATGAGCCCCTTTGACGGCGACGCCTTTTTTACCTCCGCTATTACCGACAGCGGGCCATTTTTTAGCGCGGTGGCAAAATCAATTGTTTTATGATTGTCAGCATATCTCTCCGCACGTTTTTCAATCTCAGACATGGGTAGCGTATCTTTTAACCCTTGAAGCTGTTTTGCTCGGTTTTCAAAAATGCTGTCAAGAATCACGATGCCGCCCTCCTAACATCAAAATTTAATATGCCTGTGTTGCCGCAACAAACTCGTCGAGTTTTCTCATGGCCTTTCCCGAATCAATAGTCTCGGCAGCAAGATTAACACATTCTTTGAGCGAGCTGCCCTTTGACGCCAAATAAAGCGCCGCAGCCGCGTTCGCGAGCACCGTATCGCGCTTCGGGCCCCTTTCGCCGGAAAGAATATTGCGCGCGATTTTTGCATTTTCTTCTGAATCGCCGCCCTCTATACTTGCGAGAGTGCAGGCAGGCAGCCCGAAATCCTCGTGGCTTAAGATATACTTACAAATCTTGCCGTTATCCAGTTCGCAGACAACTGTTTCCCCGCACAGCGATATCTCGTCAATGCTCTTGCCGTCTGTTCCGCCGCAGACAACCATTGCGCGCTTTACCCCAAGATTATTTAGAACGCATGCCAGCGGTTCGGCGAGTTTTTCATCATAGACGCCCAAAATCTGATAGCTTGCGCCAGCGGGGTTTGAAAGGGGCCCTAAGATATTGAACACTGTGCGTATGCCAAGCTCTTTTCTCGGCCCCGCCGCGTATTTCATCGACTTATGGTGGATTTGGGCAAACATAAAGCAAATGCCTGTTCTTTTGAGCACCTCACCGGTCTGCTCTGGGGTAAGATCAATTTTCACGCCGAGGGCGGCAAGCACGTCGGCCGCGCCGCATTTGCTCGAAACCGAGCGGTTGCCGTGTTTTGCTATCCTGACCCCGGCTGCTGCCGCGACAATGGAGCTTACGGTAGAAACATTAAATGTAAAAGCACAGTCGCCGCCGGTACCGACGATGTCCATAGCGTCCCTGCCCTCCGGCACAGGAAGCGCCTTGCTGCGCATTACACGGGCACTTGCCGTAATTTCGTCAACTGTTTCGCCCTTAGCCCTCAACGCGGTAAGATATCCGGAAATCTGAGCAGGCGTTGCCGTTCCGCTCATTATCTCATCCATTGCGGCACATGCCTCCTGCTCTGTCAAATCAATGCCGTCGACCAGCTTCGCAATTGCCTCTTTAATCATAATAACTGCCTCCTTTGTAAATAAAATTTGCTCAAAGTTTAAACCGTAAATCCACAGCCCTCGCGAGCTACTGCGTTATATCAATAAAGTTTTTAAGGATATCAAGCCCATGTTCGGTCATAAACGACTCAGGGTGGAATTGAATGCCATAAACCGGGTATTCCCTATGGCGCAGCCCCATGATGGTGCCCTCATCGTCAGTCGCTGTTACCTCAAGGCACTTCGGCAGCCCATCATTTCCGACAACAAGTGAATGGTACCTTGCAGCTTCGAATGTTTTCGGCAGCCCTTTAAAAATCGGGCACCCGGTGTCTACCGTAATCTTGCTCGTCCTGCCGTGCATAAGCCTCGGCGCGTGAACTACCTCTGCGCCGAACGCCTGGCCTATTGTCTGATGGCCGAGGCATACCCCGAGAATTGGTATAACCCCCGCGAACCTTTTCACCGCTTCAAGGCAGATACCGGCGTCATTAGGAAAACCCGGGCCGGGTGAAAGGACCAGATGTGTCGGTTTTAATGCCGCTATTTCACCGACGCTTATGCGGTCGTTGCGCACTGCCCGCACATCTGTGCCCAACATGCCGAAATACTGGTAAAGGTTATAGGAAAAGCTGTCATAATTATCAATTAGCAGAATCATTTCTTCCTCCCCCCTCTTTTTGCGGCTTCACTGCAGTTTTTATTAAACGTAAATCAGCAGATTTCCACTGCTTTTTGCGCGGCGAGCAGGACGGCCTTTGCCTTGTTGCAGCTCTCATAATATTCGTTTTCCGGGACCGAATCGGCTACAATGCCCGCGCCCGCTTGGATATAAGCCTTATTGCCCTTTTTCACGATCGTGCGTATTGTTATACATACATCCATGCCGCCGTCAAAGCCGATATATCCAACTGCCCCGCCGTACGGCCCGCGGCGGCGGTTCTCGTATTTGTCGATAAGTTTCATCGCCATCACCTTCGGCGCACCGGACAGGGTGCCCGCCGGAAGAATGTTTCCCAAAGCGTCAATAGCGTCGAACTCTTCCGATATTTCCGACGTAACAAGCGATGTCAGGTGCATAATCTGGGAATAACGGACAACATTCTTGTATTTTTTTAAGCGAACGGTCCCAAATTTACTCACCTTTCCGAGGTCGTTGCGGGCAAGGTCAACGAGCATATTGTGTTCTGAAAGCTCTTTTTCATCATTCAGCAATTCTTTCTCAAGTTCCGCATCTTTTTCCGGCGTTTCGCCCCGCGGCCGGGAACCCGCTATAGGGCAGGTTTCAAGTATCCCGTTTTCGAGCCTAAGCAGTGTTTCCGGCGACGCCCCGGCTATCTCGATATCGCCAAACCTCAGATAATACATATACGGCGACGGGTTGGAGGTTCTAAGCACCCGGTAGGTGTCTATAAGGCTTCCTTCAATTTCAGCTTCAAATCGCTGGGAAAGCACAACCTGAAAGATATCCCCGTTTACGATATTGCTTTTTGCCAATTTAACCATCCGCTCAAATTCCTGCTTTGTCATATTGCTCTTCCACTCAGATATCTTGAATGGCTTACTGTTTCCGCGCAGCGGGGCCCCATCCTCCTGCCTCACAATCCGGCTCATCTCGGTCAGTGTTTCACAGGCTTTTCTGTAGTTTTCATCTATGTTGCCTTCTGTTTTTACGTTGGCTATAAGGATAAGGCTTTGCCTTATGTTGTCGTAAACAAAAATCCTGTCGGCGAGCATTACACAAAAGTCCGGGAACCCGGCGTCGTCTGGATTCTCGTCCGGAATATCTTCAAAGTATCTCACGCAGTCGTAACCGAAATATCCAACTGCCCCGCCTGTAAAACGCGGAAGATAATCAAGCTTCGGCGCTTTGCCTGAAACCATTTTGCGCAAGACTTCAATCGGGTTGTCTGAAATTTTAACTGTCCCGTCAACGCTCTTTATGACAACTTTGCCGTTTTTCGCCGTCAGCGTATCAAACGGGCCTATGCCAAGGAAAGAATAGCGAGCCCACTTTTCGCCGCCCTCAACACTTTCAAGCAGAAAGCAACAGTCGGCGCGTTTCTCAAGCCTTGAAAGCAATCCTATCGTCGTATCGGTATCTGCAAAGATTTCAAGCGAAACAGGAACGCGCTCAAATTCTTCGGCATAACCCTTCACCTCTTCAAGTGTCGGTCTGAACATCGCTTTCATCCCTTTCTCACTAAACTGGCAGATTAAATTTTTAATAATTTTTCTGTAATTTATATAAAATAAAATTATTTTATAGTTGAGAATAAATGGATTCCGCAAATACATTCATTCAGCGCAAATAAGGTTATGTAATGCAAAAAGCCCGCCCTTGTGCAAATGCACAAGGGCGGGCTGTTATTTCCCGTGGTACCACCTTGATTCGCGAAGCATTAAAAGCTGCGCGCACTCTTGCAGGGTGCCAACACACCCCTCACCCAAGTAACGCCGGAGTCGCGTCGGAAGCTACTCGGCAACAACGCCTTTCGCCCCGCCCTCAGGGGCCCATTGTTCCGCCTCGTATCATACCGGGCTCACACCATACCCCGGCTCGCTTAATGCCGTTTTGCGGTTTTACTTCCCCTTCAGTGGTTTAGATATTAATTTTAATATAACATCGGTTTTAGCGTATGTCAATATCTTTTGCTAATTTTAATTAGTTCTGTCTGTCACCATCAACTGCAACAGCATATCATTAAGAATTTTTCTGAACACTTTTCTCTTTTCAGTTAAAGCAATTATTTCCCGTATGTTTACACCTTTATTTTCTGATGCGCCGCTTTGATTACGCAGCAGCGTATTTCTTATTTAAATTATATGTTGTAATATGCGATTTTGTGTATGTTTGCATTGTATTAGTATCATTTTTTTGTGAATATCATATAATTTTTATTTATTAAATTCGTATGTTAACAGCTATCATTTATATATTTAATCCACTGGAAAAATGTCGGTTTTCATACTATAATAGGTATACATTCATTTTTCTGGCGCATTTCATCGCTTGAAACTGTGTATTTTACCCTGCATCACAGTATTGCGCCAACAATACATTTACGATTGGAGTTGATGAGGATGGGTAAGAACAAAAACATGAACAGGGTGCGTTTCGGCACGGTTGGCCGCAGATTAACTCTGGCATTTTTTGTAATTGCGGTCGTTAACCTTATACTTGGTGTCATTGCTTCCAGTTTAGGGGACATGACCATAAAATATTCTATCATTGCCGCTACTGTCATTTTCCCAATCATACTGAGTTTTATGCTCTCAAGACATATAACAAAACCTCTTAAAAAAATGTACCTCACCCTCAATGAACTGACAATGTGGCATCTTGACGCCCGCAGCAACATCAGAACATCCGACGATTTCGGCCTTATGTCCACAATGCTTGATTCTCTTGCCGCAGATATTAAGAATAATGTTCTCGGTGTTATCAGCAACATCTCCGAAGGCAATATTTCAATGAATGTCCATTCAAAGGACAGCGGCGATATGATGACTCCGGTACTTCAAAAAATCATTTCCACCATGCGTTCACTTTCGCATGACACCGAACGCCTTATAAATGCCGCAGCAAGTGGAAAACTTGACGAACGCTGTTCTACCAGCTCTTATCAGGGAAGCTGGAAATTCCTTATTGAAGGCATGAACACACTGCTTGATAAGATTTCCTCACCGTTAAACGATGTCATGGATGTAACCCGCAGCCTCGCAGTAAACGACTACACAAAATCTGTTGACAGCGAATATGAAGGCGCCTTCGGCGAGCTTGCGTCTGATATAAATTCCGTCCGCGACAGCCTTGTCGCCTTGCAGGACGCCATTGTCAGCGTCTCAAAAGGCGATACCAGCATGCTGGAAGAGTTTAGAAGCATAGGCAAAAAGTCTGAAAACGATTACATGATACCCTCTATTATAAAGATGATGGAGACTATTCAGAACCTGATAGAAGAAACCAATCTCATCACTTCTGAAAGCTCAAAAGGCAACATCAAAGGCACACGCGGAGATGAATCAAAGTTTGAGGGCGGTTACAGAGAGATCGTCTCCGGCATTAACAATACCCTCGACACAATCGAAAAACCGATTGATGAGACCACAAACGTCCTCAATGCGCTTGCAGTAAACGACCTTACCGTAATTCCTGATTCCAGCGTTATGGTTGGCGACTTCCAGAAGCTCGGCGAATCCATAGCCCAGGTTCAGGAGAACCTCGCAACAATTCAGACATTTTCTGTTCAGGTTTCAAACGGCGACATAAGCGGCCTCGAAACGCTTGAAAATACTGGCAAACGCAGTGAAAATGATAAGCTGACCCCGGCATTTACAAAGATGATGCAGGCCATCAGCGACCTGATTTCTGAAACAACCTCGCTTGCAAACGCCGCGTTGGACGGCAGGCTTGAATACCGCAGTGATACAAGCAAATTCGAGGGCGAGTTTGCAAATATCCTTAAGTCCTTCAACAGCGCGTATGATAACATGGCAAAGCCGGTAAATGAAATTTCAAATGTCATGGAACAGATATCCTCCGGCAACCTGCAGGCCAGGGTAAGCGGCAGTTACAACGGCGCATTCGGCAGGCTGTCTGAGTCAGTCAACAATACAGCCAGCACAATAAGCACAATCGCCAGCGAAATTTCATTCGTGCTTTCAAACATTGCCAACGGCAATTTGGACCTTGAAAGGGTCAAAAATTATAGAGGCGATTTTGAAGACATCTCTAACAGCCTTAACAATATTATCGATTCACTCAACGAGCTTATGAGCAGTATCCGGATCGCGGCCGATCAGGTTGCCGCCGGCGCTAAACAGGTTTCAAGCGGTAGCCAGAACCTCTCCCGCGGCGCAGCCGAACAGGCAAGCTCGGTCGAGCAGCTTACCTCCTCTATTGCAGAGATCTCCACTCAGACTAAAAACAACGCTAAGAACGCCAATGAAGCCAATGAGCTTGCCAAGACCACAAAAGAAAACGCTATGCTTGGCAATAACCATATGAATGAAATGCTTAATGCGATGAACGATATCAATGAATCGTCCGCCAACATCTCAAAGATAATTAAAGTAATTGATGATATCGCGTTCCAGACAAACCTGCTCTCACTCAATGCAGCCGTTGAAGCGGCGCGCGCAGGACAGTACGGTAAAGGATTCGCCGTTGTCGCTGAAGAGGTACGGAACCTGGCTGCAAGAAGTGCTAATGCCGCGAAAGACACCACTGCTCTTATCGAAGGCTCTGTTAAGAAAATCGAGGCCGGTACGCAGATTGCCAATGAAACCGCGGCCGCGCTCTCTAAGATTGTCAGCAATATCGACAGGGTCTCCAACCTTGTTTCTGATATTGCCGCCGCCTCTAACGAGCAGGCAACCAGCATTTCTCAGATTGACAGGGGCGTAGAAGTCGTCTCCAATGTTGTTCAGACGAACTCTGCTACGGCTGAGGAGAGTGCCGCGGCAAGCGAAGAGTTGTCAAGTCAGGCAGAGCATCTCAATGAACTGCTTTCTAAGTTTACATTAAGGCAGAATGCCTGATTTGTGATTTAGCCAGATAGGCATTTCACAGTCTTTCCAGCTCGGTTATAATAAAATCAATCGGGGTTATAAGTTCATTTATATCTTTTAGACGTTCCGCCGCCCCGGCCGGCGTATTGTAAAAATAGGGCGTCATTGTGAACAAGTCGTATATATGCTCACCTTTTACCGTTATTTCCTTTTTGATGCGCTGGGAATTTATAAACCTAAAGCCCTGCGGGCAGTATTTATCCTCGTCGTTTAAGTATGGGTTGTCATACAGGACACGTTTAAGGCCCAACAGGTGATCTCTTCCCGGCGCAACAACAATAAGCGTTCCCGACGGCTTCAGAATACGCCTGAATTCGCTGTCGCACAAAGGGGCAAAGATGCTGACAATGACGTCGGCGGAATTGTCGGCATAGGGCATATTAAAAATGCCCGCTACTGCAAACTGCACGTTTTTATACCGTTTGGACGCTCTGGCGATGCCGCGCTTTGACAAATCTATGCCCGAAACCGACGCAGCAATACCGTGCGCTGCTAAGCAGTCCGCAATACCGGCGGTATAGTACCCTTCGCCGCAGCCTGCGTCGACAACCAGCGGCTGTTTACCGGATTTCCCCACTGCCTTAAGGACGCACATTGCAACGGCGTCTTTAAGGCAGGCGTAATATCCGCTATTTAAAAACCTGCTGCGAGCCGCAATCATTTGGGCATTATCTCCGGCGTTCGCCCTGCTTTTATCCGACGGAAGCAGATTGACATATCCTTGTGCAGCAATATCAAAACTATGCCCGTTTCTGCATCTATAAACCGCTGAAAGCCTTTCAAGGCCGCTTTTGCAGACAGGGCAACTGAAAACAGGCATTCAACATTCTCCCCGAAAATTAATTTATAAAAATAAGGCACACAGTTAATCTCTTGAAGCGCAGTACAGGATTTCGGCTGCAATGCGCGAGATTAAATCTGTGTGCCCTTAATTTTACCATAATTCAGGCAGCCAATCAAAACCTGATTAAAGCTTTATTATAGGCAGCAAACGCGGATCGATTTTATCGACAAGGTTAGGCAGCCTAAAGTAATCCGATGAAGCGGACAAAGAAACATTTATTGAAAGCATTCTGACCGGATATATCTTGAAATACTGTATGGCTTCGTTCCCGTCTGAATCCTTTGTGTACCATGTATAGGTACCGCTCGGCATATCACTTCCGTCTTGAAAAAAGATGAGTTTGCTTACATTGTTGCCTATGTCTGCTCCGCCGGTTGCAAAATATGAGACATTCTGTACTCCCTGTGCCAATTTTACTGTGGTGATTGTCACGTCCTCGTCAATACGGCCGAATACGCCGATTTTCGTAGTATCGGCATAGGGCACGCTTAAAAGGTTCAATATATACGCTGTATTTAACGAAGGCACATGGACATACTGGATAGCTTCGACCCCGTCGCTGTCCTTGCAGTACAGGGTATAGTCGCCTTCTTCCGTAACGGTGAATTCTTCGCCTGTGTAAACAGTGCCACCGGTTTCAAAGTATGAGGTTTCGACAATTCCCTTGCAGTATTTTTGAAGTACTATATTTTCTGCGCGGTCGAACTGCGCCGTATAATATATCGGAGAAATATGGAAGCAATTCGGGGTTCCCATACCATGTATGAATCCGATGGCATTAAAAAGCTCGGGATAATCCGAAACCTTCAGCAGCCTTCCGTCAGCAAACTGCCAGCCCTCAGGCAAATCTTCCGACGCAATAAACATAACCGACCCGGTCTTTGCAACCGCGCCGTCAAGCCCTAATGTCACGCTGTGTTCATCAGAGGTAATAGTAATACCATTACCCTTAAGGCTTTTTACAGTGGTTCCCGAAAGCAAATCCTCTCCGCCGTTTCCGCCGGGGGTCAACAGCGGCTGTTTTGAATTCAGCGCCGACTCAAGATTCGAGCCCGGCGCAGCGTCAGCGGCAGTCGCGGCTGTATCGGCGCTTTGCGCGTGAAGAGCAGTTTCTACTGTGCCGGCCGTATCCGCAAACAGCGCGTGGTCCGTTGTATTGGTATTTGACTTTCCGATGCCCGCTGCATAGTTTGAAGCGAGCATATCGCCGCCGGTTCCTGAGACGTTGATATCATAGGTAGTCTCGCCTGTTTTTGTTACCTTTGCGCCGCCCGAACCCGTTATCTTGTGCACGACGTTGTGCTCAACTATATTGCACAGATTTTCAAACGCGGTTGGATATACTTCGGCAGCCGGATCTACAGGGCAG
The DNA here is from genome assembly GCF_036762875.1 of [Clostridium] cellulosi. Lineage (NCBI taxonomy): Bacteria > Bacillati > Bacillota > Clostridia > Eubacteriales > Oscillospiraceae > Ruminiclostridium > [Clostridium] cellulosi. The sequence continues at coordinate 284,446 of NZ_JBAIZF010000026.1, read as the reverse complement.
TGCATCTCAGTTATATAAAGGGTATTGCATTCGGCCGTCCTACGGATACCCTCCTCGGATATGCCGATGAGGGCTACGGCAAGTCTGCCCGGAACGGTGACATTTTTTCTCAAGGGCATATCTATTACACCGTCGACAGCCAGCCCGCTCAAATCACATTCGCCGGATGACGCCGTTACCTGTAATCTAACGCGCAGGCCGCTCCAGTCGTCAGGCACCTCCGCGTGAAGCCAGACGGCACCGTCCTCACCCTGAAAACCGGCGTCTGTCTCTATTTCACCCGTCTCGGGGTTAGTGGCAATAAGCTGAGCTTCGGAATCCACTTTAAGATTTATAACCTTTCTTCTTACCGACATTGTCTGACCTCCCTAAAGTTATTACTTGGCCGCGATACCGTCTGCAAGCTATTACCGGCACTGGGCACCCGATACTGCATCTATCAAAAATCCAAAAAGCTGAAAAGCGGTTTTCTCTTTGGCTCTGCGTATGCCGAATGATATGTTCTGCGACCATGCGGACGGAGGATTTATCGTTATCGTCTTGTAAAACTCGTTGTCTGTCACCGGCACATACCAATGTGTTTCACCTGCGCTGTCACGATAAAAGACCTCCAAATTCAAAGGCTTGTCACTGCCCACGCCGATAGTTATGCGGCATGGCTTTTTTAGCGTTCCGATTTTATTGAAATCAAAGCTCTTTGAGTACCACCATGCGTCATACCATTCGCCGCAGTCGTCGGTAGCGTTTTCATCGAAAATGTAAAGCGTGCCGTCTTGTGCCGCGGCGGCGAAATATTTTCCGTACATCATAACCGAGGTGAATTTTTGGGGCAGGTGCCAAATAAACCACGGGGCGTCCTGTGGTTTTTTATCTGTGCTGAAATGCAGCGTGTCGCAGTTCAGAATAAACGCTTCATCTCCCACAAGCAGGAAATAGGAGCTTCCGTCGCAGGCGGCCGTCGCGCTCATCAAGTCTTCAACGGGCAGTGAAAGCAGCCTTGAATTGATATTCTGCGACAAAAGGCGGACCGTCCTTTCGTCCTTAACCGTTGTGGACAAAAGCGCAAATACGCCGCCTGACGAGTTCGCCCAAACAAGCATATTCGACACAAGCAGCAGTGTACCGGGCATATCGCAGCCGGCTCCCGCGTTTACGATTTTTACTGTAAAGGCCGGCGTTCCGGCTTCATCAGCATACTTCAGGGAATATACCGAATGCTCTTTAAATATCACAAGGATGTCGAATTGTATGCCAAACGTCTTTACCGGGTCGGCGGAAGCGCCGATATCTATGTACGCGTTCTCGGCAAAATATGTAGGGTCGTTGGGGGAACTATAATAAATCCGGTTTGGAGCCTCGGAATCTCCTGAAAGGAACAGTCTGCCGCACCCGGAACCCGTCTGCGTCCCGCCGTCATACCATATCCCGAGAGTACAGTTTTTCACCGGCACCGCGTCATAGGTCTTGCTGTATGTGACGACAAGGTTGTTCACTAATCCAAACGAAGCAGCGTCGATAAGCGCGTGGGAAAATGTTATTGTGCCTTTCGTCCTGCTCAGCTCAGCCACTATGCCGTTTTGTTTGCTGATACTGTAGCCCTTTGGAAAATTGAAGGTATAAATTGAGCCTTGGTCAGCGTAATAAATCGCGGTCACTGTATCTTTGTCGAGATCTCTCTCGCACAATCTGTAAACCGTCGAAGTATTATTGGTCGTAAACTTTTGAATCCGTCTTTTTGAAAGCAGATTCCGCTCCTCTACCCTTTTTCCTGACCCTTCGGGAGTGCAGTTTTCAAACAGCACTGGCACATAGGGGGTTATTTCCTGAACAGTACATCCGAATGTTATGTGCGGCACTCCGGTAGGTTTTTCGTAACAGATAATTTTAGGCATTGCGACAAGGTAATACCCGCTCCCGATTATGTAGACGGCCTCACCCTCGGATGTCCAGATATCGCCGCCGGACGTTAATGTGCTCATGTTCTCACTGCCGGAGGAGATCATCACACACTTTTTAAATTCCCGCTGTGTGTACTTCTTCACCCAGTCATCTTCAAAGATGTATTCATCGGCTATTTTCTCTATGCTGCTTCCGTCGTAACTCAACACAGCCCTCTCGGTGATGATATAAATACCGTATTTTTCACTTAATACACTTCCGTTTTTCGTCACGCGGGAAAGCAGTATTTTGCGCCTGTCCTTAGGGTATACCTCGACAATAATGCCGTAGTCCTGCTCTACGAGTTTCCGCAGCCCCGGCCGCAGGCGAAGAACGCCGCCCTGCTTCCAGAAATTGAGCATATCCGGGCTTTCATTGTCGGCCACAAGCTGTGGTGATACCGACAGATTAATGCCCCCGTCGAACGCCGATGAAATCTGAAGTTTCTTTGAGGGCGTCATTTTAGGCATTTTGCTTAAAGCCATACGCTTCACCTCATCATCGGGTCATTCGGGGACAGATAACACTCGCGGATATTAACTTCACCCGTCTTGACTGTCGGCAAAAGCTTTTCATAATAAAGCGAGGAAAAATGGTTATACATCTCCGCGTCCCTGTCAATCAGCGCAAAATACATAGCAAGGCCCGCCGGCATTACCTTGAGCGCGGTTTTGTCACTTAAGTCTATCTCCTGCTCAAGATTCGCAATCGGCAGAGGCTGAGGCGCGTTCTCATACTCCGCAATCTCATACTGCAAAACCGTCAGGTATGAGGGGGCAAGGCCCAGATAGCGGCTTTCCCTGTTTTTATCCACTGTGCCGAAATTGCCGACGTGACAAAGAAGTTTCAAAGCCGCGTCGGCGATTTCTCTTGCCTTAACAGCCATAGTTTTCACTCCTTAAAGTTAAGGGCGGGCGGGTATATCCCGGCCCGCCTTACAATGTTACGGGAAATCGCTCTTTTACTCGACTGAAAGCACCGCAAAAGAAACATTGCCTACAGTGCCGCCAGTTTCGACTGCGGTGGATACTATAATCTTGCCTTTGTCCTCTCCACTCAAAACCTTGACCCTTGCGGATTCGAGTCGGGTCAGCGGAACAAAGCACTGGGCGCCGCCGGCTACGGTGACATCGATGTCGCCGAGGGATGAAAGCGCGCCGTCTCCGGCTTTAAACGTGATGGTCGCACTCTGCGTGTTATCGTTTTTTATCAGAATAGAAACCCTCGAGTCGGCGTTCTGCGGTTCAAAATAATCCGTCCCCGTAGCGGCGGTAAATGTAATCGCCGCTGACTTTGCGCCAAACGGGATTGATGTTTTTATTATCTCAGCCATTTCTCATTTCCTCCTCAATCATTCATCGGCAATGACAGCCTTGAGGCATACAAGCTCCTGGGGCTTTACTACCTTTGCGCCATAGAGCGTAAAGCCTTTTACGCCCTCGCCGAAGCCCTTTTCGACCTCATATGCCTTAAAGTCGATTGATTTTTGCTCGGCGAACGCGATGGCCTCACCTGTGCGGATAATATTGTGATAGATAGCGCCTTTTGTTCCGGCGGGAACCGGATTGCCTTCGGCGTCCGTTACCGGTATGCAGTTGCTCTCAAAGACGCTGCAGCCGAAAAGCGGGCCGCGGTAGCCGTTTTTGCCAACTGTGTTATTACCCTGACCTATCATGGTGAAGGCCAGTTGAAGCTTTGAGAATACATAGGGATGGACTTCAAAGAAGATATCGCTGTTGTCATAAACGCTCGATGAGCGGATAAAGGCGAGCGCATCGCTCAAATAGGAAAGTATGTTTTTCGAGCTAAGCTCGTTTCCGGAGGACGCGGCGTCAATAACCTTACCCGCCGAATCCTTTGCTATGCCGTAGATGTACTTATCCTGCATAACCGCAAGGTTGTTCGAGGTCTTGCCGATTATCGCCTTTATCATATCTGCGTTTGACTGGATACGGTCGATGTCGTCGACCTTGAAGTTTATGTACTTCTTCTGGTCAATAACCAGTTCGAGGCTTTCGTCCTCAATGCCCTCAGGGTCGTCGATAATGCCGTTCGACGGCAGATCCTTGATCGTCGCGCCGCAAAGTCCCTGAATGCGGACCCTGTCGCCTGTGCGGTTAATGCTGCCTTCAAACAGCCTCCAGCAGTTCTGAACGCCTACTACCCGCTGGTCGCGGTCCATAAGCAGCTGAGTTGACCATACTTCAGGTTTGAAATTTGCAAAACTCATTACTTACCACTCCATTTTTTCATAAATTCATAGATTTTGCCGTTTTTAATTAATTTTTCTTTTTCCCGACGAGGCAGCCTGTCCCACTCCTGTGGGGTAAAGAAGTCTTTCTCCGGAGCGGCACCGCCTGAAAGGCTGCCGATTGAAGCCGCTTTGTTCTCGCTATTGGCAAGTATGGCGTCAAGCCTTGCAGCGAGCTTCGCACAAAGCTCTTTCGTACGCTTTAAATCGGCTGCGCGGCAGGCTTCAATGGGGCTTACACCGCTTTTTACCAGTGCGGCCGCGTCTTCCGGCAACTCCAGCACCCCGTTTTTTATATATTCGGGATATTCTCTCGCTATCGCCTCCATTTCGCTTGGATTCGGTGCGCCGTCCCGCTCTGGCTGCGGGCCTTGTGCGGCATTGGCTGCGCCGCTGACCCTCTGCTTCATTTTGGCGATGAAGCGCGGGATGTCGCTTTCCCCCTCCATTGCAGCAAGTTCCTTTACAAAATCATGAGAGGGGCGGATACGGTCGTAATCCAGTCCCTTCTCGGCGTTTTCAATCAGTTCCTGAAGCGTAAGCTCGACGTTTTCTTTGTTGTGGCGGACAATGTACTTCTTCTCGCCCTCGCCGTCATCGATTTGAGGCTTAAGTTCCTCAGCCGTTCTCTCATTTTCCATTTGATATTCCTCCCGCTGTTTTATTTTCTGCGGCGATAAGTTCCTCAAGCAGCTTTTCACGCATTGGCAGATATCCGTCGGGCAGGCGCTCGATATACTGTTTCGCGTCGATCGCCCCTGCCTCAAACAACTTGTTCAGCGTATCAACCGAGTTGATTTCACTCCACGCGTTGGCCGCGCCGACGTCAATCTTCACCGACCAGAGCTTGTTCCGCAAGGTAGAGGCGTCAAAAATTACATTGCGTTCGCCGTCCTTACCTTTTATCTTCATCCAGCGCGGAACAGTGAAGTATGCCATGACCATATCGAGCCAGTTCCGGGCAAAATCCTCGATCATCGAGTAAAACCGCTTTTTGATTGACTGAACCGGCATTGATGAAGCTTCCTTCGCCATCACAATAGCGCTCGTATTAGTAGGATTGATATTGCCAAGCTCGATATCAGTAACTCCGAGAAGCCTAAGGGTAGTGTCCATCAGCTGTTCGGGAAGCTTATAGACGTCATTGGGAAGCTGTGGCGGGTCGAGGTATTTAAGAGCCTGTTCGATATCGCCGTTTACTGGTATCGCAGTGCCTACCGCGTTGCTCCATGCCTTTACCATGCTCTGATTGAACACCGCTTTTGGGCATGCGGACTGCATTGTGAACAGCATCGTCATGGCATACATCTGATTTATGTACCGCTGCACCGGGATAAGGCCCGTAACCTCCGCCCTGCCGAAAAAGCAGTTCTTTCTGACTTCCCAGTTCATTACGGCTAAGGGGTAACGCGTCAGGCGCGTGTCCCACAGCGGGCGTACAACAGCATTGCGCGTCGTCTTCTGCGCCATAACATGGCCATTGTCCGCCTTGAAAAGATACAGCAGCGTCAGGCACTTGGCGTCCTCATCGCTGCGAAGCTCCCGCTTGCCGATATCCCCTCCCATAAGTTCGGTGTCGTCGTCCGGCGTGATAAGCGAAATCTCCTCTTTTGAGCATCCTGCCGCCGCAGCCTGTCTTTTTACATCTTCCACCAGCTCGCGCCGGGCAATTATAAAATCCGGCTGGGCCTGAACATCTCTTTCATTCGGATTGCCTGGATAAACATTGACGTTGTCGAGCAATTGCACGCCGATACGGCCGCTGGCAACCTGCCCGGTCTCAGCCGCTGGGTCCCAGTAATTGTAGAGGATATAATCCCCAGTCACCGCCGCGTTAAGCAGCCCGTCGAGGTTCACAGCGTCCATCTTCAGGCGGTTCCAGTCCGCGTCAAACAGCGCGTTTAGGGTTTCCCTGTCGGTGCCTGACATGGGCTGTGACATGGGCTCCGGCAAAGCAACGTCGTTGGGAAACTCAATCTCGTCAAACTCGACTGCCACCGGGTTGGAGTTTACCTCAGCAACCCTTTGCTGGCACGCGCGCTTTATGAAATTGATTACGGGCTTCGGAAGGTCCGGCGCGTTGACGCCCGCCCACTGGTCTCCTGCGAAAAAACGCTCGTTTTTGTCCACAGTATCATAAAGCCCTATGCTATTCTTAAATTCAACGCCGGCTTTGTAATGCCGCCATATGTACTGCGGACTTATACTTTTTTGCATCTTAATCCCTGCCTTTTACGGAAATTCAGTCGGCGTTTGCAAACATCGCGCCTATCTGTTCGGAGATATCCGGCGTTCCTTTGCCCGCCTTTCTTTTGCTGGTTTTAAATTCAGGCACGCCGCCCATTCTGCAGATTACCGCGCTTGACTGGCCTTTTAAAAAAGCCCAGATGCCGAATACGCCTACAAAAGCTCCGCACAACACCCCGGTCCAAACGCATATTAAGGCATACATAACTTCACCTCCCTGCATATTTGCGCCTCAATCCGGCAATTACAGCTTAAGGTTCTAAAATAGTCAGATTTAATTCCACAGGCCGCTGAGGTAATCACTTGTAATCTCGTTGCCCTGTGGAAGCGAATAATTGCTGCTTTCGCTTTCAACTGTTCTCCATGCTGCAAAATACCTGAGGGCGTCCGGCGCATGGGTCAGCTCATGGGGCTCTTTCGCCGCGTCGTCGGGTACCTTTCTGTCATACTGCAGAAGCGGAAGCGTGCGTATGAGATTATGGCAGTTTTCAAAGATTGCAAGTTTCGCCTGCACCGTCCCGTCCGCCTGCTTTTCCGGCTTGAGCCATTCCCTCAGCGCCATCCAGCCCTGCCGCCTGTCGCTGTCGGCCTTGCAGAAATAGAGGCCGTTCTCGGCAAAGATTTCAATGACGCTTTTGCCGCTGTCTTTGGTACGGCCCCACAGGTCGGGCGGCGCGAGCCTTACGAATATCTCTTCATCGTCGGATTCAAGGGCTTTTATCTGCTTTGCCGCCTCACTGACAATGAGGTTTGGTTTATAGATTTCCCTGTAAACAAAGGCTCTGCCTTGCGGCGACACCGCAATCCACAGCCCCGCCAGCATGTCCAGGCCGTAATCGTTGACATAGTACCTTGTGTAATTCTGCGGTATTTTAAAGGGTTTCACGACATGAACCTGCCTGCTGAACTCGGGGAAGAACTGGCCTGCGAAGGCGTCCCATTCGCCGTAAAGCCACGCCCGCCTCAAATCATCCGGCAAGCTCTCAAGTTGGTGAAGATAACCGGGATTTGTTTTCATCAAAAAGTCGTTGTCATACACTTTTGCCGGTATGAATGTGTATTCGTCGGGGTTTTCGCCGTTTCTATAATTTCTGTCGATAAACAGCCTTTTTACCCATGCGTGCCCCACCCCTCCGGGGTTGCACGTCAGGTAAAACCGCTTTGGATGCTTCGGGTTGCCGCCTCTTAAGCAGGCGTTCAGGCATGTGAACTGGAAAAAGGTAAACTGCGTTGCTTCGTCCATGCAGATAATGTCATACTCCTGGCCTTGATACTGGTTCACATCGCCGTCGTCAGCCAGATATCCGAGCTTGAGGCGGCTTGAGTTGGGAAAATAGAAGGCTTTCTCCTCCGAGCTGTAAGTGGCAAGCCCCTCCAGCTCACGCTTTAAGGGCAAGGTGTGGTTTTCCCTGAGTTCCTGAAGCGTCCGCCTGACTATGAGAATCCTGATTCCCGGGTATTTTGCCGCCAGCAGTATGCACTTGCGCCGCAGCGCCCATGACTTTCCTCCGCCCCGGGCCCCGCCGTATGCCACATATTTAGTTGTCGCTTTCAAAAATTCCATCTGCCGTTTTGACGGCTTGCCGGAAAGTTTAATCGTGTGCTTTAAACTGTTTTTGCTTTTCAAGTCAACCACCCGCAAAATTATTACACTGCGTCGCCAAGAAGCTCCTCCGCAACCTCGATTTTTACCGGCCCTTGCGGCGGCAGCTCCCCTTTGTCGCGGTAACCGAAGGATGACCGCAGGATAAACGACGCCATTGAGGCATTGTACTTCCCGCGCAGCCCGTTCTCCACGATATCCTTTTCTATGCACGTCCTCGCATATGCAATAATCTCGCTGTACCCGTCCTTGCTGTCGGACTGAAGCTGGTTGAGCTCCGCGCTGTCAATGCCCAGATACAACGCCAAGCCCGCAAGGCTCTTGACGCCGTCAGTCTCTACATACGCGTCAATCAGTCTTTTTAAGCGTTTCTTTGAATATTTCTTTTTCACTTTCTCTACCTGCCTTCGCTTACATTAATACAATCTTTAGCGGCACAAAGGGCACCGTTTCATACAGCTTGTTTTTTTGTTTAATCCTTGAATTTTGTATGCTGTTTAGTGTTACATTGTCATTTACCGTTATAAGAACTTTTATTTATCTTTGTCAGTTTGCTTTTTTGAATTAGTTTAAATCTGGTCGTTTAGAGGCAGCCTCCGGCGCGCCGTTTTGCCGCCTTAACCGCGCTCTGCACAGTTGCCCGCGGCATTCCGAGCATAATGGCGATTTTCCGGTAAGATAGCCCGTTAGCGTAAAGCTTCGCGATTTTCATATTTCTGCTGTCCAGTTCGGCACGGGTCTTCCTGTGAATCTTAATTTCAACCGGCTTCTCATTGTCCTTCCTGCCGAGCTTTTCACACCCCATGCACGGATAGCGGCGCCTGTATTCCTCTGGTCCGCTGCAAAGCCTGCATGGCGGCGTTTCAACCCATTTAATTGTTTCCATCCAAAACTCCTCCTTTTGCCGGTTTTTCAGTCCGCTCCGCTTTTTGGTCTTTTAAGAATTCAATAAACGCTTCCTTTGCCTTCTTTCTCGCCTTTTTGACAGCGGAAGCGCTGAGTCCGAGAATCGCGGCTGTCTGTCCGCAGGTTTTGCCCTCAACCGAGAGTTTCAAAACCTTTGCCTCGCTGTCCGAAAGCAACTGCTTTGACTTTTCGCAAAACTGGCGAAAGGCGATTTCTGTTTCTATTTCATCGAATCCCTTTTCCGCCCCGGCTGTCCGGACGTTCTCATCTACACAACTGAGCTTTGCGGCCCTTGAATATGAAACCATCTCGTTGATTATCTCGTGCCGGATTAAGTGGTAGGCAAATGTCGAAAAACTCAAACGCCCCTTCTTCCACCTTATCCCCGCCTTGCAAAGCCCGACGCAGCCTGCCCCGAATAGGTCGTCATAGTCCGGGTTTTGTCTTGTAATGCCCATTGAATTGAGCACATAATAAACAAGATTTAAATTGTCATTGACAAGCTTGCGCCTTTCATCACTCAAACTCTCCCTCATCTTCCTCTATGCCCTCCTTCCACGCCGCCTTTTCCGCCGCGTTCCGCGTATTGCCATTTTCTTCGGCGGGCGGCTCAAGCATTTTCGATTCCGCTATGCGCAAAAGGAACCAGCGCTGCAAACCTTTGTCCAGATTAATCACCCTCCTTTATTTGTTGCGTAATATGCAACATAATAGGTAAAAAATATACCTCATCGCCATTTTGGGCGATTCGGTCGGTTATCTTGTTGCATAACTTGCAACATAATAATAACATCATAACTGTATGAAGTCAACAATAATTTCTAATATTTTAAAATTGTTATTGATTTTTTATTTTTAGATGCTAAACTTTAGTTGTAAGCTAAAATTTAGCGTCGCCTCAAACGTTTATTCTGGTATTTTGAACAGAGGGTAATTATATGGATATCGGTGCAAGAATAAAGTCGAGAAGGCTCGAACTTGGCATGTCGCTTGATGATTTGGGCAAACGCATTGGGGTAAACAGGTCCACCATCAAGCGCTATGAAGATGGGCTTATCAAGAACATACCTCAAAAAACGGTAGAAATGCTCGCCGTTGCTCTCAAAACCACGCCTTCATACCTCATGGGATGGGACAGCGAAAAGAAACAGGATGACCTTCAGCTTGACGGTGAAATACTGCTTTTGGCAAGAGAAATGCAAAAACTTCCGGCAGATAAGCGCAATCTTTTGAAAAATATAATTAAAACCATGTCGGATATCGCTTCAGGGGAATCGGAGAAATGATTTCTTGCGACCGCTTTGATTTCGTCTGCCGAAAATCATACGAATTTCTTCTAAGTATCGGCGCTTCTTCTCTGCCAATCAATCCCTTTGAAGCCATCAGAAAAAAACACTGGGGACTTACAACTTATACTGAGCTTTGCGCCATGGTTCCCGGGAATGTCACCGTCAACGATATCGCAGAGGCCTGCAAAAGCCGCGACGGGTTCACTGTTTACAGCGGCGGGAATTACTGCATTGCCTATAACGACACCGTTCGGGTCCGAAACCGCATTAGGTTTACTCTCATGCATGAAGCCGGACATATAATCTGCGGTCACTTTAACGGCGGCATTACCGACATCAATCAATACCGCGAGTTGGAATCAGAGGCTAACCTGTTTGCCTCAAATGTGCTCGCCCCAGCCGCCGTGATAAAGGCCTGCGGGCTCTGCACGCCAGAACAGCTTATGGCAGCGTGCGGGCTTTCCTACAATGCCGCAAAGGTTAGGCTTGAACAGATAATGAGCATTAAGCAGCACCCGCTGGATAGCAAAATTTTGAAAGCGTTTGAGTCTTATATCAATATCTGCAACAGGCGCATCGACATCGGCTCGGCAGATATCTGCCTTGACAGCTCAGCGGTGTGAAATTGCCCTCGTGAAAGGCAGAATATATTATTTTATTGATAATGACGGCACGCAGTGGCTAAAATCAACACGCGGCTTAAGTTCCTGCCCGATAAACAATCGAGTTTTACGGCAATTTTTATACAGTCAACAAGTATATGTCCGGACTGAGTCCGGCCGTAATTACTTGCTATAAAATTTGCAAGAGGCAGGCAAACTGAAATAAACAATAAAGGGGCTGATATATCAGCCCCTTTTATAATCTATTATTTATAGTTTATAAGAAATGCGTCTGGGACAAACCTTTCGCCGGAATGGCTTGAAGGATTGCTGACCACTTTTCCTCTAAAAACAAAGATACTCGATGCCCCGCCGTCAAGATTCGCTGCGTTATAGGCATTGTATTTTATAAAAATCTGCTGAAGCTCTTTAACCGACGCACCGATAACTGGCGGCCTTCTTCCGTCAATCTGAACGAAGATTACAATGCCATCTTTCGTCTGGCCTATGGCGGTCCGCGGCTGTATGCCGTAGCCTCCGTTGCCTGTCATTTTTGTCGGGGTACCGTTGACTATGAGAAACGGCTTGAATTCAACTGCGTCCCTAAAAACTTTTGTAAGGCCGCTTATTTCACTGCTCTGACATCTGGTGAGCAAAAGCCTTCCCTTTTTGTCAAACCCAACAATGCTGTGCGTTTCCTTGGCATTGCACGTTGCTATCAACCTGCCCTTAGATATTAAAACCTTGTCAGCCATTCCGCCGTTACCCTGGCCATTGACATCAATAAAGCCGCCGGCGTTTATTCCAACAAAGGCTCCGAGCCTTTGTGTCATGTGAGACACCTTTTCACCTGAGTACCCATATCCCTGTGATACCGCCATATAGATACGCGACGGGTCAAAAACGCGGATAACCCAGCCTTCATATGTAGCTGTCTTAAGCCGCGTAAAACCTATGCCGTTGATTATATGCTCTCCGTCAGACGGACTTTTCGGAAGCTCGGTTGCGTTATCCGGAGGAGCTTTGGCAGTTACCGAAACATCATTTTCATTTGTCACGTTTTCAGTTTCAATAGTCCTATTGTTCGCCAGTATCTCGTCAATAGTTTTCTGGTCAAAGAACATGGTAGCGAGCCACTGGTGATGGAGCGTACTCATAGCCGTTGTGACCCATAAGTCGCGGAAATAAGGAAACGGCCCATACATCAAAAACAGGCCTGCCGAAAATGTCAGAAGCAGCATAATCGAAAAAGACAGAAATAACAGCTTTAAACTCTCGAGCATTTTCGCCTTTTTCTTTCTGCTTGCTGCTTTTTTCTGCGGCTGAACCTTTTTCGGCATCCGGCTGTTTACTTTTATATGAGCCGGATTATCTTCTGGAATTTCCCACGTTATTTCGCGCCCGCTGTATATATTTTTCGAACCACCTGAATTGTAAAGTTTCATTCTTCACCTCAATCTCGGGCTGTAAAATATTTATTTTTAAATACTCAAACTGACTTTTTATTATTAAACACCATTATATATAAAAAACACTTCCGTTTCAATAAAACACTGCAACAGCCTGATTTAGCCTCCGCTTGTATTGAATAGCTCAAACTGATATAATAAGTTTGTTAATTTGCGGTGTCCTTCGCGTGCGGCAGTAAGCACCGCATATTAGCATATTAGTGATACTGCTTTTAAATGCTATGGCTTTTCCAAAAAGGAGAAATACTATGGACCTTAAACTTATCAAGAGCTTTCAGGTCGACCATGATAAACTAAAACCCGGCATGTATATATCCCGCATTGACGGTGATATCGTAACCTATGACCTCAGACTCAAGGTTCCAAATGCCGGAGATTATTTGCAAACCGCAGCGCTCCACACTATCGAGCACCTCTTTGCGACATATGTGCGCAGCAGCACCTATGCCGATAAAATAATATACTTCGGGCCTATGGGCTGCCGGACTGGATTCTATTTCATCACCCGCGCCCTCGAGCACGAAAAAGTGATTGAGCTCACGAAGCAGGCTTTCAATTTCATCAAGAATTTTGAAGGCAAAATACCCGGCGCTGAGCGTAAAGAATGCGGCAACTATCTTGACCACGACCCAATCGGCGCCAAAAGAGAAGCCGCGGAATATTTAAAAGTTCTCGAAAACGTAACAGTTGATAGCCTTAATTATTGATTGCAGGTTCGTCTCCGGCGACTGTTTTCTGCCGGAGACTATATTTTTTATATATACGGATTATGTTTTCTAAATTATTCCTAAATAGTTACTAATGTTTTTAAATTGTAAACAATAAATAATGGTAAATGTGGTTTTTTATTTTCCAGTGTGGTATAATAAGTGTTGGTGTTTTTAGCAAGTTTAATTTCCTAAAATTACTAACTTTTTTCACTATAGGATAAAAATGTAATCAACGATTTTACATATTTATATACTTCCAGCATATTTTTAACTTTTTCTTATTAATAACTTGCATACAGCTCTTCTTTAATGTCAAAAATGCCTTATAAATTAACAATTACACCTATGTTATTCATATTGGAATAGAGGCATAATAATATTGTCTCAATTGATTGTGGGAGCGATATAATGGATAAATTTGTCATACATGGTGGAAACCAATTACATGGTGAAGTAGAAATATCTGGAGCAAAAAATGCAGCGGTGGCTATTCTTCCAGCAACTGTCCTGGCTGAAACCCCTTGCCGCATTGAAAATATACCGAATATCAGCGACGTTTTTATTATCATGGATATTTTAAAGCAGCTCGGCGCAAAGGTAAAAATGATCAACAGAACAACAGTTGAGATTGACGGGTCGCATATATCACAGCCTGTCGTTCCATATGACCTTGCGAGAAAAATGCGGGCATCATGTTACTTCCTGGGTGCTTTGCTCGGGCGTTTTTCTCATGCCCAGGTTTCGATGCCGGGAGGCTGCGATTTCGGCGTGCGCCCGATTGACCAACACATAAAAGGGTTTGAAGCGCTGGGAGCAGAAATTTCCCTTGAACACGGCATGGTTGAGGCACATGCAATGGAGCTTCATGGCAGCCAGATTTACCTTGACGTCGTGTCTGTCGGCGCAACAGTCAATATAATGCTGGCAGCGGTTAAGGCAAAGGGACAGACAATTATTGAAAATGCGGCAAAAGAGCCGCATATTGTCGATCTTGCCAACTTTCTCAGCTCAATGGGAGCAGATATCCGCGGCGCAGGAACGGATGTTATCAAGATAAACGGCGTTGAACACCTTCACGGTGTGACCTATTCTATTATTCCCGACCAAATTGAGGCGGGAACCTTTATGGCTGCAGCGGCAGCAACAGGCGGAAATATCATTGTCAGAAACGTAATTCCAAAACATCTGGAATCCATTTCAGCAAAATTAATTGAGATGGGTGTACAGTTAAAAGAATACGATGACGCCATTGAAGTCATCTCCAACGGTGTTCTCAATCACGCAAACATCAAGACAATGCCTCATCCAGGTTTTCCGACTGATATGCAGCCGCAGATGGCGGTTCTGCTTTCGATAGCTTCCGGCACAAGTATTATAACCGAAGGGGTTTGGGATAACCGCTTCAGATACGTCGACGAGTTAAAGCGCATGGGCGCAAATATTCAGGTTGACGGTAAAATCGCCGTAATTGAAGGCGTTGACCATTTGACCGGAGCTCCTGTCAAAGCAACCGATTTGCGTGCGGGAGCAGCGCTTCTGATTGCCGGACTCGTCGCACGGGGCACTACGGAAATCGAGGATATTCAGCATATTGAACGCGGTTATGAAAACGTCGATAAAAAGTTTTCAGCGCTCGGCGCCGAAATAAAACGCATTAAGTTCCCCGAAAGCGTTCCGGCAGCTGTCTAAATTAAAAAACTTATTTGATAAGCCGCACAGATGTACGGCTTAATTTTAAGGAGAAAATCAATATGGCAAAACTCTGCGCCATGTTCAGCGGAAGCAGCGGCAACTGCGCTTACGTCTCGGCTGGCGGCGTATCGTTGCTCGTTGACGCAGGCGTCAGTGCCCGTTCTATCTGCAAGGCGCTTGAATCAATCGGCTCTAGCATTAATAATATTGCCGGAATATTGATTACCCATGAGCACAGCGACCACATTAGAGGTCTCAAGACGCTTCTTTCAAAGTATAAAATACCGGTTTACGCAAACGCCGGTACTATTGACGGCATACTCAGCAGCATGGAAATTGACAGCGATAATTTCATAGAATTAAAAAGCGGAGGCAGCACCCTCATAGCTGACATTGCGGTTTCATCATTTTGCACATCGCATGACAGCCGAGAAAGTGTTGGATACCGCATACATACGCCGGACGGCAAACAAATAGGCATAGCGACTGACCTCGGTTACGTCAGCGATACTGTTATGAATGGGATATCGGGCTGCGACGCTGTCATCATTGAATCCAACCATGACGTGGGAATGCTCCAAAATGGCCGGTATCCATATTATTTAAAACGGCGTATCTTATCAAAAACCGGCCATCTTTCAAACGACGATTGTGCAAAAGTTCTGCCGGCACTCTGCTCTGCTGGTTCCCGCTATTTCATCCTCGCTCACTTAAGCCGTGACAATAATATTCCGGAGCTTGCGCTTGAGACTGCAATTTCTTCAATGAATCTATCCGGCATACCTCAGGACGAATATGAGATAGAAGTTGCCCCGCGCAACGGCCCTGAACATATTCTGACCATTTAAAGGTGCCTAAATATGCTTTCGATTGATATTATATGTGTCGGCAATCTTAAAGAAAAGTATTGGCGTCTTGCCTTTGATGAATATGTAAAAAGGCTGACACCATGGGCAAAAATTAGAGTTACTGAGATTCCGGAACAGCGCGTTAATAAAGATACTGACGCGCTTATTTTATCGGCCCTCACCGAAGAAGGCAGGCGCATAACCGCCGCCATTCCAGATAAAGCCTTTGTCACTGCCCTTTGCATTGAAGGAAAGCGCCTGTCCTCGGTTCAACTTTCCGAAGTATTATCAAAAGAGATGACAACAGGGACCAGTTCATTTGCTTTCATCATCGGCGGCTCATATGGGCTGTCGGACGAGGTGAAAACGCGCGCCAATCTTAAACTTTCAATGTCGGATATGACATTTCCGCACCAGTTGGCCCGTATAATGCTTATTGAGCAGCTATACCGCTCGATGACTATACTTAACGGAGTAAAATATCACAAATAAAAAGACCGCGGCGCCAGCCACGGTCTTTAATCGCGCTAATTTGAGGTTATAGCAGTTTGAAATTTTTCAATCCATGCGTCGCTCTTTGACGAATCGGTTGAATGTTTTTTCTCGGCGGCCTTCTCAGAGGCCACCTCGGGGGACGACGTAAATGTCACGTTATTTGACGATATTGTTATATATATATTCTCCGCTGCAAGTATATCCAAGAGCCCGTAGCGCGTATTAAGTGATTCCAACGTTATATTGTTATCGACTGCGGAATCCCTTAATATATCAAACAATTCCTTAGCGTCCAAAGTCACTATATCGGTATAAAAATAAGAATTATCAAGCTTACAAATAAGCATTGCAAGGGCTACCCTGCTCGGTGTTGAATTATAAATTTTGGCCTGGTCTTTAAGGCTAGCGTTGTAATTTGGCTCTGCTTCTGTACTATGTGAAATCTGGGAAATGACGCTGGATGTCTGCACATTCTGTGACTTTGGCTGCTGAGTATTGCATGCGTATAAAAACATGGCAGATAATGCGATAACCAAAAATGATAATAATATTCGAACCCTCACAGTACCCCACCACATTTAAAATCTAATATCTGTGTCAGAAGCGTCATAATTATGATAGTATATGGTCGTTTACTAATTACCTCACTTCGCTCTAAACCAGTTTAGTACAAGCGCCCGTCTCAAATCGGCCAATAAAAAATATAAACAGAATTTGATTTCTGTTCATATATGGACATTATATCATATTGCATCGGCTTGTAGCTGAAATTTAGTCAAAATTGTTAGTATATACAATTTTGAAAATGATTTTCTATGCAAATTTTACATAATATTCTGCTATTTTTCTTCAGGAGGTTCTAAAAATGAAAAATATCGGCAGCCAAATTCAAAAATATAAGGAAGAGTTGCTGGAGGACGTCATTCGCTTAGTCAACATTAAAAGCTGCAGAGAGGAAGCAAAGGAGGGCATGCCCTTCGGCGAGGGGCCAGCAAAGGCGCTCGAGTTCTGCCTTAATCTCGCAGAGAACATGGGATTCAAGGTTAAGAATGTCGGGGGGCGTGCCGGGCACATCGAATACGGGGAAGGCGAAAAACTTGTCGGTGTGCTTGCGCACTGCGACGTAGTTCCCGCGGGGGACGGCTGGACAAAGGATCCTTTCTGTGCGGAACGGGTTGGAAACCGTATCTACGGCAGAGGCACAATGGACGACAAAGGGCCGGCTATCTCCGCAATCTATTGCCTTAAAGCCCTGAAAGACCTCAACATAAAGCCGAATAAGCGTATCCGCGTCATCATCGGTGCTTCTGAAGAACAGGGCATGGAAGATATGGAATACTACTTCGCCCATGAGGAAATGCCGGATCTTGCCTTTTCTCCCGACAGCGAATACCCGATCTGCAACTGCGAAAAAGGTATTCTTCATATAGAATTTAAAACGCCGAAAAACGACGGCAGCGTACTCAGCTTTAAATCCGGTACGGCAGCCAACATCGTACCTGTTCAGGCGAAGGCACAGATAAATATAAATGACAAAAACGCTGTTGAGAAAGCCGCGGCGGATTTTAAAGATAAAAAATGCCGTTTTGAGTTTGCGGATGACGGCAGCAATCTGGCTATATCCTGCTTTGGAAAGGCCGCTCACGCGTCGACGCCTGAAGAAGGCATAAACGCCGCCGGGGAAGCAGTTATTCTCCTCTGCCGCACCCTCGGTGACAAAGCAGGAACGCTTATTAACTTCCTGAATGAAAAAGTGGCAGAAGATATATACGGAGAACGCCTCGGTATAAAATACAGAGACAAACAGTCCGGAGGACTCACGCTGAATCTCGGCATAGTTGACATTGACGAAACCAGCTCAAAGGCTGTAATCGACATACGGTATCCAGTTACAGCCGACGGCGGCGATATTTTCGCCAAAATCAAAGACACCGCCGAAAAGTACGGCGTCACAGCAAACCTCTTATCCGACAGCAAGCCCCTCTATGTCAAAGAGGACAGCGAGCTGATAACGAAACTGAAATCCGCATATAAGACCGTTACCGGAGAGGAAGCGGCGCTCTATTCAACCGGCGGAGGCACATATGCCCGCGAGCTCAAGAACGGTGTGGCTTTCGGCGCCGGCATGAAGCCGCTCTCCTACTACAACATCCACGGTGCGGACGAATTCCTCGAAATCGACGATTTTATGAAACACTGTGAAATTTGCCTGCAGGCAATCTACGAGCTGTCCTGCGACTGACTTTCTGTCAGCTCAAATTCAGCCGTATTCCGGATAACCAACGCTCCGGAATACGGCTTTTTTATCCTTCACTTAATTTATTAGACTTATGATTATCACTGGGCTTAAATCCAATAATTATTGCAGACACTATAAATTCCTTGACTTTATTTCTACATGAGTATATTATATGCAAATGAGAACCATTCGCATCTTGGAGGGGTTTCCGTGCTGAGAAGACCGGCGGCTGTAATCCTGTGCCTGCTTATATTCATAGGCTTTACCGGCTGCAATAATCAGAAAAAACCGCAAACCACCGGGAAAATTGTCACTTCAGTTACCTTCAACGCCATGAAAGAATTTGTTTACGCAGTCGGCAAGGATAAGGTTGAGATTGCAACGCTTATACCGGACGGGATAGAGCCGCACGATTTTGAGCCTAAGGCGCGGGATATCGCACAGCTTGCCGACTCCAGCGTGTTTGTTTACAACGGGCTTTCAATGGAATCATGGGTGGATCAGGCTATCGCTTCCGCCGACAACAAGAACCTTATTGTTGTTGAGGCGTCAAAGGGGGCGGCACCAATTAAAGCTTCGGAAAGCGACAGCGACAGCGATTCTGAGCAATATGACCCTCACCTTTGGATAAGCATTAAGGGCGCGGAGATTGAGGCAAAAAACATTAAGGACGCTCTCATTAAAGCCTCCCCGAAAGACAAGGAATATTTTGAAAAAAACTATTCCGATTTCATCTCACAGCTCGAATCCATCTATTCCGAATACAGTGAAAAATTCAAGACACTGACGAATAAAAACTTTGTGACCGGCCACGCCGCTTTCGCTTATCTGTGCCGGGATTTTGGGCTTAATCAGAAAAGTGTTGAGGACGTCTTTGCCGAGGGCGAACCCAGCGCAAAGAAACTTGCCGAGCTTGCCGATTACTGCAAGAAGTTCAATGTGAAAACGGTGTTTACTGAAAATATGGTCAGCCCATCGGTTTCTAAAACACTGGCTGATCAAGTGGGCGCCAAGGTCGAGACTATTTATACCTTCGAAAGCAATGAGGACAATCTGTCCTATATTGACCGCATGAAATACAATCTGTCAAAAATCTACGGCAGCATGAAGTAATTATCGGACGGGAGTGGATACTTTGAAAAATCATCAGGAACGGGCGGTATCGCTTTTCAACGAGGGCTACAACTGCGCACAGGCCGTTTTTGCAGCCTTTTGTGACGAGACAAGGATGGACTTTGACACCGCCGTTAAGCTCTCATCATCATTCGGTGGCGGCATGGGAAGGCTCCGTGAAGTCTGCGGCGCCGTATCCGGCATGTTCATGGCGGCGGGACTTCTGTATGGGTATAACGACCCGAAAGATACAGAAGCAAAGAAACAGCACTATACGCTCATACAAAAGCTCGCGGCAAAATTCAAGGAGAAAAACGGCTCGATAGTCTGCCGCGAACTCTTAGGGCTTGACCATAAGCACGACGGCCCGGCGCCAGAGGCGCGGACTGTGGCATATTATAAAAAACGCCCCTGCGCCGAGTATGTAAGGTGTGCAGCCGAGATACTGGACGAGTTAATTGCGGAAAAAGAAAATACATAATAAAACCACTAAAACAAGGGGCAGCCCAAGGCTGTCCCCTGTTTTTATCTTCGATGAAACTATGATTCTGTGATTTCGCCGCCGTTGACATGAATGACCTGTCCCGATACATAGGCGGAGTCGTCGCTGGCAAGATAGACATAGGCAGGCGCAATCTCAAACGGCTGGGCGGCGCGCCCCAGCGGTACGTCCTGACCGAACTTAGCAACCTCCTGTGCCGAAAAGCTTGAGGGAATCAGCGGAGTCCAGACCGGGCCGGGCGCAACCGCATTGACCCTTATGCCGTTCTTTGCAAGCGAAAGGGCAAGCGAGCGCGTAAACGAAACAATCGCTCCCTTCGTGGCTGAATAGTCAATCAGCGTCGGGCTGCCCTTATAGGCCGTAACTGAGGTTGTATTTATGATTGAAGCGCCGGCCTTGAGATGCGGCAGAGCGGCTTTGGTGAGAAAAAAGTACCCAAAGACGTTGGTCGCAAATGTAATTTCAAGCTGCTGGGCGGTAATGTCGCTGAGGCTGTTCTGCGGGAACTGGACGGCTATATTGTTGACCAAAACATCAATATGCCCCATTGTCGACATGGCGGCGTTGACAACCTTCTGCGCTTCCGACTCGGATTTTAAATCGCACTGCACAAGCTCACACCGCCTGCCCGCCGCCTGCACCATTTTCTGCGTCTGCTCAGCGTCCGCGGCCTCGTTGTAAAAAGCCACTACGATGTCCGCGCCCTCTTTTGCAAAGGCTGACGCCACCGCCTGACCTATGCCGCTGTCGCCGCCGCTTATTACTGCGACCTTGCCGCTGAGCCGGCCCGATGCCCGATACGCGGGGTTTTCGGTTATGGGAGCAGGGTTCATCTGCTGTTGGTTTCCGGGCTGGTCATCTTGGTGCTGCGGAGGGAATTTATTGGGCAGATTATGCTGCTGCCCCCAGTAAGTACACTCATTACCAGACATTTTTTACGCTCCTTTAAACCTTGATAGCATTATTTTCTGCAGCAGCAAAGAAAATATAGCCAACCTCAATTTAAAATTGAAACCAGAGCAGGCTAAATTATAAGCGTTTTTATAAAAATATTTGCGCCTGCGTCGGTGGTTCTTAAATTTTATGTTCCGGTTTTTTGTTCGGCGTCGCTGCCAATTATCCTTCCGTCGCAGATTCTGATAATGCGGCCTGCCTGTTCAGCTATCGACATGTCATGGGTGATGAGTACAACCGTTCTGCCCTCGGCGTTTAGTTCTTTCAGCAGCTCCAGCACTTCCTTGCCCGATTTGGAATCAAGGTTGCCCGTCGGCTCGTCAGCCAGTATAATAGGCGGCTTTGCCGCTATTGCACGCGCCACTGCCACGCGCTGCTGCTGCCCTCCCGAAAGCTCATAGGGCCGGTGATTCATGCGGTCTTTTAGCCCTACCCGTTCAAGGGCCTCTGCGGCTATCCGGTGGCGCATTTCTTTGCGCATACCCTTATAGAGCAGCGGCAGCTCAACATTTTCGATTGCCGACAGTGACGGGATAAGGTTGAAATTCTGAAAAACAAACCCTATAATACGGTTTCGTATCTCTGAAAGCCTTGATTCCTTAAGGTTTCCTACCTTTTCGCCCGAAAGCTCATAGGTGCCGCTGGTCGGAGTATCGAGGCAGCCCATAATATTCATCAGCGTTGATTTTCCAGAGCCGGAATGCCCTACAATGGCTATAAATTCGCCCTTTTCAATCCTCAAGGTTACCCCGTCAAGCGCCCGTACCTCGTTTATACCCGGGTTGTAAATCTTATATACCTCATCCATCGAAATCAGACTTCCCATACTGACTTCCCTTCCCAAAAAATAATAGCGCGGCTATAAAACCGCGCTATTATTATGCCGAACAATGTTTAATTTAACCAGAAAATTTTCATAAAATTTGCAGGCCGCTGATTATTTCTTCGGGACCTTTTCCCAGTCCTTCAAGAAGCGCTCAATGCCAATCTTGGTCAGCGGATGTTCAATCATCTGCATAATGACCTTGTAAGGAATTGTGGCAATGTCAGCGCCGAGCTTTGCAACCTGAACAACATGAAGCGGTGAACGGATGCTGGCGGCAATGATCTCTGTCTCAATGCCCTGGACGTTGAAGATATCAACGATATCGGCGATGAGATCCGCACCTTCCCAGGAGATGTCGTCAATTCTGCCGAGGAACGGGCTGACATATGTCGCGCCGGCCTTTGCAGCGAGCAGAGCCTGAGACGCGGAGAAAATAAGTGTTACATTGGTCTTAATGCCTTCTGCAGTCAAGATTTTGACAGCTTTGAGGCCCTCCGCGCACATCGGGATCTTTATAACAATATTCTTATGAATCTTGGCAAGTTCTCTTGCTTCTGCTACCATTCCCTGTGCATCAAGGGAAATAACCTCAGCAGAAATCGGGCCGTCAACAATTGATGTGATCTCTGTGACAACCTCTTTGAAATCGCGGCCTTCTTTTGCGATAAGTGACGGGTTGGTTGTAACGCCGCAGATTACACCCAGGTCATTAGCCGCACGTATCTCATCGATGTTAGCGGTATCAATAAACAGTTTCATTGTATCTTCCTTCTTTTTTGTGTAATTATTGGACTTATTTATTATACAATAATAAATCGATATAAACAAGGCAGACGCAGGATATTTTAGAAGATTAAGAAAGTCCTTTTAATATACCGCTCACAATGCGGTTGGATTGTTCTGCCGCCCTGCGCTCAAATTCTTCATAACTTATCGAGGCGTTTTCGTCCGCAAGGTCTGATATGGTGCGTATTATCAGAAACGGCACATTGTTTATATGGGCAGTATGCCCAATCGCGGCACCCTCCATCTCACAGCATATGCCGCCGAGGCTCTCAATATACTCCTTCGTTTCGCTTTTTTCTACAAAGCAGTCGCCGGAAGCGATACATCCGACATAATAGTTGTCGACTACCGCCGATTCTTTGCAGACCTTTTCGGCTGTCTTTATAAGCCGTTCATCGCACTTAAAAACTCGGGTGTTGGGAAAATATTTCTCCAGAAGGCTGTCCGGGTTAAAATCGTGATATATGACCTCGCTGCCGATGACAACGTCCAGCGTACGGAGCTTTTTCGAGATGCCGCCCGCTATGCCCATATTGACAATACAGTCGACGTTGAAGGCATCGACAAGCTTTTGCGTGCATACCGCCGCATTTACCTTTCCTATTCCGCTGCAGGCCATGAAAATCTCGTTGCTGCCCTCTTTGCCTTCATATACTTTATAAAACCCGTTTATGTTAAGCTCTTTTGCGTTATATTCTTTTATAAACCACTCAAGCTCCACCGGCATCGCCGATATAATTCCGAAACGCGCCATTTTCTGCACCCATCCTTTATCATTCCTTAATATTTCATACGTACTTCATTATACCATTGTCAAACAGTGGATATCAACATAATAATTTGCATAACCAGAAAACATAAGTATTGATAAACCAACATAATATACACTTGAACGGGCGCGAACCTGTGCTTAATAAATTACAACCCGTATAATCAACATTATGTTATACATTAACTGCATATTCCGTTGCGCATACGATTATAAAATGATATAATTTTTAAGTTGACTTATATCTTTCCGGCATGAACGCCGTCAGCACTTTTCGCCTGCATGACAGTTCAGGCGAAGGAGGAATTATATGTCTAATTGTGAAGGCTGCCCGTCAAAGGGCAAATGCAGCACCGAAAAACAAGGCGGCTGCAGCGTGGAAAAGTTAAACCAGTTCAGTTCTATAAAGAACACCATCGCCGTTATGAGCGGCAAAGGCGGCGTCGGCAAATCCAGCGTCACCGTGCTCGTCGCCCGCGAACTTGCAAGAAGAGGTTTGAAAGTCGGCATACTCGACGCCGATATAACAGGCCCCAGCATACCCCGGTTGACCGGTATCCCTGCAGGAAGCCGCTGTAGGCAGAGTGAAATGGGTATTATGCCTATAAAAACAAAAGAAGGAATCCCCGTCATTTCACTGAACTTTTTCCTCGAAAACGAGGAAGATCCTGTTATCTGGCGTGGGCCGATACTCTCCAGCGCGGTAAAACAGTTCTGGACGGACGTGTTCTGGGGCGAGCTCGACTGCCTTATTATCGATATGCCGCCGGGAACAGGCGACGTGGTGCTGACCGTAATGCAGTCACTGCCGCTGTCAGGCGCCGTCGTAGTCTCAACCCCTCACGACCTTGCTTCAATGGTAGTGGGCAAATCGGTCAACATGGCAAAGAAATTGAATATCGAGATTATCGGGCTGGTCGAGAACATGGCCTATATCAAATGCCCCGACTGCGGCAAAGAGATAAGGATGTTCGACGAAAAACCGCTGAGAGATTTCCTTGAAAGAGAAAACCTCAAACTGCTCGGTTCCCTTCCTATGCTGCCGCAGATTGCTGGCCTTTCACAGGGAGAGGGCAATCTTGACGACGAAACCAGCGCCGTCATGCAAAAAATCGGCGACCAGATCGCTGAAAAGCTCAAAAAGTAATTGTTTTAACATGCAAAACAGCCGCGGAGCTGATTCCGCGGCTGTTTTTATGCGCATATGCTTTTTGCTGTATCTCAGCGGCTGTTTTTAACGGTTTTCGAAAGGTAACACCGGCTAAACATTCAGCCTACTTTTACTCCAGCGGTTTCGCAGATAATTTTGAAAACGCTTTCAAGGCCGTTCTTAATTGTGCTTTTCTCCATTTTATCTATATAATACGAGCGGTTCTCATAGATGGACTTTATAAGGGACAGGAATTTTTCTTTTGTCGCGTCCTCTTGGCTTAGGACCTCGCTGTACCCTTGCTTCTGGAACGACTTGGCGTTTAGTATCTGGTCGCCGCGGCTTGCAGCAAGCCCGTAAGGTATCAGCAGATTGGGCTTTTTGAGCGCCAGCAGCTCAAATATGCTCGTCGCCCCGGCGCGTGAAACGACGATGTCCGCCATAGCGAACAGGTCTTTAAGGTCGTCGGTCACATATTCAAATTGGCAATAGCCTTCCTTGCCCTCGAGCGCAGGGTCCAAATTGCCCTTGCCGCAGATATGGCAGATATAGAACTCCGGCAGCAAATCATCCAAGCAATCACGGAGCATATTGTTGATAAACTGCGCGCCCTGACTGCCGCCTGTAGCCATCAATACCGGCTTGTCGCCGCCGAAGCCACAGAGGCTGCGCCCGCGCTTTGCGTCTCCATGCAGCAGCGTATCGCGTATCGGCAGCCCGGTGAAAACACCTTTTCCCTTTGGTATCTGGGCGCCTGTTTCGGGAAAGGTATAGCAGACTTTTTGAGTAAAAGGCAGCGAGAGCTTGTTGGCAAGCCCTATCGAGAGGTCCGACTCATGGGCGATAACCGGAATATGGCGGAATGACGCCGCCCAAACGACAGGGGTTGATACAAAACCGCCTTTTGAAAAAACAATATCCGGTTTTATCTTCCCGAGGAGCGAAACCGACTCGAAAAAACCCGCGCCGATTCTGAAAAGGTCAGTAAAATTCTTAATATCAAAATAGCGCCTTAACTTTCCGCCGTTTATTCCGTGAAACTCTATGCCCTGTTGTTTTATCAGGGATTCCT
Organism: [Clostridium] cellulosi; assembly: GCF_036762875.1. Classification (NCBI taxonomy): domain Bacteria; kingdom Bacillati; phylum Bacillota; class Clostridia; order Eubacteriales; family Oscillospiraceae; genus Ruminiclostridium; species [Clostridium] cellulosi. The sequence continues at coordinate 258,985 of NZ_JBAIZF010000026.1, read as the reverse complement.
CCATACCTCCGCGCAGGCCGATATAGTGGATATTGAATCCAGCATTCCTGAGCTTCGGTATGAGCGCAATATTCGGCGTTATGTGCCCGGCTGTGCCCCCGCCGGTCATTACTATCGTTTTCATTGCTGCCTCCGTTGGGTTAAAAAATACGAATATGGATAATTATACTTAAACTATACTATAAGTTAATTTATATGACCTATTTTGAGATTTTATCCGCCACATAAAGCCCGTTTGCCGACGCCTGTGACAGAGAGCGCGTAAAGCCCGCGCCGTCGCCGATTGCGTAAATGCCTTCACAGCCCGCAAGCTCGAAATCGTTGTTTTCTGGGCGGGCGGAATAATACTTGCACTCAACGCCGTAAAGCAGCGTGTCACTGTTTGCTGTGCCGGGCGCTACCTTATCAAGCGCATGGAGTGTCTCAATGATATTGTCAAGCTGACGCTTCGGCATGCACAGGCTCAGGTCGCCAGCAACAGCGTCGAGAGTCGGCCTCGTCGTGCTTTGGCGCAGGCGCTTCTCGTCCGTACGGCGCCCGAGTTCAAGGTCGCCGAGCCGCTGAACCAGCACCGTGCCACCGCTTATGAGGTTGGCCAGGCTTGCAACGTGCCTTGCGTAGGAAATAGGCTCGCGGAAAGGACTTGTGAACCTGATAGTGGATAGCAGGGCAAAATTCGAGTTCTGGGTCTTTTTGCTCTCGTCCCGGAAGGCGTGACCGTTGACAGTCAGCACCCCGCAGGTGTTTTCGGTGACGACGCTGCCCCGCTCGTTAAAGCAGAACATCCTCGTTATATCACCGTAGCCATGGCTGCGGTACCAAATCTTCGGCTCGTAGATTTTCTTTGAAAAATCTTCCCAGATTATTGCCGGCAGCTCGACGCGCACGCCGATGTCAACCTGATTGTTTGTGAGCGGTATGTTGTTTTTGCGGCACCATTCGCTGAAAAAGGCACTGCCTGAGCGCCCGACTGCGAAAACTATGCGGTCAGCGCGCACACTGCTTTCCTCGCCTTTTCTGTTTCTCATGCTCAGCGTGTGGGTTTTAATGTTGACGTCATAGACCTCGGTATTGCAAAGGATGTCACAACCCTCTCTTATATGGTTCGACATGCGAATCATTGTATCGAGGTTGGCGTCCGTTCCGAGATGTTTTACTGTTGCCTGCTGCATATGAAGGTCGTACTGGAGACATTTTTTCTTCAGCTCATCGTCAGGGGTAAAGCGCTCCGTTGTCGCCCCAAAAGATACAAGTATGCGGTCCGCCTGCTCAATATAATCGAGCACAGTTTCCTCGGGGAGAAAATCCGGCAGCCAGCCGCCGTATTCACAGGATATTATATATTTCCCGTCGGAAAAAGCCCCCGCACCGGCAAGACCCTCCATTATCGCGCAGGACGGGCATTTTATGCACCGCGTCGCTTTCTTTTCAATTATCGGGCAGTGGCGCTGGGAAATATCGGCCCCTTTTTCTATAAGTAAAACTGACGCTGACGGCTTATTTTCCTTTATGCGGTAGGCGCACATAAGTCCGCCTATACCTCCGCCGACAATAGCGTAATCGTAATTTTTAAGCATTATTCCCTCCAAAATATCTAAATCTTTTCGAGCAACCTTTCAAATTATAACGACATATGTTTTTTTGTCAACCACATAAACTATTTTAGTACTTATTGTAGGTTTGTCAATTTATATTGTAGGCAGCTTTTAACTTTGCAAATAGCCAAAACAGCCGCCGGAACAGGTTTCCGGCGGCTGTAGCTTAACCGAGCAATTTTTTTATCTTTGGTGATGATGCGATTTTCTGCGCGACCGTAACCGCAGGGGCGTTGTCATTGTTTGAAACAATTAAATCTGCGGCTTTGCGGTAAAACGGCATACGCTTTTCATAAAGCTCCCGCAGGGCGGCGAACTTGTCTTCCCTTTGCAGCAGAGGGCGGGATGTGTCACCCTCAAGCCGCTTTGCGATGACTTCAAGCGGCACGTCAATAAAGACAATAATACCGCCCGATTTAAACGCCGCGGTGTTTTTATCCGAAAGCACTGCCCCGCCGCCCGTGGCAACCACAAGGCCCGACTTTGAAGCCAGTTCTGCCGCGGCGGTCCGCTCATATTCCCTGAATCTCTTTTCGCCGTATTTTTCAAAGATTTCGGGAATGGTTTTTCCCACTTTCTGCTCTATGTATTTATCCATATCAATGAATTTCATCGAAAGCAGCGAGGAAAGCTCAGCCCCGACTGTTGATTTTCCGCAGCCCATAAAGCCGCATAAAAATATATTCTTCATCTTCTACCGCCATATCTTGAATATAAAAGTTCCTTCATATCGTCTGTCAGTGCCTTGATATCTTCCGCTTTAAAATGGGTGCCGTTCCAAATTTCCTGAGCCGCGGCCGCCTGCCAGACAAGCATGGACAGCCCTCCTGCGGCGCGTGCCCCGGCCGCCTTTGCCGCCTTTACCAGTACCGTTTCAACGGGGTTGTAGATTGTGTCAAAAACAGCGGCGGATTTCCCGGCAACTGCAGGGTCTATAGGGCAGTCATCCTCATGCGGATACATTCCGGCGGGCGTGCCGTTCAGGATAAGGTCAAAGCCGGAATCTATGCTGCCAAGCTCCCGCGCCTCAATATCGGCGGCGCTGAATATCTTTTCAAGGTCGCGCTTTGCCGAGAGCGCCCCCTCTAATCTGCGCGTCGCTATGACAAGGCTGCACCCGCGCTCCAGCACTTCACATGCCATCATGCGCGCAACACCGCCCGCGCCGCACAAAAGCACTTTCCCGCGAAGTTCTATGCCGGCATCGGAAAGCGAACGCAAAAAGCCAATGCTGTCTGTATTATAGCCATGCATTTCTCCGTTTTCGCATTTGACTGTATTGACCGCCCCGCAGCGCTGCGCCCGCGGGCTTACGCTCTGAAGATACGGCACGATATCCCGCTTGTAGGGAATCGTCACATTAAATCCGCTTAAGGTTCTTAAATACCCCGCCAGCTTTTCAAGCTCCGCCGGTTCGATTTCAAACAGTTTGTATTCGCCGTCAACGCCGGATAACTTCATCAGCCGCTCATGTATCTGGGGCGATATGCTTTGGCCGAGGGGGTGGCCTATAAGCCTAAATTGCCGCCTTTTATTTTCACTCATCTTACTGCTCCTATTTTGTATTACTGTGCCAGCGCGTCAAAACATCTCTTGGCCGAGTTCAAATCCTCTATATTATAGAAGCGCGCGCCTTTAATGCCGCGGCGGATAAAGCCGCATAGAGTCTTGCCCGGCCCGAATTCTACAAATGTGTCATAGCCGTCGCGGTTCATGGCTTCCATCTCCTGCGAGAAGCGAACCGGGCTTATCATCTGCGTTTTCAGATAAGATGGGATATCGCTGATATTCAGTTTGTCGCCTATAACATTGGAATAAAAATCTATTCCCACCTCATTGAATTTGAAGGAGCTGATTTTCTCATAGAATTCCTGCGACGCCGGCTCCATGAGCTTTGAATGAAACGCCGCATTTACCGCAAGGCGGACCACCCGCAGCCCGTCAGCACTTAACATTTCTGCGGCCTTTGTGACTGTCTCTTCCTCGCCGGCTATGACAATCTGCCCCGGGCAGTTGTAGTTGACGGGGACGGCATATCCGCCTGTCTGCTTCCCTGCGGCGGCGCAAGCCTCCTCTACTTTTTCGGAATCAGCGCCGATAATGGCAAACATCGCGCCCGGGATATTCTCGGCAGCGGACTGCATTGCTTTGGCGCGTTCTGCAATCACCTTAAAACCAGTCTCGTAACTCATAGCAGAGGCCGCCGTAAGTGCGGTAACTTCGCCCAATGAAAAGCCTGCCACAGCAGAGGCGGTTATTCCATTTGCCTTTGCAACGGCGTGAGCCGCGAGGGAAAGCGTAAATATAAGTGGTTGGGATACTTTGGTTTTTGAAAGCTCCTCTTTGCTGCCTTCACAGGACAATTTGAGGACATCGAACGAAAGGTAATCAGAAGCCATATCATAGATATCCTTTGCTTCCCTGAAATTATTATAAAGTTCTTTGCCCATGCCCTCATACTGGGAGCCTTGGCCTGAGAATAAAAATGCAATTTTACCCAACTAAGTATCCTCCTTATGAATACTATTAAAATGTAATATGCAACTTTCGGAATCCTTAATTTGACAAAATCCAACTTGACAAATACTTAAAACAACGTTAATATGGTGGAGGATGGTTTAAAAATGCAAATGCGAAGTGTCTCTTTCAAATTGACCGTCAGCTCAGACTCAATTCGCAAACTTGCATATTATTTGCCACTCCTAATATTTCTTGAATAATTTTCACTTAATCAGTACTATAACATATTGGCACATTGTATTCAAGGGGGGTCAATTGATGACGGGAGTTTTGATTGCCGGTACAGGAATGTATGTTCCTTCACAGGTTGTTACTAACGATGACATGGCTAAAATTGTCGATACATCTGATGAGTGGATTTCACAGCGCACGGGTATCCGCGAGCGCCGAATATCAAAAGGTGAAACAAATAGCTATATGGGAACTCGGGCAGCTAAGCAAGCCATGGACAACGCCGGTGTCAACGGTGCAGAACTTGATATGATAATTGGCTGCACCTGCACACCGGATTACTTTTATCCGTCAATGGCATGCATCATACAGAATGAACTCGACGCCGGCAACGCATTCTGCTGGGACTTGAACGCCGCTTGTACTGGTTTTATCTACGCTCTTGACGTCGCCCAACATTACCTTGCAATGGGCAAAAAGAATATCCTTATTGTCTGCAGCGAAGTTATGTCGAAGCAACTCGATTTCAGCGACCGCTCAACCTGCGTGCTTTTCGGCGATGGTGCCGCAGCCGTGGTACTTCAGCCGGCGGACAAGCTTTATGCGTCATACCTGAAATCCGAGGGCAGTCTCGGCGGACATATCGTATCAACCGCTTTGAAGCCGCGGGGTGTTTATGCCACGGATAAAGATAATCCTGAATACACGAAATTTGAAAATACACACAAACATTATATCAGAATGTCAGGTTCAGATGTTTACCGGTTCGCGGTCAAAGCCATGCCGGAAGCGCTGATCGGCGCTTGCGAAAGCGCCTGTGTTGATGTAGAAGATGTGGACCTCATTATCCCCCATCAGGCAAACCTGCGTATAATCGAGACAGCAGCGAAGCGGCTTGGGATAGGCATGGAAAAGATGTATGTCAACGTGGATAAATACGGCAACACTTCCTGTGTTTCAATTCCCCTTTCACTTGCCGAACTCGCATCAAAAGGAAAACTCAAAAGGGGTGATAAGCTGGCGCTTGTCGGATTCGGAGCGGGGCTTACCTACGGCTCAGTTGTTCTTGAGTGGTGATTTCAGCAGCGTTATTGCAGGATACGCGGTCTCCGAACACATTTCGCTTTCCTTAAAACCCGATTCATCCCCCAGTTGCCGCTGACAGCGGACAAATAACATCAGGAGGTATACAATTTGAGTAAAGTTGTTCTGATTACTGGTGCTTCACAGGGTATAGGCGCGTGTATAGCGGAAACTTTCGCTAAGAAAGGCTATAACGTAGCTATAAACTGCCGTTCTGAAAAAGAACAGGAAAACGGCGGCAATCAGGTTGCCGAAAAATGCCGCGCCAACGGTGTCGAGGCCGAGTGCTTCATTGCCGATGTGTCAAGCTTTGAACAATGCGGCAAGCTCGTCAAGGCTGTTACAGAGCGGTTCGGCGGACTTGATGTCCTTGTCAACAACGCTGGAATTACACGGGACGGGCTGCTTGCTATGATGAGCGAGGAGCAGTTCGACTCGGTTATCGCCGTCAATCTGAAAGGCGTTTTCAATATGATGCATTTCGCATCAAAAGTGATGATGCGTGCAAGAAGCGGACGTATCGTGAATATCTCTTCTGTAGCCGGACTCTACGGCAACAAGGGCCAAATCAACTATTCAGCTTCGAAGGCCGGAGTCGCTGGCATGACGATGACCGCGGCAAAAGAGCTTGGTCCACGCGGCATTACCGTAAATGCCGTAGCACCCGGAATCATCGAAACTGCTATGACAGACGCAATGCCTGAAAAGGTCAAACAGGCCGCTATGGAAGGTATCGCTCTCGGACGGCTGGGACAGCCGCAGGATGTTGCAAACGCTGTCGCATTCTTGGCCTCTGATGAAGCTTCATATATAACCGGTCAGATACTCGTAGTAGACGGCGGCATGATAATGTAAATACAACTTAAACAGTTCTTTCTCAATCTATTGTTTCACGGAGGAATTTTGATGCGCAGAGTTGTAATAACCGGCATGGGAGTAATTTCTCCCGTGGGCCTGGACATTGATAGCTTTTGGAATAATATAAAAGCCGGAAAACACGGCATTGCTCCTATAGAAAATCTGGACATGGAAGGCCAAAAGGCATCGGTCGCCGCCCAAGTCAAGAACTTCAACCCCGAAGATTATATTGATAAGCGGGAGTCGCGCAGAATGGACCCTTGCTCCCAGTTCGCGGTGGCGGCGGCAAAGCAAGCTATCGAGGACTGCGGCAGCGATTTCAGCGACCTTGACCCCTATCGCGTTGGCGTTATAATCGGCAGCGGTATCGGCGGGCTGCAGACACTCGAAGATAACCATACGAAGTTTATAACCAAAGGGCCAGGACGTGTGTCACCGCTGATGATTCCGATGATGATTTCAAATATGTCGGCAGGTTACATCGCCATGAAATATGGCTTTAAGGGCGTCAACTACTGCCCTGTTACCGCATGCGCGTCGAGCGGCCACGCCATAGGCGAGGCCATGCACTCAATCAGAGAGGGTCATGCCGACGTTATCATTGCCGGCGGCGCCGAAGCGACAATCACGCCCTTTGCTATCGCCGCCTTTGCGAATATGAAGGCGCTGTGTACCTCAAACGACCCCGACCGCGCATCTATTCCTTTTGACGCCGAACGCAGCGGTTTTGTCATGGGCGAAGGCGCAGGTATACTCGTTCTCGAAGAATATGAACACGCCAAAGCCCGCGGGGCAAAGATATATGCCGAACTCGCCGGCTACGGCGCTACAAGCGACGCTTACCATATAACAAGCCCTGACCCGAACGGAGAGGGCGCTAAAAAGGCCATGGAGTTCGCTATAAAGGACGCAGGCCTTACCACAGCAGACATAGATTATATAAACGCACATGGTACATCAACTCCTCCGAACGACAAGTGTGAGACAATAGCTGTCAAGAACCTGTTCGGAGAACGGGCCGCACAGATACCTATGAGCAGCACAAAGTCGATGACTGGTCATCTTCTCGGTGCTGCAGGGGCAATTGAATCTATAATCTGTGCGCTTGCAATCAAAGACGGCGTCATTCCGCCGACGGCAAACTATAAGGTAAAAGACCCCGAATGTGACCTCGACTATGTCACCGATGGGGCGAGAAAAGCAAACCTCAGAGCGGTGCTTTCAAACGCTTTGGGCTTCGGCGGGCATAACGCTACCCTTTGTTTCAAAAAGGCTGATTAAACTTAAATTGTTTTGGCTCAAGCTATTGCAGCTTTGTGTTTTTGCTGGATAAAAGTTGCAATTACTAAAAACATGAAACAGCGGTTGTTTAAAGGAACCGTGCAGAATCTGCAGTGAGTTTTTATAGCATGGTTTCTTTAAAATACAGATGTGGGGAGATTTCGATGGAGTTAAACTTAGATATTATAAAAGAGCTGATAAACAGTCTCGATGCGTCGTCGTTAGACACGCTGCACCTGGAGACCGAGGATTTTAAACTTTCTCTTGAGCGCAAAGCGGACAAGGTTTGCGACAACGCGCCGGCATCGTCAACTTTCACCGCTAATTCACAGGTAGTTGTTCAGCCTGCTGCAGAGAAGAAAGAGGAAGAAGAAAAACTGTGCGGGACTATCGTTAAATCGCCGATTGTCGGAACATTCTACGCTTCCCCTGCGCCTGACAAGCCGCCTTTTGTCAGGGTCGGTCAAAAGGTAAAGTGCGGCGACACGCTGTTTATCATCGAGTCAATGAAGCTTATGAATGAAATTACCAGCGAATGTGAAGGCACCGTTGCCGAGATATTCGTAAAGAACGGACAGACCGTTGAGTATGGACAGCCGATTATGCGTATAGAATAACAGTTTCAAAGGCTTATGGAGGTTTAATATGGCGGTTCTTGATAAAAAAGCGATAGAAGCCATTATTCCGCACCGCGACCCGTTTCTGCTCATAGACGAGGTTCTTGAACTCGAACCGGGAAAGCGCGTTGTGGCGAAGAAATATCTTAAGGAAGACGAGTTTTGGTTCAAAGGCCACTTCCCCGGTTATCCGATACAGCCGGGCGTCCTGACAATGGAGATGTTGGCTCAGGCGGGCGCTGTCTGCGTCTTATCTATGCCGGAGTTTAAGGGGCGCACAGCGTTTTTCGCCGGGATAGACAAGGCGAGGTTTCACAGGCCGGTCAGGCCCGGTGATACACTTATTCTTGAGGTCGAACTTTTAAAACTGCGCACAAGTATTGGCGTGGGAAAAGCGACAGCGACGGTCGACGGCAAAAAGGCCGCCGTCGGTGAAATTACCTTTGCAATCGGGCCCAAACAGGATAACTAAATCTTTGCCAATTATATTTACACAGTTTTTAAATTAAACACTCGGATTAGCTTGTTTGAAAACTGTGGCCGTTGTTGTTATACAGCCTCAAAAATATCTTCAAAAGGTTAAGGAAAGGCTTTTCCATTTTAGGAGGATGTCCGTTGGTTAACAAGATTTTGATAGCGAATCGAGGCGAAATAGCCGTCAGAATAATAAGGGCGTGCCGTGAACTCGGCATCAGAACGGTTGCGGTTTTTTCAGAGGCAGACAGAAACGCGCTTCACGCGCAGATTGCCGATGAGGCCATATGTATCGGCCCTGCACCGTCAAAAGACAGCTATCTTAATGTCAAGGCTATACTGGCCGCATGTGAGGTAACAGGCGCCCAGGCCGTTCATCCCGGCTTCGGTTTTTTGTCCGAAAACGCGGATTTCGCGCACATGTGCGGGCGCTGCAATCTTATCTTCATAGGCCCTGACCCGGAATCAATGGAGCTGATGGGCGACAAGGCAAAGGCAAAGAAAACTATGAAAAGAGCCGGAGTTCCTGTTGTCCCGGGCTCAGACGGCGAAGTCAAATCTATTGAAGAAGCAAAAAGGATTGCCGAGATGATAGGCTATCCGGTTATGGTCAAAGCCTCGGCGGGAGGCGGCGGCAGAGGTATAAGAAAGGTAGACTCACCCGACAAGCTGGAAGCCGCGATTTATGCTGCAAAATCTGAAGCCGGCGCCTTTTTCGGCAATGACGGCATATATATCGAAAAATTTATCGCAAACCCACATCACATCGAGGTTCAGGTGCTCGCCGACAATTACGGCAACGCGGTTTACCTCGGCGAGCGCGACTGTTCACTGCAGCGCAGAAACCAAAAAGTGCTTGAGGAATCGCCGTCCATGCTGGTCACCCCGGAGCTTAGAAAAAGGATGGGCGAGATTTCAATCAAGGCGGTACATGCCTGCGGTTATAAAAACGCCGGAACGATTGAATATTTGGTCGATGAAAACGGCAACTTTTATTTTATGGAGATGAATACCCGTATCCAGGTCGAGCACCCGGTTACGGAGCTTGTCAGCGGGATTGATATAGTAAAACAGCAGATACTTATTGCATGCGGCGAGAAGCTCCCCTTTAAACAGAGCGATATTACCCTTAGAGGTCATGCCATCGAGTGCCGCATAAACGCGGAGAATCCGAAATACAACTTCCGCCCGTCACCCGGAAAGATTGAATCGCTGCATATGCCCGGCGGGCCGGGAATCAGGATTGACAGTGCCGTTTATCAGGGATATACAATCCCGCCCTATTACGACAGCATGATTGCGAAACTTATTGCCTATGCCCCCACAAGGGAGGAGGCCATCAGCAAGATGCGCTGGGCACTTGCAGAGTTTCTGGTCGACGGGGTCGATACAAATATAGACTATCAGCTTGAAATCCTTAAAGACAAAGACTTTATCAACGCAAAATATGATATAGGTTTCCTCGACCGAAAGGATTTTGCAAGCAGGCTTTGATAAGTTATGCTTAAAGAGGTGATGTGTTCTTGCTTGTTGACCTTTTTAAAAAAGTAAAAAAACGTATGTCAGATATACCAATGCCGGAGGCAAAGACGTCTGTCAATATTCCGTCGAATCTGCTTTTTAAATGCCCCAGATGTCAGAATATTATCTTTGAGGAGGAATTTGAGCGCGAGCTCAAAATCTGCCCCAAATGCGGATATCATGCGCGTATAACGGCTAAGGAAAGGCTTGCTCTTACTGCCGATGAGGGCAGCTTTAAGGAATATGACGCCAATCTTTATACGCTCAATCCGATTGATTTCCCGGGGTACAGCGATAAAATCGCTGCACTAAAGAAGAAAACGGGGCTTGAAGAAGCTGTTATTACCGGTGAATGTACGATTGACGGTCAGAATACAGTAATCGGCATTATGGACAGCCATTTTATGATGGCATCAATGGGCTCGGTGGTGGGTGAAAAAATCACGAGGGCTTTTGAAAGAGCCACTGAGAAACGGCTGCCCGTAGTTCTATTCACTGCGTCTGGCGGCGCCAGAATGCAGGAAGGCATTGTTTCGCTTATGCAGATGGCAAAGACATCGGGCGCTGTGGCGCGTCACAGCGATGCCGGATTGCTGTATATAACCGTTATGACAGACCCTACGACTGGCGGCGTTACGGCGTCTTTTGCGTCTCTCGGCGACATTATTATCGCTGAACCGAAGGCTCTTATCGGCTTTGCGGGGCGCCGGGTCATTGAGGGGACAATAAAACAACATCTGCCGGATGATTTCCAGTCAGCGGAGTTCCTGCTTGAACACGGTTTTGTCGATATGATCGTCAACCGCCGCGATATGAAGCATGTCTTAGGCAAGCTTCTTAAGTATCACAGCGGGGAGGTGTGCGCCGATGAGTAATGCGTGGGAGCACATAAGGATTATCCGCGACTTAAAACGTCCGAACCTGAACGACTATATCTCCATGATCTTTGACGGTTTTATTGAAATGCACGGCGACCGTTATTTTGGGGACGACCATGCCATAAAAGGCGGTATTGCGCTGTTTGACGGCAAGCCAGTGACGGTTATCGGCATGGTTAAAGGCAAAAACATTGAAGAAAATAAGAAGTGCAATTTTGCAATGCCAAACCCCGAGGGATACCGCAAAGCGCTTCGCCTTATGAAACAGGCCGAGAAGTTCGGCAGGCCCATTATCTGTATGATCGACACCGCCGGAGCGAATCCCAGCATGGGAGCGGAAGAGCGCGGTCAAGGTGAGGCCATAGCAAGAAACCTGATGGAAATGATGAGGCTGAAGGTGCCTATTATCAGCATTATATTAGGCGAGGGCGGCAGCGGAGGCGCGCTGGCTCTTGGAGTCTGTGACACGCTCGCTATGCTCGAAAATGCCGTCTATTCCGTAATTTCGCCGCGCGGGTTCGCAAGCATCCTGTGGAAAGACGCCTCGCGGGAAAAGGAAGCCGCAGAGCTTTTGAAGATGACAGCAGAAGACCTTGTCAATCTCGGCGTCGCTGACGAAATTATAGATGAACCTGCCGGAGGAGCACAGAATAACCCGCAGGCACAGGGTATCTATATATCGGAATTCTTGCGGCGTACACTGGAAAAACTCGAATCCAAAACTCCTCAGGAATTGCTGGAAAACAGATATAATAGATTCCGCAAAATAGGCGTTTTTGGCGAATCGTTTGAATGATTCCGACGCAAATATAAATTTTGTCAGAAAGATATTGACAACGCTTTTACTCACATGTAGAATAATAGAAGCCGATAAAGGAGGAAATAGTGATGGTATTTGAAAAGGTAAGATCTATATTGGTGGGACAGCTTGGTGTCGACGAGGATAAGGTAACAATGGATGCCTCTATCGTTGACGACCTCGGTGCTGATTCTCTCGATGTAGTCGACCTGATAATGTCGCTTGAAGAAGAATTCGATGTTGAGATACCCGATGAGGATGTCGAAGGCATGAAGACAGTTGGCGACGTTGTAAAGTATATTGAAGCAAAAATTTAAGCTTTGAAACTTATTTTAAGATAAAGCGTGCGACGACGGCCCTCAAGGTTTTCCGCACGCTTTTAGTTTTCTTTATGATATAAAGGCCAGCATATACAAAAAAGCGGCGGCTGCTTTACGCAGCCGCCGTTTTGCTTTCAATTTACTGCAATTACTTTTTAAGCTCTATAGCCTTTTTCGCTTTAGCAACAATATTTTCCGCTGTCAGGCCGAAATATTCGAGAACAGCCGCCGCAGTTCCGGATTTGCCGAACTTATCTTCGACACCTACGCGGAGTACCGGTACTGGGCATTCTTCGGCGACAACTTCACATACAGCGCTGCCGAGTCCTCCAATTACGTTATGCTCCTCGGCTGTGACGATAGCGCCTGTCTCAGCAGCCGCTTTTGCGATTATCTCGTGGTCAATTGGCTTTATAGTATGAATATTTATAATGCGTGCGTCAATGCCGTCGGATTTGAGCATTTCCTTTGCCTTCAGGGCTTCAGGAACCATCAGTCCGGTTGCAATGATCGTTACATCCTTGCCGTCAGCAAGCTGAATGCCGCGGCCGAGTTCAAACTTATAACCCGGATGGTCGTTGATAACCGGCACAGCAAGACGTCCAAAACGCAGGTAAACCGGGCCGTCATGCTTGATAGCAGCCTCAACAGCAGCGCGTGCTTCAACGGCGTCTGACGGGCTCAAAACAACCATTTCCGGAATTGTGCGCATAAGTCCGATATCTTCGCAGCACTGATGTGTTGCGCCGTCTTCACCGACGGAAATACCGGCATGGGTTGCACCTATCTTAACATTGAGGTGAGGATAGCCTATTGAATTGCGAACCTGCTCAAAAGCACGTCCGGCTGCAAACATTGCGAAAGAACTCGCGAAAACAATCTTGCCTGTAGTGGCAAGGCCAGCAGCAACAGCCATCATGTTGCCTTCTGCTATACCGCAGTTGATGTGGCGCTCAGGAAACTTTTTCTTGAACGTCACAGTTTTTGTTGACTTTGAAAGGTCAGCGTCAAGGACAACCAGATTATCATAAACAGCGCCGAATTCAGCTAAGGCTTCGCCATAAGCTTCGCGCGTTGCAATTTTCTTTACATCAGCCATATTATTGCACCTCCAGCTTTGCTAAAGAATCATCAAGCTCTTTTAAGGCCTGCTCGTATTGTTCGGTGTTCGGGGCAGAACCGTGCCATTCAGCCTTGTTTTCCATGAATGAGACGCCCTTGCCCTTTACACTGTGGGCAACGATAACTGAAGGTTTGCCTTTGCAAGCTCTGGCTTCATTGTATGCCCTCTCCAGATCGTCAAAATCGTGAGCATCGGCTTCAATTACATTCCAGCCGAATGCCTTGAATTTATCAGTGATCGGGTACGGTGACATAACATCGTCTATCTTACCGTCAATCTGAAGCCCGTTGTTGTCGACATATGCGCAGAGATTGTCAAGCTTGTACTGTGCTGCAAACATGGCAGCCTCCCATACTTGCCCTTCTTCAATCTCACCGTCGCCGAGGATTGCATATACCCTGTAATCTTTGTTGGACAGTTTTGCAGAAAGAGCGATACCGGCAGCAGCAGAAATGCCCTGGCCGAGTGAACCAGTTGACATATCTACCCCAGGAATGCCCTTCATATCAGGATGTCCCTGAAGCATACTGCCAAGCTTACGGAAATTCTTGACTTCATCAACAGGGAAATATCCCTTTAAAGCCAGTGCTGAATACAAAGCAGGTGCGCAATGCCCCTTTGACAGCACTAACCTGTCTCTATCTTCCCATGTTGGATTCTTCGGGTCAACATTCATCTCTTTGAAGTAAAGATACGCTAACACATCGGAAATCGAAAGTGACCCGCCTGGATGTCCGGATTTTGCAGAATACACGGCAGTAAGAGCCAGTTTCCTTATGTTGAGCGCAGTCACGGACAACTGCTTTTTCAAAGACCTGTCCATATAATTGCCTCCTTCAATTTATACATCAATACAGAAGCAAATAATGCTCCTATAAAGACTATCTAATTACTGCTTAAATATATTACCTGATTTTTCGAGATATTCAATTACATCCGCCACCGCGCCTTCACGGCAAGAACCAGCAACAAAATCGGCGGCTTTTTTGATATCATCAGGCGCTCCCTCGACAGTTGCGCCGAAACCAGACATCTTGATAAGTGTCAAGTCATTATAAAAATCCCCGATGCCGATAGTATGCTTCTTGTCTATGTTCATAATCGACGCCAAATGTGTTATAACAGTTCCCTTTGAAATATTCTTGGGAAGCATCTCGTAGTACATCGTATTGGAAAAGACAAAATCGCAGTCAGTATAATTCAGGCTGCGGACGAAATCCTCTATTTCACGCAGTTTTGAATTATCACTTGCAAAAAGTACTTTCTGCCAGCCAAACGGCATTTCCTCTATCTTTTTCTCTTCAAAATGAATTTTCTCATTAGCCTTATGCCTGTCGGTCCATTTGTTGCTGCTGACAATATAGATTTGCTCATTCATGTATATCTCTATACCGACATCCGAAAATCGCTCTAATATCTTTTTTACGATCTCTTTTGCAGATTCTGCCAGTTTGGCGCTCCACAAAATCTTCTTTTTATCAAAATCGTATATAGTCGCGCCGTTCGACAAAATGCACGGCGAATTTACTTTCACTTTGCTTAAGTATCTGCCGGCGGATTGGGCGGAGCGGCCCGTTGCCAAAGAAAAATGCCCGCCTTTTTCTATAAACCTTTCAATAGCTTTTACATTACGCTCCGGGATTTCGAAATCTTCTGTCACAAGTGTCCTATCCATGTCAGATATCATAAGTATTCCCTCAAATGGGAGAGTTTGACTCATAAAAAGCCTCCGAAATACTCTGCAATAATGTATGATGTTATGTCCTGACTTTTTCCAAAAAATTTGTGAAGTAATCAGGCAAATCGCTTGAAAACTCCATATATTCGCCTGTTGTCGGATGAACGAAACCGATTAAGCGGGCGTGCAGGCATTGCCCGTTAAGGGCAGCCTCTTCCCTGTTCAATGATCCGCCATAAACCGGGTCGCCGGCAACAGGGTGGCCGATATATGACATATGCACCCTAATCTGGTGTGTTCTTCCCGTTTCAAGCATCAATTTCACATGTGTGTACTTATTTAGCCGTTCGATTACTTCATAATGGGTAATTGCGTTTCTTGAATACTTTGATGTAACTGCCATTTTCTTTCGGTGCGTCGGGTGCCTTCCAATAGGCGCATCGATCGTTCCTCTGTCATCTTTTAAGACCCCGCGGACAACAGCCTCATATTCGCGCCTTACACTGTGCGCCTTTATCTGAGCGGCAAGGCTCAGATGAGCGCGGTCATTTTTTGCAACAAGCAATAAGCCACTCGTGTCTTTATCTATACGATGGACGATGCCAGGCCTTACAACGCCGTTAATTCCAGAAAGGCTGCCGCCGCAATGATTGAGCAGCGCATTGACAAGCGTCCCGTCTGGATTTCCCGCGGCGGGATGAACAACCATACCTCTGGGCTTATTGACTATTATAACATCATCGTCTTCATAGACGATGTCGAGAGGGATATCCTGCGGTATTGCTTCAAGCGGCTTTGGTTCCGGAAGCACAACTTCAAGCGACTGTCCAACCTTGACCTTCTGGCTCTTTGAGCATACTTTTCCGTCAATTTTGACCATGCCAGAACTAATCAGCTTTTGAGCCGCCGACCGAGTTATGCCGGAAAGCGCGGACACAACACTGTCCGCGCGTTCCCCATCATGCTCCGGGCCTATCTCAAAACTTCTTTCGAGTGAAGATGCCACTTTTGGTTTTTCTCCTTTTGAAAACTCCCTCTTGCCATAAGAATAATATAATAAGCAAAGCTACACCGATAGTTATAAATGTATCGGCAACATTGAAAATTGCAAAATGAATGGTATGCAAATCAATGAAATCTACTACATATCCCAGCCGTATGCGGTCAATAAGATTGCCGATACCGCCCGCCAAAATCAGTACGAGAGATATATTCCATTTTACTGATTTTATGCGGTGCGATATTATGACTACAAGCACTGCAGTCAAAACAACGGCAGGAAAAACAATCAGAAGTGTGCGCTTCCCTGCAAGCATGCTAAAGGACGCGCCGGTGTTTTCAATATAGGTGAACCTGAGAAAATCTCCTATGACAGGCACCGAACCCTGCTCTGCAAGTGAATTTACCGCCCAATATTTTGTTAACTGGTCTGCTGCCACAAGCGCCAGAACAGCAATACAGTACAGAATGACGGCGATCACGTCTCTGCTGTTTTTCCGGTTCGTTCTGAAAAGTCTTTTACTTGACAATTTCTGCACAGCGAGAGCAAAGTGAGGGATGATCGTGGTCTTTGCCCACAGTTTCACTGTAGACCCAGCAGCGTGAGCATTTTTCGCCCGCCGCGTGGTCAACTGTGAGCGAAATGCCAGTTTCACCTTTGAACTTGCCCTCTCCATCCTTTTCAATATTGACTTTAGAAACAATAAAGAGAGCCGCAAGATCGCTTTGCTCGGCTTTCAGTTTTTCAAATTCTTTCTCGTCAGGTACAAAAAGCGTAACCTGAGCGTCGAGAGAACCGCCGATTATTTTTGCGGCACGCGCCTGTTCGAGCGCCATTTTTACATCATCGCGGATTTGATGCAGCCTTGTCCAGCGGTCTTTGAAATCGCTTTCATATACCCTGCCGGATACTTCAGGCATCTCGTTGAACAAAACAGAGCCCTTGTCATGGGACGCCTTGTGCGGCATATATGACCAGATTTCTTCTGACGTGAATGCCAAAATCGGCGCAATCATGCGGCACATCGCGTCAAGCACTTTATATATGACCGTCTGGGCGGCACGACGTGATTTAGAATCCGCCTTTTCTACATAAAGCCTATCCTTCAAAACATCAAGATAGAAGTTGGACATATCAACTACGCAGAAATCATGGATTGAATGATAGACAATATGGAATTCATATCTGTCATAAGCGGCCTTGACCTTCGCAATAAGCTCATCGAGCTTCATCAGCGCCCATTTATCAATCGGTAATAATTCGTCATAGGCGACTTCATCCTTATCCGGGTCGAAATCGCCGAGGTTTCCGAGGATGAAACGGGCCGTATTGCGAATCTTACGGTACGCCTCTGAGAGTTGTTTTAATATATCATTTGAGATACGGACATCTGACTGATAGTCGCTCGACGCAACCCAAAGCCTTAATATATCCGCACCGAATTTATTGATAACATCGGAAGGTGCAATGCCGTTGCCGAGTGATTTCGACATCTTGCGCCCTTCAAGGTCGATTACCATACCGTGGGTCAAAACCGACTTATACGGAGCAGTCCCCCTCCAGGCAACACTTGTCAGAAGCGATGACTGGAACCAGCCTCTGTACTGGTCGTTGCCCTCAAGGTAGAGGTCTGCAGGCCATTTCAAATCATCTCTGGTTGTAAGCACCGAGGCGTGGCTGCAGCCTGAATCAAACCAAACGTCCATGACGTCGGTTTCCTTCGTAAACTCCTCACAGCCGCACTCGCAGCGTGTGCCGGCGGGGAGTATCTGTGAGGCGTCATATTTAAACCATGCATCGCTGCCCTCTTTGCGGAAGAGTTCGATGACGGCATTGATACTCTCGCGGGTAATCAGTTCCTTGCCGCACTTTTTGCAGTAGAATATCGGGATCGGAACGCCCCAGAGGCGCTGGCGTGAAATGCACCAGTCGCTGCGGTCGCGAACCATGCCGGTTATGCGGTCTTCGCCCCATGCCGGAATCCATTTGACATCCTTTATAGCCTTAAAGGTATCTTCCTTTATATCATCGACAGAGCAGAACCACTGCTCGGTAGCACGGAAAAGCACCGGGTGTTTACAGCGCCAGCAATGCGGATATTGGTGGACAATCTTCTTAATCGCGAACAATGCGCCGGTCTTCTGCAAATGCTCGGCAATCGCTTTATTGGCTTCTTCTGTGGTAAGGCCTTCAAACTGGCCGGCTTCTTTGGTCATTCTGCCCTTTGAGTCAACAGGTACAACAATCGGAATCTGCGAATAGTTGAGGCAGACCTGATAGTCTTCGACACCATGGCCGGGCGCTGTATGGACACAGCCTGTGCCGCTATCTAAGGTTACATGGTCGCCGACGATGATAAGCGATTCGCGGTCCAAGAAGGGATGTTTCGCTGTGGCAAGTTCAAGGTCGGAGCCTTTGACTGTGCCAAGTATCTTATACTCTTCAATGCCGCCGGCCTTCATTGTCGAATCGACAAGCTCTTCCGCGACTACATAATACTCGCCGTTTGCTGAAACTACGGCATAGTCAAAGCGCGGCCCTAAGCAAATCGCCACGTTGGCAGGAAGAGTCCATGTTGTAGTTGTCCAGATTATGAAATAGGTCTTTCCGCGCTCGGCGCCGAGCTTATACAGGCAGCCTTTGTCGTCGAGCACTTCAAACTTAACATAAATAGAATCGCAGGGATCCTCAGAATACTCGATTTCAGCCTCGGCGAGGGCTGTCTCGTCGTGAGCGCACCAATAAACCGGCTTCAATCCCCTGTAGATATAGCCTTTTAAGGCCATCTCGCCGAAAACTTCAATCTGTTTTGCCTCAAACTCATGATTGAGCGTGCGATAGGGGTTTTCCCAATCGCCGATTACGCCGAGGCGCCTGAACTGTTCGGTCATAATGCCAATATGTTCAACGGCAAAGTCACGGCAGTGGCCGCGGAAATCAACCGGGTCGTCGCTGCGGCGGTCGAGCCCTACCTTATCTATGGCTTTGCGCTCGATAGGCAGGCCATGGGTATCCCAACCGGGCACATAAGGCGCTTTGAACCCTGCCATATTTTTATAGCGGTTTATAATATCCTTGAGAATCTTGTTGAGTGCTGTGCCAAGGTGAATGTCACCGTTCGCATAGGGAGGGCCGTCGTGAAGAATGAATAACGGCTTACCCTCATTCTTTTTCATCAGATTCTCATATAACCTGTCCTTTTTCCATTGTTCCAACATCTGCGGCTCACGCTGCGGGAGGCCTGCTTTCATTGGAAAACTTGTCTTTGGCAAATTTAACGTCTTGTTATAATCCTCGGGCATCTAATACTTTCGCTCCTTTATAATGCGTTTGACTTACTTTATGTGCTGTATATATAAATTAATATTTGTTACCTGCGCTTTCTGCGCCTGTCTGAGCCATCATAGCTGTCTTGGTTTATACCAAGTTGTAGGCCTTCATCTGAAAGTTCGCCGTAATCGGCATCGATGGGTTCATACTCCCCAGTTTTCTCGTTATAGCGAAGATTCAGCTTCACTTTGTTTATTGCGGGTTCTTGCTCGTCTTCTTCATTTTTGCTTTCCTCCGGCTGCTCTTCTTCCGTTTCAGGTTCCGGCACTTCCTCCGTTACCTCCGCAGCCGCTGCTTCTTGTTCGGCAGCCCTTACTTCTGCTTCTTCGGGAGCTTCAGGCTCATTTTCCGCTGAAGTCTCTTCTGTATCGTAATTCTGCTCTATTTCTGCCTCGTCCTGCACCTGCTGTTCGTCATTTTCTATTTCAGGCTGCTCCTGAGGCTCTTCTTCTATCGTCTCAATGGTTTCCGAGGGTATTTCATTGATAAGTTCAAGATGGGATCTATAAAGACGCATTACGCTGAGTTTGAATTCGGTAATTTCTCTTTTTAATGTTTCGGCTTCGCGTTTTCTCAATTCAACTTCCCTGTTAGCAGCATCAATTATCTTTTCAGCTTTCATCTCTGCGTCCCTTATAGTGAGGTCCGCACTTTCTTGTGCCTTCTTTATGGTCATATTGGCATTATTCTGCGCTTCCCGCACAATCTTACTGGCAAGCTCTTGCGCATTCAGAAGCGTATTTTTCATGCTTTCTTCCATAGATTCGTATTTTTGAAGTCTCTTCTCAGCGGCATCCAGTTTTCTCTTTAAATCTGCGATTTCGCGGTCAGTGTTGGAAAATGCCTGTGCAACCTCTGCCATAAAACTGTCGACATCAGCCGCCTTATATCCGCCGAAACCGCTCTTTTCAAAGCGCCTGTTCAACAAATCCTCGGAAACCGGCATTTATATCACTCCTACAGAAATTTTCTGGCCGCAAATGTGAGTCTCCCTTTTTTCGTCTGCGGGCCCAATTTATCAATAATAAAGCGCCCGTGCCCGCGGATGGACACAGCTGCGCCCTCATTTATTTCATATGAATTTTCATCGCGGACGACATAATTTACAAAAACTTTTCCCTCCGCGATAAGACCGGCTGAAACGGAGCGCGGACGACCTGTTAGCGCTGAAACCACACAGTCAAGCCGTTTCGAAGCAACTGTACCACTAATAAATTTAAAATTATCGGACCGCCTTGTTATATCGCCTTCGCAGATACTGCACTCAACACCGGCGGAACCGACCTTGGTCAGATTCTGAAGAATAAATGAAGCAACAGATTTGTCAACAAAAACAGTACATTCACAATCTCCGACAATAATGTCGCCGATTTTGCTGCGTACAATGCCAAGCGCCAAAATGGCGCCGAGAAAATCCCGGTGGGTAAGTTTGGCAAACCGCCATTTGATTTTTACTGCCGCGATCGGGAACTCACTTTTGATGATTTCGGAATACGGCGGGAAAACGCCCAAAAAAACACGTTCGGCTCCTTCATATCCGCCGAATGTATCACAGGTTACGCCATCATATCTCTTTTTTAACTCCGACGCAAATAACTGCGCCTGTGCCGCTTCATACGGATCGAGAAACCCTATGAACTTTGTCCGGTACCTTGATGCGCTTTCAAAGGCGTCGTTTACACGCGCTTCAAGCAGTCTGTCCTCTTGCGTTTTTTTATGCAAAGCTCAGCAACACTAAATTCAAAAAATCTCTTATTGCAAACAGCAAAAATATTGCTATAACCGGTGAAAAATCGACAGGCAGTTCACGTGTAAACTTAAACTTGTAAAGCAGGCTTCTCACAGGCGAAACAACCGGCTCGGTCATTGTATCCAAAAAGGATATGAATTTGCCGCTCTGTGAAACGGGAAACCAAGAGACGAGCGCTCGCAAGACTATTAGTGTGGTAATAAGATAAACGAGAAAGTTCAGCACCCTGACAACATTTAATAAAAAAGGCAAATTAAATTCCCTCCGTGATTACGGGCTAAAACAAATTAATTGCAGAAAAACCCGAGAAACCGCTGACTAATACTGATATAATTATTGTGCCAATTTTATACAGTAATTAATCAGCGGTTTCCCTTATCACCTTTGTCGTCAGCTATCAAAAGAAAACGCCGTTATTCTCGAGCTCGTCAAGCAAGTCCCCCATTATGTCAACATTATAGGGCGTGATGATAAACGTGCTGTTAGCAACGCGTTTAATCTGGCCATTGTTGGCATATGCGACACCACTTAAAAAGTCGACAAGTCTTCTTGACACGTCTTTATTAGTAGATTCGAGATTCAGGACAACCGTGCGCTTTTCGTTGAGATGGTCAGCAATAGAGCTTGCGTCCTCAAAACGCTCCGGTTTCACAAGAACTACCTGAAGCTGCGCTGTGGTATGGATATTTACAACCTTATTGCTGCGTTTGCTATCCTGAGCCGCAGAAGACCTTTCGTCATTTCTTGAAATAATGTCCATTTCTTCATCCTCATATTCTTCGTCGTCAGGAACAGTCAGAATATTTTTGACTTTTTCAATAAATCCCATTTTCAGTTGCCCCCTGTATAATTTCTTTTCCCGAATATTTTTGTTCCAACCCTGACCAGAGTTGCACCTTCCTCAATTGCGACATCAAAGTCGGAGGACATTCCCATTGACAGTATAGTCATATCTATATTATCCGATTTTTTTGCCATATTGTCAACAAATAGTTTTCGCATCTCGGCAAAATATGGCCTCGTATTCTCTTTATTTTCAAAAAAGGGTGGAATTGCCATAAGCCCCTTGACCCTAATATTTTTAAATTCTTTCAAAGCGTCAAGGAATTCCGGCAATTGCTGCGCGGGTATGCCTGACTTTGAAGCTTCCATGCCGATATTGATTTCTACGAGCACATCCATGACCTTGCCCACTTTCGCAGCCTGCTTATCTATTTCCTTCGCCAGACGCAGGCTGTCGAGGGACTCAATCATATCAACCTTGTCTATTATATATTTGACCTTATTGGTCTGCAAATGTCCGATGAGATGTGCTGAGCGGCCTGTCATATCAAGCTGCGGCAGCTTTTCCAAAAGCTCTTGCACACGGTTTTCTCCAAAAAGCGTTATCCCGCTCTTAAAAGCGGCATTGATTGCTTCGGCGGGAAATGTTTTTGTAACAGCCATAAGGGTTATATCATTGTAATCTCTTCCGGACCTTTCTGCAGCCGCCCGGATTTGCTTGCGCACTTCTTCGATATTTTCGGCAACATAATCAAAATTACTTGATAACCTTGCCGTCATAAATGTCATCTCCATTTTCAATTACTTCATCGTAAATCTGCAAGTAATCGCTGTCGTCTTTTATGGCTGAAACCGTATAACCCGACGAACTGAAAATAGAATCCAGCTTCTTGAAAACCACCTTGTTGCCTTTTCTGACATATACGCCTTTTACCCCGTTGACGATATGGATAAATTGGTCTGAAACCTTGATTCCGGTAAAAGTTCCGGCGATAATTTCAACAGCCTGCCGCCTTATAACCGCGAGCTGTGAAGACATGGTATTGCATTTTAAAACCATGGCTACACCGGAAGAGTCTTTGTTGATAGCCGAGACGGTTACCGGGATATTGCCCTGGGACGACATTAGAAACCTTAGTTTTAAATTGTCGCCGACATGGAAACTGTATGCAGCATCTGCATCGATTACGCAGGCTATATATGTATCGTAACCGGTAATAACCTTTCCCACCGCGTCTGCGGGTTTTTTAGGATTCGCAGCCAGAAGATTTTTGACTTCCTTGGCTGTTATCGACAGTATTTTATCGAAAGAATACATGTTCTCAAACCCGTCAACGGAGGACACAAAATAACCGGCAGCTGGGGAGGTTATCGAACCGATTTTTGGCCCGGTTGAGCTGGCCAACTGGTCGCGCTGTTTCTTTAGCTTTTCAATCTGGGCATTGAAATCGGTGACATCTCCGGTCACCAGCTGCTTTTTATTTAGCAATGAAAGCAACTCGTTTTTTCTCTCAACAGCGGTTCTTACATCTGCGCTGTCAGCCGCTCCCGAAAGTTCCAAAAATTTTTTCTTGATTTCGGAATCAAGCGCGTTGACGTCGACAAATTCGACACTTTCGGAATTGCCTGCATGGGTGTAACTTTGAATCTCTTTGTCCAATTCCTTGATCTTGCGCTGATTGCGGGCATCCTTCTCGGAGGAATAGATAGCCGCAACCTCGCCGTTTTTGGACACGCTTTCGCCGTCTTCCCTTATATAATCCAAAACTCCGCTTTGGCTTGATGTTAAAACAGTTTCGGAATGAACAACAAAACCGTCAGTCCTAATTATGTCCTCATAAGTTCCGCTTGTTACGCGCGTTGTCTTTAGCGGATTGTAAAGCGCTCTGTACGCCTGATAGCCCACATATACAATAAGTATAAGCGAAACCACAAATGTAAGAATTCTCTTGACTGTAGTATTCATCTATAACTACCAACAGGTTACTTCTGTTCGCTTTCGGAATTTTCAAGAATCGAAACCGGTTTTGCAGGGATTATCGTTGAAATAGCGTGTTTGTAAACAAGATTTTGCTTGCCGTCACTCGCGAGCACAACGGTAAAGTTGTCAAAGCCTTTGACATAGCCCTTGAACTGAAATCCATTAGTAAGATAAATCGTAACCGGAGTTTTTTCTTTTCTAACTTGGTTAAGAAAGATGTCCTGAAGGTTTAAAATTTTCTGCATAGCAAAACCCCATTTCCCCGCCTGACAGCGGCATCTCAATATTTTATTTTGAAATTGAATGATATCAAACTGGTAATTTTGGTTTTCATTTTCAGAAATTATTATATCATAAGATACCCGATTTATCTATAATTTCAAAGGCTGCTTGGCAAATTTTTTCATACGGTTCAGACGCTTCAATCCAGTTAATTTGCTTATTTCTCCTGAACCATGTAAGCTGTCTTTTTGCATAGTGCCTTGTGGCCAGTTTTATCTTTTCAGCGGCCTCAGCCATGCTTTCGCCTTTTGAGATTGCTTCCGCGATTTCCTTATACCCTATGGCCTGCATTGCCGTCGAATCCATGTCAGCGCCGTTTTCAAGCAGCGTCCTGACTTCTTTTTCAAGGCCACGTTCCATCATAAGGTCGACGCGCATTTCAACCCGGCGGTAAAGTTCGGCGCGGTCTTTAAAATTAAGCCCAATAAAGCAGGTTTTATAGATTTGAGGGCTTTGACGCGACCTTTTGCGCATTTCTGTCATTGTCTTTCCGGTGGTTTTATAGACTTCAATTGCCCTGATAATGCGTTTGATGTTATTCGGGTGAAGCGTGCTGGCGGTTTCCGGGTCAAAACTTTCAAGCATTTTAAGAAGCGCCTCGCCGCCTTTTTCTGCGGCCAGCTTTTCCAAATCAGCCCGCAGCTTGTCATCGCGCACAGTCTCGTCAAATTTGATGTTGTTGAGAAGGGAATCTATATAAAGGCCTGTGCCGCCGGCAACGACAGGAAGCTTTCCCCTACTGTGGATATCCTGAATCGCGGCATGGGCGTCTTTGACAAACTGGGCAACACTGTAATCACTCCCCACATCAAGAAAATCAATAAGATGATGAGGGACACCCCGCATTTCCGCCTTATCCGGCTTTGCGGTCCCTATATCCATGCCTTTGTAAATCTGCATTGAGTCGGCGGATACTACCTCCCCGCCGTATTTCAAAGCAATATCAATAGCAAGCTTCGTCTTTCCGGAAGCAGTCGGTCCGACGACTGCAACAAGAGGTATCAGTGACAATGTGTTTTCTCCTCGCAGAATATTAAGTTTTATCTGCCAAATTTCTTTTCTATGTCGCTTCTCGGCAGTTCAAACGCCACAGGCCTTCCATGGGGGCAGTACAGAATATCGTTGTCGCAGAGGACACGCTGGGCAAGGCTCTGCATCTCAGGCAGCGATGTCCTGTCGTGGGCTTTGACTGCCGCCCTACACGCTATGGAATGGAATATCCAGTCAAGGCGGGCAGGCATGACTTCCTTTTTATGGGCCAGCAGTTGGCCTGCAATCTCTGAAACCAAGTCCGGTATGTCCTGACCGGTGAGGTCAAGAGGCGCTTCGCGGACCAGTATTGTTGAGCCGCCGAAATCCTCGGCGACTATGCCGGCCTCGGCGAGCAAATCTAGGTTTTCGACCGCTGCCGCGTATTCGTCAGCGGGCAGGGTCACTGTTATAGGCTCAAGCAGCACCTGAGACGACGCGCGCCGCAGTTTTTTTACCTTTTCATATAAAATGCGCTCATGGGCGGCGTGTTTGTCAATTATCCAAAGGCTGTCGCCCTTCTGGGCAAGAATATATGTGCCAAAGCACTGCCCTACCACAACTACGCTTTCCTCGGCTGCCGCGCTGACCGCTGTTTCGGGCTTGGCACTGACCTGCTGGAATGACTCCTTAATAGTCCTACTTTCCTGTGTTATTATCGGCTGTTTTTCACCTGCTAAAACGCTTACAAAAGGTTTTTCCGATGTTTTAAGCTCACTGTCTGTATTAATAAATTTTATCGTTTCGCTTTGCACCGGCTCATAAGACACTCTTGCCGCGTTATAAGCGGGTGTGACTTTTTCCGGTTCATTCTGCACAGGCGTATTCTTGACGATAAGCCTTAACTGCTCGTCTTGTTGCCCGCTCTGAGCCGGCTGATTAAACGGAGCAAAACTAAAAGAAAACGTCGGCTGTGACTGCGGTTTCTTCTCCTCAAGCTCAAACTTAGGCCGCTCGTCACTCTGCGCAAGGGCGTTTTTCACCGCGTAATAAACGGTTTCAAATACTTCGCGCTCATTTGAAAACCGGACTTCGAGTTTCGCCGGATGCACGTTCACATCGACAAGGGACGGGTCAAGGATAAGGTTTAACACGCACCCCGGATATTTTCCCGCCATTATGCTGTTTTTATACGCCTCTTCAACAGCCGCCATCATTGTCTTTGACTTGACAAACCGGCCGTTTAAAAAGAAAAACTGCATGTTGCGGCTGCTTCGTGCCGCCAGCGGCTTTGTCACATAACCGCAGGTTCTTGTATGCCCGATTGTGTAATCTGTTTTAATAAGGTTCTTTGAAAAATCGCGCCCCAGCACTGAATGTATGGCAGAAATCAGCCTGTTGTCGCCCGGGGTATGCATTTCTTCCCTTCCGTCTTTAATAAATCTTATTGATATCTCCGGATGGGACAGGGCTATGCGCTGGGCCACAGCCGCGACCGCATTGCCCTCCGTTGTATCCTTCTTAAGAAATTTCATGCGCGCCGGGGTATTGTAGAAAAGTTCCCTTACTATAATCGTCGTGCCGACAGGGCAGCCCGAGTCCCCCGTCTCCACAATTTCCCCAGCCTCGAGTTTTACATGCGTTCCGGCAAGCTCCATTTTCGTCTTTGTTATAATCTCCGTTTTTGAAACTGCGGCAATGGACGCAAGTGCCTCGCCCCTGAAACCCAGCGTTCCGATGGCGTTAAGGTCGTCCGCTTTTTGAATCTTGCTGGTGGCATGGCGCAGAAAGGCCGTCGGAACATCATCCCGCATAATTCCGCAGCCGTTATCCGTTACCCTTATAAAGGTTATGCCGCCATTCTTGATTTCAAGCGTAATCATTGATGCGCCAGCGTCAATGGAATTCTCAAGCAGTTCCTTGACCGCTGACGCGGGGCGCTCGACGACTTCGCCGGCGGCGATAAGCTCCGCTACTTTTTTATCGAGGATATGTATTCGGTTTGTGCTTTCACCGCTCATTTATTTCACTCCATCAGTTTATTTTATTCGCGGATTTCAGGGCTACAATTTCGGCAATCCGTCCGCTTAAGCAGAAAATCAATGGTCCTGTGCCAGTTTGCACAGCTCAAACAGGATATTGAGCGCCTCAATAGGCGACAGCGTATTCGCGTCAATAGTGCGCAGCTTTGACATTATTTTGTCGGTCGTCGGGTTCGTAAATGAAACCTGCGCAGGCTCCTGAGGTCTGACCTCGGCGAGTTTTTTCCGACGCACCGCAACCGGCTTGCCGGCATTCAGTTGTTTTAATATCTCCTTTGAGCGGGAGATGACCGAATTAGGCAGGCCCGCGAGCTTCGCGACCTCAATGCCGTAGCTGTCGTCCGCTCCGCCGGCGATAATGCGGCGCAGGAACGTAATATCGTCGCCGTGCTTTTTCACAGCTACATTATAGTTCTTAATGCCGTCATACATGGATTCCATTTCCGTAAGTTCGTGGTAATGTGTCGCAAAAAGCGTCTTGGCGCCGAGGCGTTTTTTGTCGTTGACATACTCGACGACTGCCCGCGCTATGCTCATACCGTCAAAGGTGGAGGTGCCGCGGCCGATTTCGTCAAATATCAGCAGGCTCTGGCGGGTTGCGTTTTGCAGTATGTTCGCGACTTCGCTCATCTCGACCATAAACGTAGATTGGCCGGACGCGAGGTCATCCGACGCACCGACGCGCGTAAATATGCTGTCGACGATGCCGAGCTTTGCGCTGGACGCCGGTACGAAGCTGCCTATCTGTGACATCAGTACAATCAGCGCGACCTGGCGCATATATGTAGACTTACCAGCCATGTTGGGGCCGGTGATGATGGCGGTGCGGTTTTCGTCAAGGTCAAGGAGCGTGTCGTTCGGTACAAACGGCGTGTCCTTCATCATCATTTCCACAACCGGATGTCTGCCGTCTTTAATGATTATTTTGCCGTCCAGCGAAACGTCGGGGCAGCAGTAGTTGTTGTCGACGGCAGTCTGTGCAAAGGAAACCAGCACGTCGAGCTTGGCCAGCGATTTCGCCGTCCTCTGAATACGGTGAAGCTGCTCCGCAACCTTTTTGCGCACCTCGTCAAAAAGCTGGAACTCGAGCTGTTTTATCCGCTCTTGTGCGCCGAGTACGCGGCTTTCAAGCTCTTTCAGCTCCTGCGTAATGTAGCGCTCACAGTTAGTCAGCGTCTGCTTTCTTATATAATAATCCGGCACCTGTGACAGGTTGGATTTTGTGACTTCTATGTAATAGCCGAATACACGGTTATAGCCAATTCTTAGGTTTTTAATACCGGTCTTTTCGCGTTCGGCGGCCTCTATTTTTGCTAAGAAGCCATGGCCGTTCGTCATTGCTTCCCTAAGCTCGTCCACCTCGGCGTTATACCCGTCCTTGATTATGCCGCCCTCTTTGAGCAGAGCCGGCGGGTCTTCCACGATTGAATCGTCGATAAGCTTGAAAACATCCTGAAGCGGGTCAATTCCAGCATAAATCTCTTTCAGAAGCTGAGAATTGACGCCTGCCATCCTCTCTTTTATCGACGGCAGCTTTTCCGCCGTCTGGGCGAGGCTCCTCAACTCTCTCGCGTTTGCGGAACCGTAAACTATGCGCGTCATCAGGCGCTCGAGGTCATAAACACCTGTAAGCCCGTCGGCAAGGTCAGCCCGCATAATAGAATCGCTGACAAGCTCACCCACAGCGTTATGGCGCCGTACAATCTCTGCGCAGTTTAAAAGCGGCTGCTCTATCCATGTGCGCAGAAGCCTTTTCCCCATAGCTGTTTTTGTCTTGTCGAGCACCCACAGCAGCGTACCGCGCTTCTCCCTGCCGCGCATGGTTTCACACAGCTCAAGATTGCGCCTCGTTGACAAATCGAGGCGCATATACTGTTCTTCGCTGTAGTAATAAATCGTGTCGAGCCGCTCAAGCCCGTTAATCTGGGTATCCTTGAGATAACTGAGCAAGGCGTTCATCGCCATGACCGTCTCGGGCTTGCCCTCAAGGCCTATTTCCTCAAGGGTTTCCTTATTAAACTGCTTAAGCAGCGGCTCAGGAGAACTGTCGTATCTGTCGTCATCAAACACGTTGACGGTGCAGTTGATTTTTTCTTTCAAAAAGGCGGTGGCACCCTTGAGCGCAGCGCACTCATTGTTTATGATTGCTTCGCTCGGCATATACCGCCCGTTTTCATTGTTGATACGGGTTGCAATGTCGTCTGATTCGACCAGCGTCACATATGCCTCACCGGTTGAAACATCAGCAAAACAGATTCCTGCTTTATTGCCGCTCACATAAATGCTCGCAAGGAAGTTGTTCTTCGCTTCATCAAGCATGCTGCCTTCAATGACAGTGCCGGGCGTAATTACCCTGACGATTTCACGCCGGACAAGGCCTTTCGCCAATGCCGGGTCTTCCGTCTGTTCGCAGATGGCAACTTTATATCCTTTTGCAAGCAGCCTTGCTATATAGCTCTCGCAACTGTGATAGGGTATACCGCACATAGGCGCGCGTTCTTCAAGGCCGCAGTCCTTCCCTGTCAGCGTCAATTCAAGTTCCCTTGCGGCTATGTCAGCGTCGTCGAAAAACATCTCGTAGAAATCGCCGAGACGGAAAAACAGGATTTCATCCTTATGCTTTTCCTTTATTTTCAAATACTGACGCATCATCGGCGTCATCTCAGACATTCTCACAACCAGTCCTTTCAGAATGTTTTAAATGACTGCGCAAAACCTAAAATCAGTGACAGCCTCCGCAGGCAGAACAGTTGCCGCCGCAGCCGCCGCCATCCACTTCGCCCGTTATGCTCATTTGGATAATGCTGTTGATGTGGCTTAAAAGCTCGTCAACATCCTTTTTGGCAGCAGCATATTCCTTCATGCCTTCTGTTGCCATTATTTTGCCGTAAATATCCTTTAGCTCTTTCTGATATTGCTCAATCTTTTCCTTGCTTTGCTCTTCCGGTTTTTTATTAAACTCATTGTTGAGCTGAAATTTCTTAAGATTAAATTCACCGATAAGATTTTGCAGCTCCGGGTCTGCATCGTTGGCCGCCTTGGCATTCTGGAGACGTATGCACCTTTCATCGGCCAAAAGTGCTTCTCCAAGTTCGCGTGCTTTCTCTATTACTCCCATTGTATTTCCTCCGTAAATATCGTTTGTATCAAATCATACTCTTTTATTATAATCCTTTTTGGCGACAGTTCCGCAAAATTCTTTAAATGTTCTGCAGTTCGCCAAATAAGGCTGAACGGTCAGACCGCGTTATCTTGACGTTTACAAACTTGCCCAGCAGGCTTTCGTCACCGTCAAACCTGACGACGAGATTCTCATTTGTGCGCCCGAAAACCGTGCCGTCCTTGACATTTTCGCAGAGTACCCGCTCGGTTCTCCCGACACGCTTCGCCATATTGCGCGCCGAAATCTCTTCCTGAACCGCAAGAAGTTCCGCCATCCATTTCGTCTTTTCCTCATGGGTAACCGGGTCCTCCATCTTCGCGGCAGGCGTACCTTCCCTTTTCGAATAAATAAAAGTAAACAGATTGTCAAATTCCACTTGGCGCACAACATCAAGGGTTTCGCAAAAATCTTCATATGTTTCCCCTGGGAAACCTACAATAACATCGCTGGTCAGCGATATTCCCGGGACTTTTTCTTTTACTTCTTGTATAAGACTAAGGTATTTTTCCTTTGTGTAACGTCTGTTCATCAGCTTGAGAATACGGTTGCTGCCCGATTGGAACGGCAAGTGAAGGTGCTTCGCCACTTTTTCACATTCCGCCATCGTGTCAAACAGCTCCGAAGTAGCGTCCTTAGGGTGAGACGTCATAAACCTTATTAAAAAATCGCCTTCAATGGCATTTATTTTCCGGAGCAGTTGCGAAAAATTAATGGTGCCTCCCAAGTCTTTCCCATATGAATTGACGTTCTGACCGAGCAGCGTAATTTCCCGCGCTCCGTCCGCAACCAGTTTTTTTGCTTCATCCATAATGGCTTCAGTAGTCCTGCTGCGCTCGCGCCCCCGGACATATGGGACTATACAGTAGGTGCAAAAATTGTTGCACCCGTACATTACGGGAAGCCATGCCTTGAACTTGCTGTCACGGCGGACAGGAATGCCTTCAGTGACAACGTCCTCGCCACCGAGCTCAAAAACCCGTCCCTTTGTCATTACGTTATACAGCATCTCTGGAAGCTTTGGCAGCGCATGGGTTCCGAAAACAAGGTCCACATATGGGTAACTGCGCTTAAACTTCTCCGCAACCTGCTTCTGCTGCGTCATGCAGCCGCAGACGGCGATAATCATATCCGGATTGCGGTCTTTTATGCCTTTCAGCGCGCCGATATTGCCGAATACCCTTTGCTCGGCGTGTTCCCTCACTGCGCAGGTGTTATAAAGCGCAAGGTCGGCTTTTTTTACATCGTCGGTAAACTCAAAGCCCATCTGGGAAAGCAATCCCGCGATATGCTCGCTGTCGCTCACATTCTGCTGGCATCCGTAGGTATGGATAAAGGCAAGCGGTTTCCTGCCGTTTTTTGCAGATCTATTGTCGTTTAGTTCCTTGACTTTTAAAGTGTAATCAATGCTATCATGTTCGTTCACTATGTTCCTCCGCATAAAAATATTAATTTTGCCCTTCTTATTATTTTAGCGTTAAGACAAGGACTATGTCAAATAAAAAAGGACGTTGCAATAATTCATCAAAATAAATGTGCCGTATATAGCAACCTGCTGCTATACAAATATTATACGCTGCATGCCGGCAAATTTCCGTCATCGTTGTCTTTAAAGTTTAATCCGGCATAAACCGCTCAAACGCAATGTAATACGGAGCGGACGGGCAAATAGTGCCCCAAAAAATTACGGTAAAAAAATTTTTTAAAAATTGCACTTAACTATTGCTTTTTTAAAAAAAGCATTGTATAATATAGAAGCTGTCTGACACGGCAGCAAAAACAAAAGATATGGGCGCTTAGCTCAGCTGGTAGAGCATTCGCTTGACGTGCGAAGGGTCAGGGATTCGAGTTCCTTAGCGCCCACCAAATTAGAAACCCCGCAAAGCAAGATTTTATTAGCTTTGCGGGATTTTTATTACATTTTAAATATTTCATTCTTGTTCAAAAAGTGAAAAGTAGATCTATAGTAGACCTACCGGATTTTAAAAAATATGACCTCAAAATTTTTCAATACGTTAATCATATATGGGCTGGGCGGTATGTGTATAAATATATGCGCGGATGAGTTCATGAGCAGCAACCAAATAAAAAGTCCCGCAAACCATTAGATGAAAGCGAAAAAGCGACGAGACAATGCGAAAACTCCATCGCAAAACATCAAAATAATTATCCCCGTCAATTCAATTTAGAGTTGACGGGGTCATCTTTTATGCAATTTTTCTACCAAAAAGCAAGAGGGCCTGCCACCGAAAATCCGGTGGCAGGCCCTCTTTTTCCCTTTTGCGCGAATGTAAATACCCCGGCCACATTCGCGCTAATGATATAAAAGAGAGGGTAAATATAGAATGAAATATTGTGCTATGCACAGTATATTAAGTGTCCGCTCAAGTGTAGGGCCTTGCAAAACGCTGAAGGCGTTATTTTTACTGAACCTCAATTTTAACGACACTGCAAGGCGGCATTTCAAATTTCAGTTTTCCGTCGCAAATTGTAATATCATCGAACTTTTGTATATGAACATTGTCAGGCTGTTCAAAAGTATTATGAGCATTCATTTTGCCAGTTAAGATCGATGCGGAAACAGCAGTAATTTCCTTATCAAATATAAAGCACTCTGTTGAATCTGTTTTGTCCATGGAAGTATTAGCAACTGTTATATTCAGATGATTATTGTCATCAACAGATGCGGAAACACTGATTTGAGGAATTTTTACTTCATCGACACCAATATAGTTTGTCTGAACACTGGATTCGACCAGCATAGCATCCTGATGGGATTTATACATGTCAAATACATGATAGGTAGGCGTCAAAATCATTTTCTCGCCGTTTGTAAGAATGACAGCCTGCAGTACATTAACTGTCTGTGCAATATTTGCCATTGTGATACGGTCACTGTGATGATTAAAGATATTCAACGTCAGGGCTGCCACAAGCGCATCGCGCATCGTGTTTTGCTGATACAGGAAGCCTGGGTTTGTACCGGGTTCAACATCGTACCATGTGCCCCATTCGTCAACTATAAGGTCAACTTTGTGCTCTGGGTCATATCTATCCATAATCTGCAGGTGCTTTGTTATTAACTCGTCGATTCTTAATGCCTTTTTCAGAGTTATATAGTACTCTTTTTCGTCAAATTCGAGCGCACTGCCTTTTTTGATATCGAAAATGCCGGGTACGGTATAATAGTGCAAGGAGATGGCATTCATATACTTGCCCGCCAATCTCATTACCGTATCGGTCCATGCATAATCGTCTTCACCTGGGCCACAGGCGATTTTATATAGTTTATTGTCTCCGTAATTTTTAAGGAACGTTTGGTAATGGCGATACAAATTGGCATAATACTCCGGCGTCATATTTCCGCCGCCGCCCCAGTTTTCGTTGCCAACGGCGAAATACTTAACTTTCCACGGTTCGTCTCTACCGTTTTTGCGACGCAGGTCAGCCATAGGAGATTGGCCCGGAAAAGTCAGATACTCTACCCATTCACTCATTTCCTGAACAGTTCCGGAACCCAAATTGCCGTTTATATACGGCTCGCAGCCAAGCAATTGGCAAAGTTCCATGAATTCATGTGTTCCAAAGGAGTTATCCTCAACAACTCCGCCCCAGTTGGTATTAACCATCTTTTTACGGTTCTCTTTGGGACCAATACCGTCTTTCCAATGGTATTCATCCGCAAAACAACCGCCTGGCCATCTCAACACAGGAATTTTAATGTGTTTCAGTGCTTCTACTACGTCGGTACGTATACCGTCAATATTGGGAATTTTTGAGTTTTCTCCGACATAAATACCGCCATAAATGCAGTGGCCAAGATGTTCGGAGAAATGTCCATAGATGTTTCTGTTGATTTTGCTAAGCTTTTTCTGGGATTGTACAATGATGCGGCTCATGAGAGGATCCCCCTTTTGATTTTTTAATAATAAAATGGGCGTTTATCCTTTGATTGCGCCAGCAATCATGCTTTCCTGGACTTGCCTACTGAATAACAGATAAATTATCAACGTCGGGATAGTAGCGATCATCAAACCTGCGCCGACAACGCCCCATTGTGTAATGTAGGTACCTACCATGGACATCATGCCGACTGTAAGTGTCTGGAACTCTTGATTGTTGATGAATGTGACCGCGAACATAAGTTCATTCCACGACGAAAGATATGTGAAAATAGCCACCGTTGCAATTCCTGAACGAACCTGAGGAAGGATGATTAGGAAATAGGTCCTGTAGATTCCGCAGCCGTCAATAACAGCAGCCTCTTCCAATTCTCTTGGTATAGTGCTGAAGAAACTTGTAAGAATAAGAACCGCAAATGGGATACCAAATGCGACATAAGGAATTATCAATGCCCAATAGCTGTTGAGCATTTTCAAGTTTCTTAACACCACAAACAAAGGAAGCAAAGCGGCGTGAATCGGCACCATCAAACCGAGCAAAATTAGATTCAAGGATGCTTTGCTCAGCTTCCATTTCATCCTGGTTATAGCATAGGCGGACATAGTTGAAAGGATTAGCACCAATAAAATAGTAGCAGCAGTTACTAAAACGCTGTTGATGAAGTATGTTAGAACCTTTCCATTTGTTAAAGCAAAGTTGTAATTGCTCCAAAGCCAATGCCTTGGAAACCCAGCAATATTACCACCAAAAATTTCACTGTTATCCTTTAATGAGAAAAATGCAAGCCAGATTATCGGATATATTTGGATAACCGCCACGATGATAAGGAATATCTGCAATATGACCTTCCCTATCATCCTTTTTGTTGATTTAGTTTTTTTCGCATGTACACTCATTATTATATCACCTTAATCTTCAGTTTTAAAGAATTTATTTATTAACAAAGTAAATACCAAACATTCGACGATAATAAATACTGATATCGCACTGCCGTAGCCATAGCGATAAGTATCAAATATCGTCGTATACATGAGTGTACTTGGTACTTCTGTCGTGAAGAACGGTCCGCCTTTAGTTAATACATAAACAAGGTCAAAGACTTTAAATGAGCCGATCAGAGAGAAAATCAAGCATACTTTCAACATGGGCTTCATCAGCGGAATCATGATAGAAAATGCAATACGCGTTGAAGTGGCGCCGTCAATCCTTGCCGCTTCGATAACATCCTTTGATATCGACTTTGCACTTGCATACATCAGAAGCATGTGATAGCCCACATACTGCCACAAAGTCGGCACAAAAGATGCACCAAGGGCAGTTTCCGTCTGACCAAGCCAGTCCTGTGCAAGTGAACCTAAGCCAATAGCCTTAAGCAGTTGATTTAAAAGGCCATAATCTGCGTTGTAGATTTTTGACCACAGCTGGGCAATAACAACTGTAGAAATAAGAACAGGAATGAAGTATACAGTACGGTAAAACCCTTCTCCTTTAACGCCGTTTGCCAATATCAAAGCAAGGAAAAGTGAAATCGGCAGCTGTATAAAGATAGACACAAGCGCAAAGAGGCAAGAGTTTTTAATAGAATTCAGTGCACGAGGACTGGTAAACATTTCAACATAGTTCTGAAGTCCAATAAATTTACCAGCGCCTACTCCGTTCCAATCCAATAGGCTGTAGTAACTGGAAATCAAAATCGGAACGAAAACAATTACGACGAATATAAGCATGGTTGGAATCATAAAGATACAGATTGCCTTTTTATTAGAAAAAACGGAATTCATAAATAGCTCTCCTATAAAAGATGTGGTCCTGGTAAAAAACCATGACCACATCCCTACAGTTTATAATCTTATAAGCTTTAAAGTTTTGGCAATTATCAGAATGCCAATTCAGTTGGTTTGAGCTGAGCCATTTGCTTGCAGAAATCTTGAGGAGTGATCTTGTTTGCCAAAAGTTCAGCAATCAAATTCTTGTGTGTCTCAGCAGACTCAGCAGGGAAAATATTGTCCCACCAAGTAATGAAGGATGTCCCAGTATCAAGCAGTTTTGCATCTGTCCTATCCAGCTCAGACAGTGAGGAGGTATCCAGTCCAGTTGTATCCCAGCACGGGAGTCCGCCACCTGCAAGATAGCCTCTTTTACCGAGCTGTTCGCTCAAATATGTGAGGAATTCAACTGCATCTTTCGGGCTCTTTGTGTTAGCGCTGACATAGTAGCCATCTACGGTGCCGCCAAAGAACTCGGATGCTTTACCTTTACCGTCAGAAAATACCGGGAAGACTACAACTTTGACATGGCCTTTTGTCTTGGAAGAGCTGTCTTCAATACCGGCATTTACCCAGTTAGCCTGGAACATCATAGCGCCTTGCTCGTTATTGTACGCATTAAGCATTTCATCATAGCTCATGCTGAACATGCTGCTGTTAAAGAGACCGGCTTTTGCCAGTTCCTGAAGTTTTCTCGCAGCTTCGATAAAGTCAGGTGAGTCAAACTTCTTCGGATCTTTGAAGGCTTCGATGCAAGCAGCATTACCAGCCTGGCGCATTGCAATGATATCAAACCAATACATGCCCGGCCAACGGTCTTTTTCGCCAAGTACCGCAGGTGTAATGCCAGCAGCCTTGAGCTTCTTAACTGCATCAAGAAGTTCTTCATAGTTGGTAGGAACTTTTGCTCCTGCCTTATCGAACAAATATGTGTTTACATAAAGGTTTGCAATATGTGTGACGCCAGGAAGTGTGTAAATCTTGCCGTTTACTTTGCAGCGCTCTATCATACCGGGGCGCAGTTTACTTAAGGTATCTTGTGAGAGATAATCATCCAAAACAAGGCAGTTGCCGCCCACTATGTATGGCTGCATAAAGCTGCCGCCGCCAAAACCGTAGAAAACATCGGGAGCTTCATTTGCAGCCAAAGCGGTTTTAATCTTTGTCTTATACTGCTCACCCGACGTCCCGTTACGTGTTACCTGAACATTCGGATGTTTTTCATTCCATTCCTTTACGATCTCTGGCAAAAGTTTTGCAGCAGGATCCGTTTCACCAACTGACTGGTCCCAGAGGGTCAACGTGATTTTGCCACCGGAAGTACCGGAAGTCGTTGATGAATTGGAACCCTTGGAGCATGCTGTTACACTGGCCATTAAGCTCAGCGCTAAAAGAACGCATGCTGTGCCTTTGAGAACCTTTTTCATGATTCGAACCTCCTTGAGATTTTGTACCTTTATTGTAAGTTAAATAGAATTCATAATACATTCACAAAAAAAACATAATTATTTCACAATTCAAACATCATAATTTATTACCATTCCGGTATTCATTGATTGATTTGCCTAAATTCTTTTTAAACAGAATACTAAAATAATGCGGATCGCTGATGCCCACCATCTCGCCGATTTGGTATCCTTTTAACTCTGTTGTTTTTAAAAGCATCTCTGCCTTTTTTAACCGGATATTCGTCAGATACTCCACAAATGTCTGTCCGGTTTCTTTTTTCATCAGCCTTCCCAAATGACCCGGACTGACATAGAAGGCGGAAGCAGTGCTGGCAAGCCCCAAATTGGGATCGGACAAATTCTTTTCTATGTAATCTTTAACCTGTGCGACTAAATTACCTGCTTTGACATTATTCTTATGATTGATGGAATTAGATAAGTTGATGACAAATTCCTCAAGATTTTTTTTGAGATCCGGAAGATTATCAGAGAGCAATATTGCAGCCAAAGTCTCTTTATTAATGGTATTGTCTTCGTCTGCCCTTTGCTCAATGGCCGCATACTGGCACTGCATAATTATATCCATAGCTGCCAGGCGGAGCTGACTGATATTGGAGAAAGGCCTGCTTAAAATTTTGTTTAACACATCCCCGGCATGCTCCGCAGAACCTGCGCAGATATAAAAATGCAATTTCTCCAGTAAATCTTCATTTGGGTAATAACGTTGCTTTCCTAACTCAATGACATCCTCATAGCATACGACCTGATTTTTGCCTACAATCACTTTATAATTCAGCGCATGACACGCTTCTTTGTAACCAAGGTAAATGTCGCTGAGCTTTTTATGTTTGCTGCCAATTCCGATGCAAACAAAGCATTTATAGGAATTGATTAAATTGGTTTTTAGTAATTCACAGCTATCAGGGAAATTCTTGCTATCATCATTAGTTATTATAACTATCCGATTCTTTCCATCTGTAAAAATAGCGTTTTCTGTATCATGAAAAAACGTTTCCACCTTTTTTCTGCATTCCATTGTCAGCAATATGGACTGTTCTTCTGTCTGTTCTTCCTTCGGGAGCATAATTTCAATAACCGCGACTTGATAATTTCCCTTTCCGTCAGCAAGCGGAATGTTATAATACGCGCATTTATCCGAGATTTCCTGCTCTGGAAGAGGCTGCAAAATCAACCGGTTTAAAAATTTCTCTCTCAAGAAAGGCAGGCTCTGCTTAAATTCTTGTTTTAGTTTTTCGAACTCCTTGTTTCGGTCACGTTCTTCATAAATTTTCTTCTTCAGCCTGTTTATAACGTTAATAAGTTCCGAGACTCTGATTGGTTTTAAGATAAAATCAGCAATGCCGAGCTTTACGCTTTTTCTTGCAAATTCAAATTCGTCATATCCGGTAACGATAACAATTTTGATTTCAGGATACTTCTCAATCACCATTCTGCTGAATTCGATTCCATCGATAAAAGGCATACAGATGTCTGTAAAGATAATGTCTGGTACTAATTCATCCACCATATCCAAAGCTTGATGTGCATTGGAGGCTTCGCCGACAATGGTCATTCCATATTCTTCCCAATTAATACGCTTTTTCAGAAGATTGCGTATTAAATACTCATCATCCACAATCAATACCTTAAGATTCTCCACGGTTTATGCTCCCCCTTGGAATCATCAGTGTAATTTTTGTCCCTTTATTCGGCTCACTTTCGATTTTTATACAATTTTCGTCTCCATAAAAAATCTGAAGACGTTTTATTGTTCCGCGCAGTCCAAAGCTCTTGCCTTGATCGTTTGTTCCGTCAGTCATAATCATATCTATTTGCTCTTTTGTCATGCCAACACCGTCGTCTTCAACTGACAAACAAATCTTATTTTCTACTTCCCGCACTGTAATGATGATAATACCGGGCGTTCCCTTTTGGCGGATACCATGATAGAGCGAATTTTCTACAAGCGGCTGCAAAACAAGCTTTAAAATCGGGTACTCCAAGCAAGATTCGTCAACGTGATATTCCACTTCAAAGAGATCCTGATAGCGGATTTTCTGTATATTTAGGTAATTCCGCACCATCTCGATTTCTTCGCCAACTGTAATAACTTCTTTGCCCTTGCTGACACTGATGCGATAATAATTTCCAAGAGATTCGACGAGATTACATACCTGTTCAGTCTCCCCAGAAATAGCAAGAGAAGCAATAGAATCCAGTATATTATATAAAAAGTGCGGTTTTATTTGCGCTTGAAGGGTATACAGTTCAGCTTTTCGTATAGTTTTCTGCTCCTCTATAACCCGTTCAAGTAGTTGGTTTATTTGTCTAATCATGGCATTGTAACCGTCAAACAGTTGCTGGAACTCGTCATTGTTCGGCTTGATTGTGATTTCACAGAAATTGCCTTCATTGACTTTTTTCATGGAGTGCAAGAGTTGGTGAATTGGCGTTATAGTGCTCTTTGAAATCAAAAAAGAACTGACAAAGAAAATTACACCGTTAATAAGTATGAAAAGCACTGTAAGAAAAAACATTGAATTATTCTCGGTTTTTATAGCATTATGCGGAATAATCGAAATATATTTCCAACCGGTGTTCTCGTCTGTCAGATATGAAATTATGTATTTTTGAGAATTGTCACTAATTTTCATATAATCGATGCTGTCATGCGAAAGCTTCTGCTGCATGTTATCAATATTTTTTGAAAGCACGTTCTTAAAAAAATCCATACTTTTATTATCTGATGTTTTATCAGATATATTGGGAGCAATAATATTGTTTTGTTCATCCAAGATAACCACTTGTAAAGAATTCTCTTCTACAACTTCTTCGTAAGACTGGACAAATGCACTTTCAGGTATATTGATTATCATCATACCCAAATTACTTGCTGTATTCACATCGCGGATAAGGCGGATGAAAGAAACATAATTTCCTCTGCTGTTTGAAAAAATTCCGCCGCCATTTATCCGCAATATGTATTTCCCATTGTTTTTTATCGCTTCTGTATACCATGACGCATCTTTTATACTACTTTTTACAAGCGTCGGAGGGGCTTGTTGGCCCACATAAAAGCAGTTTCCTGAACTTCCATTGTTATCGAAAATGTAGACCGAGTCGATAACCGGTTCCGCCATAATGAGATTATAAATATATTTGCTCACTTTAGCCTGTGTCTGCAAATTGGAGTATACATTCCCCTCCTTAAGCAGGCTCTGCAAGTTGCTGTCTGAAAGCATCATTTTGGAATAGTTATCAACATTCTCAATCATTAAGTCCACGTTTGTCTTAATGGAAGTAATTGTTTTAAAGGATGCCTCACTGACCTTTTTTTGTGCAGAATCAGAATTTATCTTATTTAGAACTGCGGAGCTAAAGGCAACCGTAACAATGATGACAATGAAATAGGCCAACGGAATTTTAATCGATAGTTTATTCGGTAATTTGATTCTCTTCGGTTTCTTTATCGATTTCATTTTGCCCCTCCCCAAAAATCAACGCGCGTTTCTTCCATCGGTTCATAAGGACAACTTAAGATTAATCATATCATTTTTTATATTAAAATAAAACGGCACCGCATTTAAAAAAATTATATTTATTTTTGCATAAGAACAAAAAACCGCATGAATTCTGCACAAATACATTCATGCGGGTCCCATATTAAAGTGTATAAGGGCAGTCTTTTTACACTCTTTTTTGGAATATCTCATTCAGCCAGTTACAAGCAAGTTCCGGCCAGATTGCCACTTCCTGATATGGCTTTATTTTGGGGACAACATCTGAAAGTACGTCAATCAAATGATCTCTTACCGAATCTGGTACAGAAATTTCGTTATCTTGAATCTTCTCAACCGTTTTTTTCATTTGTGCAAATGTATAGTGTTCTCCGAATTTCCCAGCCGCCCAATCGCGGTTTGACAGCGATAATCCATGTGGTCCGTCCGAGAAAATATGGAGCGCAAATGGAACGCCGTTGTCTTTGCAGGACTCTGCAAACAAAAAACTGTTTTCCACTGGAACCAGTTCATCCGTGGCCGTATGCCATATAAAACATGGCGGTGTATTCTTTGTTACATGCTTTTCAAGCGACATATAATTTAGTTCGGCCTGTGTCGCATCAGCGCCAAGCAGGAAACAAAAAGAATCCCTATGCGCTTTTTCCCCCGACGTAATAACGGGATAGGAAAGAATAGCCGCGTCCGGGCGATTTGATATCGCGGAATATATAGGATTCGGATCCTCAATGTCATCATAGTGCACACAAACACTCCCGCAAAGATGGCCCCCTGCGGAAAAGCCGCACACTATGACCTTATTGGGGTCAATATGAAATTCTGAGGCATTTTTGCGTATATAGCGAATCGCTCTGGATAAATCTTTCATGGGCTGTTTTTTTAATGGCACAGCATTTAGCGGATTGGTGGTGTATGTGCAGACAAAAGCATTGTACCCCTCTTTATAAAACCTTAAAGCAACTATTTCTGCCTCGGTTGGAGAAACCAAAAAATACCCCCCGCCCGGCACTACCAGCATGCAAGGCCTGACCGCTGTATTTTCTTCGTGAAGGTAACCGTGTATGGTCGGAATAAACCCGCACGCCATAGGATACTCATATTCTCCGGCTTCCCACAAATTGCAACTGAATACTTTCATATTAAACGCTCCTATATTCCCCATTGTATTTGCTGCTTATTTATATAATGTAATCACAATAAGGCCATTTAAATTTAATAAAAAGGTGACCTACGCATTAGCGTAAGACACCTCCCATTTGAATGATTATTTCGAAGTCCTTTGTCAAATTTTCTAAATAAATTGTCCTTCTTTTGAACATATTTATTATTTTTTATTGTATTATAATAATTAAATTTCCTCAAATCAATTCAAAAAATAAACATTCACTTTCAAAATACGAACATGTTATTATTAATTGGTGTAGTTGGGTGCTAATGAACAGTTTATCTATTATGGAATGTATAAATATATTTAAAAACTTTCGCGCCAATATTACACGGCGCTCATATATAGTTTTGTATTTATTGAGTATAAAAACAGTTTGATATATAATTTCGTACAGGTAGATGAACTGTGAAAAGCACTTCATACAAATCCTATTAAAGGGGAGCAACCACATATGATTTATCAAGAAACACTTCAAAGCGGTGAGAATCCCGCTGAGATCAATGTAAGCGGTTGTGTCTATGCTAACGGGATACGTGAAGAAGCTAGTGGATTTCCAAACCATTGCCATTCTTTTTTTGAAATTGAATATTTGTTCGAAGGCAGTGGCATTTACCAAATAAACAGCGAAAAAATAGAAACCCCTAACAATTGTCTGCTGGTTAAACCGCCGCTGTGTGTGCACGGTTCATACGGCAATGGCCAAAGCAAAAATTTAGTAGTTCAATTTGGCTATAACTTTCTGAACAAAAATGCGTTTACACTGAAAAAAAACTCACTTTTATTCCCCACAAATAAATTGGAGCATAACTGCATCCTTATAGTAGAAAAAAATAGCGAGTTAGAGCGCTTATTGTTGGAAATCGTAAAAATAGTCCCAGTTTTCGT
Source organism: [Clostridium] cellulosi (assembly GCF_036762875.1). Taxonomy (NCBI): domain Bacteria; kingdom Bacillati; phylum Bacillota; class Clostridia; order Eubacteriales; family Oscillospiraceae; genus Ruminiclostridium; species [Clostridium] cellulosi. The sequence continues at coordinate 216,082 of NZ_JBAIZF010000026.1, read as the reverse complement.
TACACCATTAGAAGATGAAAATAGGAAAATCGAATATTCACCGGAATATGAATGGAAACTAAATTCATTGACACTTAGTCTGTTGGTTTATTTGTTGGAAAATAAATATTTAGCCATTGTTGAAGATGGCTGCGACTTCACTGATGTGTTGCAGCTCCAAAATGTCTTAAACAGAATCGTTAAGAATCCAGAGGAAAAACTAAGTATGAAGGATGCAGCTAAAATGGCAGGCATGAGTTACGCTTATTTCAGCCGAACTTTCAAAAAAACAATTGGACAATCCTTTGTTGATTTCTGCAATGCAATTAAAATTCATCGTGCGGAAGAACTGCTGAAATCTCAAAAGTTTTCTGTAACTGACATTGCAAACAGTCTGGGATTTGGCTCAGTAAGTTACTTTAACCGCATTTTTAAACAGTACAACGGCAGCACACCTACGCAATATAAAAACAAAATTAATTAATACTATATTTAAATAGATGCGGAAAGATGCAAAAAACGCAGTCCGCCAAGTCATTCGACCTGTGAACTGTATTAATTCTGCTCCCTTAAAAAACTTTGTTATTTCATTCTTCAGTACACTTTTTTGAGCAACTGGTATTGCCTCGGAATACCCGGCGCCAGCCAGTGCGAAATAAGGTATAGTTTAGATAATATGTAAAACCGCGGGCAAAGGTAAAAGCGCGTCCTGCCCCGGCGCCAGCCGTTACCAAATAGGGTGCCGTTTAGATAAGAGGCATAACCGCGGGCAAATAAAGAAAACGCACTTCACAAAAGTAAAGTGCGCGTCCTGCCCCGGCGCTAGCCGGTGGTGCGCTCGACAGGAATTGAACCTGCGGCCTTCAGAGTCGGAGTCTGATGCTCTATCCAACTGAGCTACGAGCGCATATTAAATTAAACCAAAAATCAAAACGATTTTAAAATGCTTTTATAAAGCGGTACGTTATATTATAACAAATGCAATACTAGTTGTAAAGTCCGATACTGCGTTTTCTAATGGTACATATTACGGTCAGGGAAATTTAAAAAGTTCGCAATTGAAGCAAAAAGCGAGTTAATTTTACTTGACCTGACATTATAAAACGGCTAAAATAGTTAAGTATGATTATTTCATTTAACAGAGTTTCGGAGGGGGTACCGAAATGCCGGTAAAATATATTTTTGTCACAGGCGGTGTTGTTTCAGGACTGGGCAAAGGAATCACTGCTGCTTCGCTCGGACGCTTGCTCAAAGCAAGAGGCTACCGCGTTACTATACAGAAATTTGATCCATATATAAATGTTGACCCGGGTACAATGAGCCCTTATCAGCACGGTGAAGTATTCGTCACTGACGATGGGGCTGAAACGGACCTTGACCTTGGACACTATGAGCGTTTTGTCGACGAAAACCTTTCAGTCAACAGCAACGTAACGACTGGTAAAATATATTGGAGTGTTATCACAAAGGAGCGCCGCGGCGACTATCTTGGCGGAACTGTTCAAGTTATTCCGCACATTACAAATGAAATTAAGGAAAGGATCTACAGAGTCGGAAAGAGCGGCGGTACTGATATCGTTATCACTGAAATCGGCGGCACAGTCGGCGATATTGAATCGCTCCCCTTTTTGGAAGCAATAAGGCAGGCAGCCAAAGAAGTAGGGCACAAAAATGCGATGTTCATACACGTCACACTTGTGCCTTATATTTATGGTTCAGGCGAACTCAAATCAAAACCGACTCAGCACAGTGTAAAGGAGATGCTGTCCCTCGGTATTCAGCCAAACGTAATCGTTTGCCGCAGCAATCAGCCTATTCCGGAGGAAATGCGCGAAAAGCTGAGCCTGTTCTGCAATGTCCGCCCGCAGGATGTTATCCAGAATCTCAATGCACCAGTGCTTTACGAAGTTCCTCTTATGCTTGAAAAAGAGGGGCTTGCGGAATCTGTCTGCTATCATCTCGACCTTGAAAACCGCAAGCCTGACCTTGCGGATTGGACAGACATGGTCACAAGATATAAGAAGGCACAAGATAAAGTCAAAATAGCTCTTGTCGGAAAATACGTGGAGCTGCATGACGCTTATCTGTCTGTTGCCGAATCACTGTGCCACGCGGGTATCTATAACAACGCTAAAGTAGAGATAAAATGGATAAGCAGTGAGGATATCACGCCTGAGACTGTTTCTTCACTTCTCGGGGACTGCGACGGTATCCTCGTTCCGGGAGGTTTTGGCGACAGAGGCATCGAAGGCATGATATTGTCAGCAAAATATGCCCGCGAGAACAAGGTGCCGTATTTCGGAATCTGCCTCGGTATGCAGATGGCGGTCATCGAGTATGCCCGCTCAGTGCTGAAGTTCAAGGGCGCCAATTCCGGCGAATTCGACGATGAGTGCGAGTATCCGGTAATTGACCTTATGCCGGAGCAGAAAGAAATAACCAATAAAGGCGGCACAATGAGGCTTGGATTGTATCCCTGCAAGCTGGTGGAAGGCTCTCGCTGCCGCGAAATCTACAATGATGAGCTTATATATGAGCGCCACAGGCATAGATATGAGTTCAACAATGCCTACCGCGACGATTTTGTAAAGGCTGGACTTAAAATAGCCGGCATATCTCCGGACTCAAAGCTGGTTGAGATTATCGAGCTGCCGGATCATCCGTGGTTCATTGGCGTTCAGTTCCATCCTGAGTTTAAATCACGTCCCAACAGGCCCCACCCGTTGTTTGCTTCTTTTGTCAAAGCTGCGAAAGAGCATAAAAAGTAATTATATTTACCGGCAATTTGCGGGAAACCGCAGATAACAAAAATAATCAGACATATATGGTATTCCCCTAAGACATAATATATGAATTTGAAACAATGCGGCGGCTGCCAAAGCAGCCGCCGTCTTATTTTTTTGTCCCTTTTTATTTTGAAATAATAAAGAGTACCTTTGCCAAACTGTTTCTTATAAATCCGTCTGCAAGGATTCCTGCTCTTTTTAAGCTCCCTTCGGTACAAATTAATTATTTTGAAACAAACAGTCCCACGATCACGTGAATCGTGGGACTGTTTTATAAAACACAGGTTTATTACTCTTTGCCGTAATAGGCTTTCTTGTAGATTTCTGCAATTTCGCTGACGAGCGGCAGACGCGGGTTAGCGGTTGTGCACTGGTCGGCGAAAGCCTTGTCGGCAAGGGCATCGACGTTGGCCATGAACGATTTTTCATCAACGCCGCACTCTTTTATGGACATCGGCATGTTCATATGGCGCATCATATCGCGGATTGCTTTGATAAGAGAAGCGACGCCCTCTTCTGTAGTTCTGGCCGGCAGACCTACATGCTTTGCAATTTCAGCATAGCGCTCAGGTGCTACATAATACTCATATTTCGGCCAGCTTGTGTATTTCGTCGGTTTTGACGCGTTGTATTCGATTACATACGGCAGGAGGATAGCGTTTGCCCTTCCGTGAGGAATATGATACTCGCCGCCCAGCTTGTGAGCCATGGAGTGGTTCAGCCCGAGGAATGCGTTGGTAAACGCCATACCAGCTATGCAGGAAGCGTTGTGCATCTTTTCGCGGGCCTTGCGGTCAGCTCCGTTGTCATAGGCCTTGGGCAGGTACTCAAATACCAGCTCAATGGCACGCAGCGCAAGGCCGTCTGTATAATCGGATGCGAGGACGGAAACATAGGCTTCAATAGCATGTGTCAGAACGTCCATACCGGTATCCGCCGTAGTTGACTTCGGCATTGTGAGAACAAACTGCGGGTCAACAATAGCGACATCCGGTGTCAGGGAGTAGTCGGTGAGAGGATATTTGATGTTGTTTGTCTTATCGGTGATAACTGCGAAAGCTGTGACCTCACTGCCTGTACCAGAGGTTGTCGGTATGCAGACCATCTTGCACTTTTTGCCAAGCTCCGGGAATTGGAAAGCACGTTTGCGGATATCCATGAATTTAAGTCTCATGCCCTTGAAGTCTATGTCCGGATGCTCATACAAGAGCCACATGCCCTTCGCAGCGTCCATCGCCGAACCGCCGCCGACTGCAATTATGACGTCAGGCTGGAATTTCTTCATGGCCTCGACGCCGCGCATGACGGTATCAAACGACGGGTCTGGCTCAACTTCAGCAAAAATTTCGCTGTGGCAGTACTGCTCACGTCTTCTCAGGTAGAAAAGAACTTTATCTATGTTGCCGAGCTTAACCATCATCGGGTCAGTTACAATGAAAGCGCGGCTGATATTGGGCATCTTTTCAAGGTACTGAACCGAATCGTATTCAAAATAAATCTTCGGCGGGACTTTAAACCACTGCATATTAACCCTCCTCTTGGCAAGGCGCTTTTTATTGATAAGATTGACGGAGGATACATTTGAAGAAGTGGAGTTACGGCCGTAAGAACCGCAGCCAAGCGTAAGAGAAGGAGTATTCGTATTGTAGATGTCGCCGATAGCGCCCTGCGAAGACGGCGAGTTGGCGATTACGCGTCCGACCTTCATGACGTCGCCGAATTCTCTGATGATGTCTTCATTTGAAGAATGGATAACCGCCGAATGGCCCAAACCGCCTATCTCAAGCATACGGAGAGCCGCTTTAAAGGCAGTTTCCTTGCTGTCAGCTATAAAGTATGCGAGAACTGGCGACAGCTTTTCATGTGCCAGCGGGACATCGTAATCAATCTTATCGAGCTTTGCAATGATGATCTTGGTGTCAGCCGGTACCTTGACGCCAGCCTGTTCGGCAATCCATACCGCAGACTGACCGACAATCTTCGGGTTGACCATCATTGTCTCATTGTTTATAGCAAATTTCGATACCTTTTCGGTTTCTTCCTTGTTGAGGAAATAGCAACCGTTTTCGGTCATAATCTTTTCAAATTCTGCTGCTATTTCTTTATCGACTATTACAGCCTGTTCCGATGCGCAGATCATACCGTTGTCAAATGTCTTTGAAAGGATAAGGTCATGGCAGGCGCGTCTTAAATTAGCCGATTTTTCGATATAGCAGGGGACGTTGCCGGGGCCGACGCCGAGAGCCGGTTTTCCCGAAGTATAAGCTGACGTTACCATGCCTGTTCCGCCGGTAGCAAGAATAAGTGAAACGCCGGGATGATGCATAAGAGTTGTTGTCGCTTGAATGGACGGATTCTCAATCCACTGAATGCAGTGTTCAGGTGCTCCGGCTTTTACGGCTGCGTCACGCATAACCTTTGCCGCTGCGACAGAGCATTTCTGTGCTGACGGATGGAATGCAAATATGATAGGATTGCGCGTTTTCGCGCAGATAAGTGATTTGAACATGGTTGTCGAGGTCGGGTTCGTTACAGGTGTGACACCTGCTACAACGCCGACAGGCTCGGCTACATCAACATAGCCTTCCATGTCGTTTTCATCTATAACACCGACAGTCTTCTGATACTTTATATCGTGCCAAATATACTCGGTCGCAAACATATTCTTGATTATTTTATCTTCATATACACCACGCTTGGTTTCTTCAACCGCAAGTCTGGCAAGCTGCATGTGCTGGTCAAGTCCTGCCAGGGCCATGGCGTGAACAATCTTGTCGACTTGTTCCTGGTCAAGTTTGAGATACTCTGAAAGAGCTTTTTGCGCATTGTTTACCAGGGTGTCTATCGCAGCATTTATCTCAGCCTGATCCTGATTTTGCTTTTTTGCCTTTTCATCTGCCATGATTAGTCCCCCTTTTTGATTGTTAAATTTCTATCAATTAAATTTTAGCAATAAATTTATACTACGTCAACAAAAATTAGCCATTTTAGTTTGTTCTACATAACACATAAATAAGGTATGAAAATTTTTAGAGAAAATACACATATAGCAAAAAATCTGCTTCCGCATGCAGGACGGAAGCAGATTTGGAAAAATGATGATTAGCAAGATAAGCGGCAAAGGCTTAGAATAGCTCTATTTTTAACTATTTTCTTTTTTATCATTATTCTTTACGAGGTAACTTAAGGTCATGAGGCTGTCCCCAAGATGCACATTTTCAATCACTACGTTCGGGTATTTCACAGAAAAATCATAGTGGCTGAAGTTCCAGAATCCTTCAATACCGAGCTTTACGAGCCTTTCGACAACTTGAGGTGCTGCTTCGCGCGGCAAAGTAAGTACGGCTACACGCGGATGGTTTTCTTCACAGAAACTTTCAAGTTCGGCGATATCAAGAATCTCCAAGCCGCGTATCTCAGTTCCGATGATTTCTTTGCTTATATCGAAAATACCGATCAGATTGAACCCCATATTGGAAAAATCCATATTGAGTGCGATGGCACGTCCGATATTGCCCGCGCCAATGATTATCGTGGGATTACCGCTATCAATGCCTAATATTGCACCAATCTTCTCCCGCAGCAGGCTGGTATTGTATCCATAGCCCTGCTGGCCAAAACCGCCGAAACAGTTTAAGTCCTGACGTATCTGGGACGCCGTAAGACCCATTCTAAGGCTGAGCTCCCTTGATGATATCCGCGTCACTCCGTTTTTTACAAGATCCCCGAGAAAACGATAATACCGCGGCAGGCGCCTTATAACGGAAAGAGACACACGTTCATGTCTTGGCATGGTTATACCTCCAATATCCGTAAATCCTGACGGTTAACCTATTATGAGCAACTCTAAACCTATTGATAAGCCTGCATGCTGCAGTTCCCAATATGACATTCAGAAACCGCAAACCCCGTATCAGCCGAGCTTGTTTATCGTTTCAAGTACATAATCGCCGAACTCTTCACAGGTAGCTCCTGTATCCCGGCCGGTAATCGTCAGTTTCTTTTCCTCAAACATGCAGATATCAAGCGCGCGGGCAAGCTTATCCGCCTTGTCATTAAATCCGATATGTGAAAGCAGCATGACGCTCGCTCTGAGCATTGAGCAGGGGTCGGCGTATTTGCTGCGGCCTTCTGCCACCATTCTGGGAGCGGAACCGTGGATAGCTTCGAACATCGCATAGCGCATGCCAATGTTGGCGCTTCCCGCTGTACCGACACCGCCCTGGAATTCCGCGGCCTCGTCTGTGATTATGTCGCCGTAAAGGTTCGGGAGTATAAATACTGAAAAATCCCTGCGGCGCTTTTCATCTATAAGTTTTGCGGTAGTAATATCAATATACCAGTCGTCAGTCGTAATCTCCGGATATTCTTTTCCGATTTCCTGGCAGAGTTTCAGGAACTTGCCGTCGGTTGTCTTAACAACATTCGCCTTTGTTATGATTGAAACGCGCTTTTTGCCGTTTTTCCTGGCGTATTCATACGCGAGCCGGGCAATACGCTCAGTGCCCTGGGTTGTTGTAACGGTGAAATCAAAGGCGAGGTCGTCTGTGACATTTATGCCGCAGCTGCCGAGCGTGTAAGCGCCCTCGGTGTTTTCGCGGAAAAATGTCCAGTCAATGCCTTTATCCGGAACGCGGACAGGCCGTACGTTTGCAAATAGGTCAAGCTCCTTGCGCATCGCAACATTTGCGCTTTCAATATTCGGCCACGGGTCGCCGGCACGCGGGGTTGTGGTCGGGCCTTTGAGGATTACATGGCACTTTTTAAGCTCTTCGAGTACATCGTCAGGAATAGCTTTTCCGGCCTTGACGCGGTTTTCAATGGTGAGCCCCTCTATATTGCGGAACTCAACGCGGCCGCTCTTCACCTCATCCGCAAGCAGTTCGCGGAGGATGCGGGAGGATTCGTTTGTAATTACGGGGCCAATGCCGTCGCCACCGCATACGCCGATTATAATCTTATCCAGTTTTGAATAATCAATAAAACCTTTCTGATTCTTCATGCGCTCGACTCTCTCGAGCTGGCTCTCAATGAGCTTTTCAAATTTTTCTACAGCAGACTTGATTTCACTGTTCATCTCTTAATCTCCGTTCACAAAGTATTATTAATCAGCGGTTCTGTTCACGGGTATAGTTGAGCAGTCCGCCGGCAAGCAGCATTTTTCTCTGGCGTTCAGAAATCTCACAGTAAACCGGGATCTTCGCGCCGTTCGTCTTATCGGTCAATATGAGATCTTTTCCTGAAATCAGTGTCTCACGGACTGAGTTGAGCTCAAGTTCATCGCCCTGCGCTATCTTATCGTAATCGTCAGGATTGCGGAATATAAGCGGCAGAATACCGGCATTTACAAGGTTGGCCATATGGATTCTTGCAAAGGATTTGGCGACAACAGCCTTAATGCCAAGATAAAGCGGCACCAAAGCGGCGTGTTCGCGTGAAGACCCTTGGCCGTAATTAGAGCCGCCAACAATAATGCCCTTTCCTGCTTTTTTAGCGCGGGACGGGAAAGTCTCATCGCAGCGCGTGAAGCAATAGTCCGAAAGTTTCGGTATATTTGAACGATAAGGCAGCAGCTTTGCGCCTGCAGGCATGATGTGGTCTGTTGTTATATTGTCCCCGACCTTGAGGAGGCAGGGAGCTTCTATATTGTCGCTGAGCGGCGATGTCTTCGGGAAAGGCTTGATGTTCGGGCCGCGGACAACCTCAATGTTATCGGCTTCTTTTTCATCAGCAGGAGGCTCAATCATATTGTCGTTGATGAGGAATGTTTCCGGCAGCCTGATTTCCGGTTCGGTGCCGAGGGTGCGTGGGTCGGTGAGAACGCCGGTAATGGCGGAAATAGCCGCCGTCTCAGGGCTTACAAGATAGACCTTCGCGTCTGCCGTGCCGCTGCGTCCCTCAAAGTTGCGGTTGAATGTCCGGAGGGATACGCCGCCGGAGCAAGGTGACTGCCCCATGCCTATACATGGGCCGCAGGCACATTCGAGTATGCGCGCACCGGCTGCAATCATGTCGGCAAGTGCGCCGTTCTGGGCTATCATTGTGAAAACCTGTTTTGAACCCGGCGCTATAGCCAAGGAAACATCGGGATGTACCTTGTTACCGCGCAGGATTGAAGCAACCCTCATCATATCATAAAGCGAGGAGTTTGTGCAGGAACCTATGCATACCTGATTTATCTTAATCGGCCCTATATTTTTTACAGTATCGACGTTGTCAGGGCTGTGGGGCTTAGCAGCCAGAGGCTCAAGCTCAGAGAGGTTGATTTCAATGACCTCGTCATATTTCGCGTCGCCGTCCGGCAGCAATTCAATCCAGTCAGACTCCCGACCCTGTGCCTTGAGGAATTCGAGAGTAACATCATCCGACGGGAAAATCGAGGTTGTCGCGCCAAGCTCCGCACCCATATTTGTTATTGTTGCACGCTGCGGAACTGACAGGCCGAGGATACCCTCGCCGCCATATTCTATAATCTTGCCGACGCCGCCCTTAACGGTGAGACGGCGCAATACTTCGAGAATTATATCCTTTGCGGATACCCACGGGCGAAGGCGTCCGGTCAGCGTTACTTTAACCATGCGTGGCATAGGTATGTAGTAAGTACCGCCACCCATGGCAACCGCTACGTCAAGGCCGCCCGCGCCGAAAGCGAGCATGCCTATTCCTCCGGCTGTCGGCGTATGGGAATCGGAACCAATCAGCGTAGCGCCCGGCCTTCCGAAGCGTTCAAGATGAAGTTGGTGGCAAATACCGTTGCCGGGACGTGAAAAATAGATACCGTGTTTTTTGGCTACTGTTTGAATATATCTATGGTCGTCAGCGTTTTCGAATCCCGTTTGAAGGGTGTTGTGGTCGATATAAGCAACCGACTTTTCAGTTTTGACACGCTTAATGCCCATAGCTTCAAACTCAAGATAAGCCATTGTACCAGTGGCGTCTTGAGTAAGTGTTTGGTCAATTTTAAGCCCAATTTCTGTTCCCGGGGTCATGTCGCCCGAAACAAGATGAGATTTGATGATTTTTTGAGCAAGTGTATAACCCATTGCGCAGCCCCTCTCGCTGAATTCTATAATTCACCTTATATGAAATGTATAATATTTTAATATATTTTAAAGCATGACGCATGCTTTGTCAAACGATTAACCATTTATAGAATGGGTATAAGCTTACAAGTGTATACACCTAAAAAGAGAAAGCAATATTGGTCATCGGCGGCGTCCATAGCCGAACTTTTAACAAGGCCGATAAAACAGTCGGAACAAGCAGAATTCGGACACTATTATATGAAATTATACGGAAATCCAGCGGTAGTCATATGTATAAAAATACAGGGATAATTCAATTAAATTTTGCAAAAATATATATTGTGTTAAGCAATCAATATTCACGAGATTTGGCAGTTTTTCCGTTATTGAAAACCGCATAAAACGCATTAAGCGGGCCGCAGCGTTCCACTGCGGCCTACATTTAACGATACCGTAATTTCATTAATTCTGTGCCAATTTCCTCTTAATCTCTTCTATAACAATCCCCTTATTGGCAACAGGTTTGTTGGCGGTTTCGCTTATTGTGATAATCACGTTGTTTGATACTATTGTAACGTCTGATAAATAAGTGATCTTTGACGGGCTGTAAAAAAAGTCAGTGTAGTCTTTATACTGCGATTTTATCAAAGAAACGAGATACCGCTCTCCGCTACCCTTCCTTTTGGATTTTTGCGTATCAAGCGGGATGTAATTTTTGTTTTCAAAAAATTTCTGATTGGCTTCAAAATATTTATCAGCGTCGCCTTTTTCAGAGAAAATATAAATACTTGCTTCAATGACCGACTTCGCACCGTTTGCATTGATTGTATAAGTCTTTCTAAACGCATCGGTCATATACTCATCATCTTTTATGCTCTTATAGTCACTGAAAATCTTATGGAAATTCTTTAACTGTGATTCGGTTATCTGAATACCTTCTATTGTAGATGTGCTAATTTCCTGTGTATAATAATGATTTCCGAAATAATACTGTATAGCGTAAAGTGCGATTCCGCCCGCGGTTATAATGACAAGAATACTGACAACAAGAATGTTTCTGTGCCTTTTCTTTAGTAAATAGGCCAAAATATAAATTAAAATAACCACAAAGGCTATTATAATAAGCTGATAAAAAAGCATATACGCACTCCCGTTATGTAATAATTTAAGAAAAACGAGATTATTTTTGTAGATACTATAAGCCAAATTAAGAATATTTTATCACGGAGTCTGTTACTCGTCAACAAATGATATTTTCACGTCTCACAGCAAATATTATAGATGAAATCAACTATGCCAGTGGCATGATCTTATCAACAATTCTTTTTTGAAAGCTGGGATTTGTATAAGATATAATATAATATTTCTCAATTAAATTTAGACTTTAAATTGCTAAACCTTTTTATTACCATCGCAAAATTTATGAAAGATTTATGGAAAACTACTATTGATTCTGGAAATAACCATATCCTTTTATACTAATACGACAAAATCAGACTATAATTAAGAAAAAAATTATGTAGTCAGAATTCGCTAAAATTTGTATAATACAAATGAATTTTAGACATAAAAACAGAAAAGTTACAGCAAATTGTCCAAATGCTTCAATCGAGTCAATCAAAACAGGATATGCTATGGTTAAGTAGTTCAACCATAGCGTCCAAAAAACTGAAGGGAGTATCGTGAAAAATGTCTAAATTTAAAAAGGTTATTGGAGTTTTGTTGGCTGTTTCTGTTTTGGCTGCAGCAGGCGGCTGCGGACAACAGAAATCATCAAGCTCGTCTGGCACATCAAGTTCCACTACCAAATTGAGTGGAAACCTCAATATTTGGGCATGGGGCGCAGATGAAGAAGCACAGGCCAGAAAAGACGCCATCGAAGTATTTATCAAGGAGCATCCTGAACTTAAAGTAACTTACACAGTCATTCCGACAGCGGATCAGGTATGGGATCAGAAAGCATCTGCTGCATTGGCTGCCGGTACAGCTGGCGATGTCATGCAGATGAGCCCTGACTATTATGGTATGAATACAAAGTATTACGAAGATTTAAACCCATTTGTTAAAAAAGATGGCATCAATCTTGAAGATGTTATAACTCCTGGTCTTCTTGATCGCTATTATGATGAAGACGGGAAGCTTGAAGGTCTTCCGCTTCATACCAATTGCTTTGTAATGGCATATAACAAGGATATGTTCGATAAGTTCGGTGTTGCATATCCGAAGGAAGGCTGGAAGATCTCAGAACTCGCAGATTGGGGCAAAAAGTTTGTAAGCGGCTCAGGTTCAACAGAAACCTACGCGATAGCAAAGCACTGGGTCATGGATAACCTGATGCTTTACGCCGGCGGCGGAACTCCGTACTCGGATGACCTGTCAACTTCCAACATGGGCAGTGATTCCATCGTACAGGCTCTGACCCTTTATCAGAAACTGATTCAGGAAAAAATCATGCCGAGCGATGCAGCACAGAAGACAATTCCGGCTGAGACATTGTTCGTTTCCGGAAAAGCAGCTATGTATCCAATGGGCGGCTTCGAGGCTAACCAGGTTATAAACGACGCAGAAGAAAACGGAATTAATATTGCATTTACCAGCATGCCCTGTGATCCTAACGGCAACGAAATCAACGTACAGTACGCAACCGGCTGGGCTATGACAAAGACCTGCCAAAACAAAGAAGCTGCTTGGACATTCATTAAGGAATCCTCTTTTGCAAACGAAGAAATGGGTAAAATCAACGCTCGGGTTGGCATTCCGGCAAACAAGAACCTTGCTAATACAATTTACGCACAGACGAAAATCGGTGATGTCGGGTTTGACAACACTTATTACACACAGCACATTTCCAAAGCTCACATGAATCCTTGGGGCGGCACATTAGCCTCCTCCGGTAACATTTGGACAGCTATGGTTCAGGAAGTAACTCTCAACGGCAAAGACCCGGCAGAAGTCGTTAAAACTAATGCACCGAAGATTGCAAAAGAATTCGCAAGCTATTCATTCAATCAGAAGAAATAAGCTGCAATTCATGCTAAAGTACAGAGGAAACTAAATACCGTTTCCTCTGTACTTATGCTTTAAAGTGAAATGAGGTGCAAGAATGAAAAGAAATAAACTTACGAAAACCGAATTACGCAGTGCAATTAATTTCTATGCGTATATCTCACCATGGCTGATAGGTTTTATCGTATTAACTGCCTATCCTATGGTTGCATCGCTGTACTTGTCATTCACTAATTCTGATATGGGTGAAAAAGCTGATTTTATAGGATTGCAGAATTTTATTCATGCATTCACAGAAGATCAGCAGTTCCTGATTTCCTTTAAAAACACCTTGGTTTATGTCCTTTTGTTTGTACCATCGAGTTTAATAATATCCTTCCTGATCGGTTGGCTGTTAAGCCGAAATATTAAAGGACTTGGCTTTTTCAGGACTGTTTTCTATTTGCCGTATATCACCTCTGGTGTTGCCGTTACCATCCTTTGGGGTTGGATTTTCAACGGAAACTATGGCCTTATAAACTACCTCCTCTCATTGATCGGTATTAAAGGGCCCGACTGGCTTGGCAACAGTCACACGGCACTTTACTGCATCGTAGTTATGAGCCTTTGGTCCATTGGTAACAACATTATCATTATGCTGGCTGGAATTCAGGATATCCCGAAATCTTATTATGAAAGTGCCGAAATTGACGGTGCCAGCACACTGAGGCAGGTGTTTTCCATCACTATTCCTCTTTTGACCCCAACAATTTACTTCAACCTGATTATCAGTATTATCGGCGCTTTCCAGATATTCAACCAACCATATATTCTGACAAAAGGCGGCCCGGTAGACGCAACCCGAACTGTAGCCATGGTAATATTCCAAAACGCATTCCAGTATAGCAGAATGGGATATGCCTCCTGTGTCGCATGGTGCCTGTTTGTTGTCATTATGGTAATAACCGTTATTATCCAGCAATCATCGAAAAAATGGGTCTTCTATGACAACTAAACAAATGAGGGGGGATAAAGAAAAATGGCAAGAACAATTTCCAAAAGTACATCACGTCGAATTGAGCTTATTATTATCGGGATTATATTGGGTATCTGTACTATAATTTGCATATTCCCGTTTATCTGGATGATCAGTACATCGCTGAAATCCACTGCAGAAGCATATTCGTTTCCGCCTACACTAATACCTAAAAGGCCTATGTTTTCCAACTTTAAAAATGGATTTGCCAAGGCAGACTTTGTGCAGTTTACGAAAAATACTATTTTCCTGACTTTGGTCTGCACCGTCGGTACAGTCATTTCTTCGGCAGTAGTCGCGTACGGTTTTGCACGTTTTAAGGCAAGAGGTTCCAATATTCTCTTCCTGTGCCTCATGGGAACTATGATGCTGCCTACACAAGTCACACTGGTTCCTCAGTACCTGCTGTATTATAAACTTGGCATGGTAGATACTTACTGGCCGATGATTGTTCCTGCATGGCTGGGCGGCGGCGCTTTTAACATTTTCCTTTACAGGCAGTTCTTTTTGTCCCTGCCAAAGGAGCTTAATGAAGCTGCTACAATAGACGGAGCAAATTCCTGGCAGACTTTCTTCCACATCATTCTACCGTCAGTAAAACCTGTTTCTTTGGCAGTCGCAGTTATGTCACTCGTTTATAACTGGAATGACTTTTACACTCCTTTGATTTACCTGAATACCACGTCCAAATTTACTGTAAGCATTGGTCTCCAGTTCCTGAATAGCTCAATGGGCACAACAAAGATTGGACAGATGATGGCTGTTGCATTAGTTACACTTCTGCCGGTTCTTGTAATATTCTTTGTCTGTCAGAAATATTTTGTACAAGGAATTAAGATGTCCGGCTTGAAGTCATAACGGAGGGTATAAAATGAAAAACTTTACTGTCAACGCAGCTGCACCAACGTTTGAATTGCCGCATTACTGGGAAAAATGTGTCGGCTCCTGCCACGCATACACAGCTTTGCGGGAAGATTACCGCTCACAACTGCGCAAGGCACATGAGGAAGCCGGTTTTCAGTATGTGCGCTTTCATGGCTTGCTTGACGACGATATGAGTGTCGTCTTCCGCAGCCGCGACGGTAAGCTAATTTACAATTTTTTCAACATTGATTCTATCTGTGATTTCCTGCTCAGCATCGGTATGAAACCCTTTCTTGAACTCGGATTCATGCCGGGAGTGCTCGCCTCAACAAACACGACTTGTTTCCACTACAAGGGCAACGTGTCAAAGCCAAAGGACTACAATCAATGGGATACTTTGATTGAAAAGCTCGCATCACATTTGGTCGAACGTTATGGGATCAATGAAGTGAGCAATTGGTATTTTGAAGTTTGGAATGAACCGAACCTCAAGTTTTTCTATGAAGGAACCCAGGACGATTATTTTGAACTTTATGAACATACTGCAAGAGCAATTAAAAAGGTAAACCCCGCTCTGCGAGTAGGAGGCCCCGCAACAGCCTGCAACGGCTGGATTGCAGATTTAATCCATTTCTGTGAAGCAAATTCAGTACCTCTCGACTTCGTTTCCACACATCACTACCCTACGGATGACCCACTTTGGGAATCCGGAATGTCTCTTGATGAAGCCATCCAAAAATTTATGAAGAACAACAAAGATGACGCTTCAGAAAAGAAGATTTACTACAAGCGTGGAATCCTTACAGAAATGATTCACACAGCAAAAAAGGAAGCAGGCAACTATCCTCTGTATTACACAGAGTGGAATAGTTCAGCACAGTTGCCGGACGAGGTACATGACCTGCCATACAGCTCATCGCTGGTGGCCAAAACTGTTATTGACAATATTGGTCTGGTAGAGGCTTATTCCTTCTGGACCTTTACTGATATTTTTGAAGAAAACGGACAGCTTCCCGGAGAATTTCATGGCGGCTTTGGTTTGCAGACTGTGCATGGAATTCCCAAACCAACTTACCGCGTTTTCCAGCTTCTACATATGCTTGGCGATCAGCAACTGCCCCGCATAGAGGAACAGGGTTCCGTTGGTATGATTGCAACAACGCAGGAGAATGAGCTGCGTATTCTTGCATATAACCATAATGTGTTGGGCGAAGAGATCGAAACCGAGCATGTGCATTTGACAATACAAAACCGTGAAGTTTCTGGCGCCGAAATTATTTATGTAGATGAAACGCACGGAAACGCATATGCAGAGTGGAAGCGTATGGGATCACCGGAATATCCAAATTCCGACCAGATGGAAGCTTTGAAGCAGGCATCAGAAATCAAACCAATGCCGTTGAAAGTGGACAAAACAACAGACGGTGCTGTAATTGATTTTGACCTGGTGCCTTATGCAGTTGCATACCTTCGCATATATTAATTTCAAATCCAAACCAGAAAGCAGAAGAAAACTATGATAAATACATCAAGAAATATACGTAGCATTTATGCCTATCACGGCTTATTCAGAAATGAATTTGGCGGCTCTATGCATCTTGCAATTCAAAAGGAAGATAAAACATTTGTAGCGCTGAACAGCGGCTGCGGCATATTGTTTGCCAAAGCTGAGCTCTCAGAGGGAAGACTTTGCGGCACCACAAAAATTTTGTTTAATCCTTGGGTGTTCCGTATGTGCGACGGGGCATTCGGAGTTGTTGCACTGCGGCAGAGTTTGCTTCCAAATGATAAAGGAACAAAGCCGTACGGGAGCTCTTTGGAAGAAGGAAAAGAAAACTGTGTTTTGCTTTTCCGCTCAAAAGATTTGATTTCCTATACCGAATTAGGGCTGGTTGAAGTCGCTCCAAAAGGCACAAAGATTTTTGATGTATCCTGCGAATGGCGCGACGACAAGTATGTTTTAACGCTGGTAACAGATAAAGGCAATTATATGTGCGAGTCCCCGGATTTGACTCACTTTGGCGGTTTGCAGCAAACCCTCGGAAAGCCTGAACGCGTTCATATTGGTTTGTGGGACGCAGCTCCGGCTTGCAAAGTCGATGTTACTGAAGAAGAATATCAAAAGCTTATTGACTGTTTAATGCCCCTCCAGAATGTCGGAATAGATCCAATAGAAATTACTGTACCTGTAGGCGAAAAGGCTGTTCTGCCTGAAGCTGTTTTGCGGTATAACGACGGTTCCACATTCAAAATGCCTGTAAAGTGGGACGAAGTCGACACACAAAAGCCCGGCGACTATGTTGTTACTGGCCGCTTACAGCAGAAAAAATGGGACTTTCCCCTTACGGGCGAGCGCGGCGACCCGATGGCAATACGCTATAAAGGAAAATATTATTACATGGCTACTGACGACGAGCACGGCCAGTTGGCACTGAAAATTAGAGTTGCGGATTCTATTGACCAAATTGCGAGCGCAGAGGATCATGTGATATTTACCGCAGCCAAATCAGGTGAATTTTCAGGATGTCTTTGGGCACCTGAACTGCACTTAATTAATGATAATCTCTATATTTTCTTTGCCGCAGGTTCGCCGGATTGGTTCACAGTTCAATCTCATGTAATGAAATTGATTGGCAGCGATCCCACCAATCCTGCTGACTGGTCAAAGCCCATTCGCTGCAAAAACAAGGACAATGACGTGCTGAACAAAAACGGTATTACACTGGATATGACCGTTTTGCAGGACGCGGGAAATGTTTACGCGATTTGGGCACAGCGAGAAATCAAAAAGACTCAGGATTCGATGGAATGCGGCAATTCAGATTTGTATATTGCCAAAATTGACCCAGAAAAACCCTGGCAGCAAATCAGCGAGCCCGTTTTGCTGAAACATCCGATTTACAGTTGGGAAAGAGCCCATGCTGAAGTAATCGAAGGGCCATTTGTACTTCGGCACGGAGATGATATATTTGTGACTTATGCCGCAGCTCTGATTGACTACACTTACAGTGTTGGTATCCTCCGGGCAAAGTCAGGAACAGATTTGCTTAATCCAGACTCCTGGCATGCCCAAAACTATCCGGCCCTTCATCTTCTGAGTATGCCTGATCAGATTGGCGGCGGCCACAACTCTTTTGTAAAAGATGAATACGGAAATGATATTTTGATGATCCACGCAATCCCTCTTAAACATTTCCGCAGCGATCCGACGGATATGCGCCGCTATCCGACCTTCCGCACAGTACACTGGGATGCATACGGAAACCCGCGCTTGGATATGTCACCTGAACGGGAACTGGACCCGCGTTTTGCAGAAATTAAAGCATTGGTGCATGTTAAATAAAGATAATGGCGTGGGGAGCCATTATACGATATTTACATTCGGTTATCATTTTAGATAAAAAACAGAGCATCTGTTTTACACAGAATGCTCTGTTTTTTTATGCGGAAGCGAATAAACGCTATTTAAATTTATTTTGTCGTCTCTGCCTCTACAAGGCGCTGTACGCGATATTTTTCGCGAAGAAGCGGCTTTTCAATTTTTCCGGTTGGATTCCTGGGAACTTTGGCAAATATTATTTTTCTCGGACGCTTATAGCGCGGAAGGTCAAGGCAGAACTCATTTATATCCTCTTCAGTGCATTTAGCACCGTCCTTAAGTTCAATAATCGCTGCTGCGATTTCCCCGAGACGGTCATCAGGAAGCCCTATTACAGCTGCATCCTTTATGTCCTTATGAGCGCGCAGAAAATCTTCAATCTGCACAGGATAGATATTTTCGCCGCCGGAAATTATAACGTCCTTCTTGCGGTCTACAAGATAGATAAAGCCATCTTCGTCCATCCGAGCCATATCACCGGTATAAAGCCATCCGTCCTTGATTGTCTCCGCAGTCGCCTCAGGATTTCTATAATAGCATTTCATAACCCCGGGGCCTTTTACGATAAGTTCGCCGACTTCACCTATTTCTGTGGGTTCGCCGTTCTCTTTGACTATCTTTGCTTCCCACTGATAACCTGCTTTCCCGATGGCCCCGACCTTATGTATATTTTCTACACCGAGGTGAACACAGCCCGGACCTAATGATTCGCTAAGGCCGTAATTCGTGTCATACTGATGATTCGGGAAAACCTTTTTCCAGCGCTTAATAAGGCTCGGCGGGACAGGCTGCGCTCCTATATGCATTAGCCTCCATTGTTCAAGCCGATAGTCCTCAAGTTTTATTTCCCCTCTATCTATTGCGTCGAGGATATCCTGAACCCACGGCACGAGCAGCCAAACGATGGTGGCCCTTTCCTCCGATATCGCCTGCATAACCCATTCCGGTTTCACGCCCCGCAGCAAAACTGCTTTGCTGCCGGTTAGAAGGCTGCCGAACCAGTGCATTTTGGCGCCTGTATGATAAAGGGGAGGTATACATAAAAATACATCTTCATGTGTTTGAGAGTGGTGCTTTTGTTCCGTATAGCAGGATGCAGTCAAAGCCCTGTGCGCGTGGAGTATTGCCTTTGGAAAACCAGTTGTGCCTGATGAAAAATATATTGCCGCGTCGTCATCTTCCTTTATTTCAACAGCGGGAGCGGTTGACGAGCAATAAGTGACAAGCTTGTTATAGCTGTCGGCAAAAGTGGGGACATTTTCGCCGACATAGAATAACGTCTTTACATTATGAATGTGATCAAAAATCTGCTCAATACGCCCTATAAACTCCGGCCCAAATATAAGCGCTTTGACTTCGGCAAGTTCCAGGCAGTACTTTATCTCTTCTGCAGTATACCTATAATTCAAAGGGACGGCGATGGCTCCGGTTTTTAAAATACCAAAATAAACAGGAAGCCATTCAAGGCAGTTCATCAAAAGAATAGCAACCTTGTCACCTTTTTTAATACCCCGTGTTAAAAGCAAATTCGCAAAGCGGTTTGCCTTTACATCAAATTCCTTCCATGTCATCTCACGGCGGTATCGCTCTGCTATCGTCGTCTGAATGAGATTGTATTCTCTCCACGTCATGGCACGGTCCGGCTGATTTGCCGGATTGATTTCAACAAGACTTACTTCCGATGGATAAAGCTTTGCGTTCCTTTCCAAAAAATCTGTTATCGGCAAATTCATCATCTTCCTTTAATGGCTTTACGGTGATAATGCAGCACAACCCTAAACACAATGTATGAGTCATTATGCAATTTACCGCATTATCTAATTATATCACTAAATCGCCGTCAAAAAAATGTTTTTCAGAAATTTATTAACCAAAAATCATCAAAAATTTATTAAATTTAGGTAAAATGTTACATCGGAGGCTGTTTTTCATGCTTATGCTTGGGAATTGTTTTTCCCTAATCCATAGCTTTAACTAATATATCCTAATTCGACAAAATATGATTAAAAAACATTAATTATTAATAAATTATTGATATGTTAAATTTTGAGTATTATAATTAATTTTGTTAGCTGTCAGCTAAATGGATATGCTTACCAGATATGTGTGAAAATCTTGATTTCGGAGGTGCCCTCTGATGGGGGAAAAACTAACAGAGGAACTGTTAAATGAACTGATGGACTCTGTTACGCTAGAATTTATAGAAAAACTACCACAAAGAAAAGTTAGTTTGCCACAGCGTCTTAACGAACTTCTTATTCAAAAACATCTGAAAAAAAGCGACGTAATCAGGCGTTCTAAACTAAACACAACTTTTGCATATCAGATTTTTTCCGGGGACCGAAATGCTTCAAGGAACAAAATACTGCAACTTGCCCTCGCCATGGGGCTTAACCTCAAAGAAACACAAGATTTGCTCAGAATCTCCGGCGTGAATGAACTTTACTGCAAAGACAGGCGAGATGCAATCATCATTTTTGGCATTACCAAAGGAATGACATTGGAACAAATTGACGACACACTATACAAATTTGGAGAACTAACGATTTGTGAGGAATGACAGGTATGTACGAGCTTGAACAAAAGCTTGCAAACATACAAAGAGACAATTTATATACTGTAATTAAAGTTTTAAAGGAAGGCAATTTCGGTCGTACCGAAAAGGTCGTGAACGCCAACGGATGGATATTTGTCCGAAAATACTTTTACGAAGATTCCGGACAGACTGAAAACGAATACAGCATACTGTCAAGACTTTCACACCCCCTCCTTCCAAAGGTATATGACCATTATGAGCTTGCCGGACAGAAAGTGCTTATTGAAGAATACATAGATGGTGTAAGACTCTCTGATGTTATAAGCAGAAACGGACGTCTGCCGTTTTACACAGCACTCGGCATTACTCTGCAGCTTTGCTCAGTTGTTGAATTTCTGCACAGTCAGAAGCCCAATCCGGTCATACACAGGGACATAAAACCTGACAACATTATTCTTCAGCCAAATGGGCAGATTAAATTAATTGATTTCGGTGCGGCACGCAATTTCAATTCCGTTAAAAATAGGGATACGGTGCTGATCGGGACAGTGGGATACGCTCCTCCTGAACAATTCGGATTCGGTCAGACTGACTGCCGTGCGGATATATATGCCATAGGCAAGACACTGACACATATGCTCACCGGTATTGCCCCTGAAAGAGGAAAAAACAATATACCGTCAAATAATAAATTTCCCCCTCAGCTTATCAAAATCATTAAAAAGGCAACAGAGTTTGACCCTGACCACAGATATGTAAGCGTAAAAGAGCTCTCTAAAGCAATAAAAGGTCTCATACCTTCAAGAATCATTAAGAACAATAATGTTTTTGGAAATATAAAACCGCCTAAAAGAATTTATCCAGTTTACTGCAATTTGCCGAATCCTGTGAAAATATTACTTATGCCGTTTCATGCCTTATTGGCTTTAATCCTAATTTTCGGCTGCGGGGGTGATATGTCTACACCAACGGGGTTTGGCTTTAGGGATGACCTTCTTAAAATCCTAAATGATTTGGATTTTGCACTTTTATGTATACTGCCGCCTTATATCTTGGGTTTTAATCTATTTAACCTAAACGAAAGGATAAAATTTTTCAATAAAAATAGACAAATTAAGAAAATAGTAATTGTAATTGTATTAATCCTGATTGCTGGTATCCTGTCAAGTTGTTTTGAGTCTTATCACACAGCAGCTTACATAAAATCAACAAATTCAGCTGTCAGCTAATGAAATAAGACTTTTTTAGTGCTATATTGACACTGCAGGTAAAATTAAAAACTGCGGTGCTTTTTTATTGAAAAATTTATTCTGGAGGTATTTTATGGCAAAAGTAAGGGGAACCTCAAATGCTCCAATGATTTTGGGGATCATCGGCGGTGTACTCGGTATCCCGGGTTCAATCTGCTCTGGTGCCTGCGCTGCGGGACTTACCAGTCTTTCAGAAGGAGCCACTACCGAAGTTACTAATGCTGCCGGCAACACATTTATGATTATCGGACTGATTGGCAGTATCCTCGGTTTGGTATTTGGCATACTGGCCAAGAAAATGCCTATTCCTGCTGGTATTTTGATGTTGGTTGCAACTGTCCTTGTTGGTATTACGCTTGTAACTTTCAGTTTCTTGAACCTTGCAGTTGTAATTCTATTCCTTATCGGTGCAATTATCTCCTTCACACAGAAGAAAGAAACCATTGAATAATTCTCTACAAAAAAAGTCATGTACCCCTATATCCACTTTATCGGCGGTGAAGTAATTTCATCATACAATCTTATGGCAGGACTTGGACTTATTGCAGGAATTCTGGTCTTCTACAGAATTTCAAAAGAGAAAAATGTTCCTACAAAAATCGTAGACAATATGCCAGTGCTGTTTGTATTGATTATTATTTCAGCCGCTGTTTCATCAATTTTTTTAAATAACTTTGAACACAACAGCTGGAATTTTAGCAGCCTGAAAGCTTTTGTTTCAGGTTTTACATTCTATGGCGGATTACTCGGCGGAGGTCTGACAGCAATTGTCGGCTCCGCCGTTATCTGCAAAAGAAAATTTCCGCTTTATTTTATGCTCGATATACTGTCAGTCTGCCTGATGATAGGACATGCAATCGGCAGGATCGGATGCTTTCTGGGTGGCTGTTGTTACGGAAAGGCAGCAAATACTATTTTCACCGTTCCATATCCTATAAACGGCGCTTGGGTTCGCGTCTATCCGACTCAGCTCTATGAAAGCCTGTTTTTGTTCCTGCTATTTCTGTATTCATATAGGCACTTAGCAAATTCCTTTGGACGATACCTAATTTTTTACGGAACTTTTCGCTTCTTTATCGAGTTCCTCCGCGGCGATGACCGGGGAATCGAGATTCTTCTTTCACCTTCTCAATGGATTTCATTAATGCTGATAACAGCGGGAATCTTTGTTTTAAAGGCGGAAATTACTGAAAAGCGTCGGAAAACCGTACATTGCTAAGACATGGATCGTACCTGCCAAATAAAATAGTCACGGAGGACAGATTTATGAAAACACATAAAATTCTTTCTTTGATCGTCAGCGCTGCCCTTACAGTTGCTTTGGCTGGGACAATTAGCGGTTGCAACTTCGCAGGGACGAGTTCTGCCGACTCTGCAATTGGAGAATCATCAAGTATCACATCTTCGGCAGAATCTGTCACATCATCAGCCACAGAATCTTCATCAAATGCTACTTCATCAAAGACAGGGTCTAACAAAAAGCAATCAAACAATACAGCATCCTCGAAAAAAAACTATATTACAAAAGCTGATTTTGACAAAATTTCAAATGGCATGACCTATGAAGAAGTTAAAAAGATAATCGGGTGCGACGGAGAATTAATGTCCGAAGTGGGCTCCAAGGGCCAAAAGTATTACACAGCTGTTTACGACTGGAAAGGCAAAGACGGCATTTCCAATGCTGTTCTCGAATTTCAGGATAATAAATTAATTTTCAAATCTCAGGTGGGACTTAGGTAAAACAAAGCTCCTTTTGAATACGTTAGTCCCCAGTAAAAAGAAAATCACCCCGTAAAATTACGGGGTGATTCCTTTTTATTTCGCTATTTTGTTACGAAGTGGCTGCGGGGCACATAACTAAAACCGCTTCTATTTTCGGTGCGCATTGTCCTTGTAGCATTGAGGACCGCTATTAAAGTAACGCCCACGTCGCCAAAAACGGCTTCCCACATATTTGCAACGCCGAGCGCGCCCAAAATCAGCAATGCTGCTTTTACGACAAGGGCGAAGATGATATTCTGCCAAACGATTTTGTGTGTGCGCCTTGCAATATTTATGGCGGTAACAATCTTTTTGGGCTCGTCGGTCATGAATACCACGTCGGCGGCTTCAATTGCCGCATCCGAACCTGTACCGCCCATCGCGATGCCGACATCAGCCTGTGCTAAAACGGGGGCATCGTTGATTCCGTCGCCGATAAATACGAGCTTGCCGCTGCCGTCAATCGCTTTTGAGAGCCTTTCCAACTGTTCAACCTTTTGGTGGGGCAACAGCTCCGTATAAATCTGGTCGAGGCCCAACTCCTTTCCGACCAGTTCTCCGGCAGCCTTGCTGTCACCGGTCAGCATTGCTGTTTTGACTCCAGCCGCTTTCAGCTCTTGTATGGCCTTTTCGCTGTCCGGCCTTATTTCATCGGCAATGACAAGATATCCGGCGAATTTCCCGTCTGTCGCAATATATACGACGGTTCCGGGAGACATAATTTTCTCGCAGGCGATATTCTCTGCTTTCATCAGGCTACTGTTTCCGGCCAGCACCGTTTTGCCGTCTATCTTGACGCGTATGCCCTTGCCGGAAAGCTCCTCATAATCGGATATGCGCCTGCTGTCTATCTCTTTGCCGTAGGATTCCCGGATTGAAACCGCAATCGGGTGATTTGAGTAGTTTTCGGCATATGCGGCAAGGCTGAGAACCTCATCTTCTGTAAACCCGTTCGCAGTCTTAATTTCCGCGACCTTAAAATTACCCTTTGTAAGCGTGCCGGTTTTATCAAATACAACCGTATCCACATTATTGAGCGCTTCCAAGAAGTTAGAACCTTTGACAAGTATGCCGTTTTTCGAAGCGCCGCCTATTCCTCCGAAAAAGCACAGCGGGATTGAAACTACAATGGCGCAGGGGCACGATATGACGAGGAATATCAATCCCCGTTTTATCCATTCTGCAAAGTGCACGCCGGGTATTACAAGCGGCGGTATCAATGCGAGGGCAAGGGCGGTGCATACAACAACAGGGGTATAGATACGGGCGAATTTTGTTATGAAATTCTCTGTCGGCGCTTTTTTGCTGCTTGCATTCTGAACAAGGTTCAAAATCTTTGAAACGGTGGACTCTCCGTATTCGCTCGTAACTTCGACAGTGATTAGGCCTGTCTTGTTAACCGAGCCGGAAAGGACGCTGCTGCCCGCTTCAACGTCACGTGGTAGGGATTCGCCTGTCAGCGCGGACATATCGAGCGATGACTTACCTTCCACTACCCTGCCGTCAAGAGGGATTCGTTCGCCGGGGCGCACTACGATAAGATCCCCCACTGCTGCTTCTTCTGGAGCTACTCTGCGAATCTCATCACCGATTTTGAGATTTGCATAGTCGGGACGGATATCCATCAGCGCAGATATGGATTTGCGGGAACGGTCTACGGCGGCGTCCTGTAACAGCTCGCCTATCTGGTAAAACAGCATTACCGCAACGCCTTCCGGATATTCGCCGATTGCAAACGCCCCAATGGTCGCAACGCTCATCAAGAAATTTTCATCGAATACCTGACCCTTTGCAATATTGCGCAATGCTTTGAAGAGGATTTCTCCGCCGACCGCAAGATAGGCTATAAGGTACAGCACAAACTCAACCGCCGCCGGGAGGGTAAATACCATCCCGATAACGAATAACGCAGTACCAAAAATCAAACTAATTATCTTAAACTGCTTTTTTAAGTCGGCAGACTCGGTTTTCTTTGAATCCTGTGTATACGAAATCTCCACATTCGGCTCCATTTCACGTATTTTTTGATAAACTGCCCGCAGAACAACGGGGAGCTTTCCTTTGTCATCAGCTTCAACTGTCAGCCTTTGCGTGGCAATATCAAGGTTTGCGGACTTAACTCCGCTGATTTTTTTGACTTCTTCCTCAATTTTTTCAGCGCAGCTATTACAGTCAATCCCCGACAGGTAGATGACTTTTTTCCCCGGTTCTGACTGCTCCTTTTCTTTGACAACTATGGCGGAATCATGCCTTTTCACTATGGAATCTATCTCATCGAAAAGGGTGCCGGAATTTATCTGACGTTCAAGCTCTAAGGTAAGCGTTTTTGACACAAAATCGACGTTAGAAGAAACAACGCCGCTGATTGTGCCTGCTTCACGTTCGATTTTCGCGGCACAGTTCCCACAACATAGGTTTTCAAGGATGTATTCCTTGCGGATTTCCGGCTTCATCTTTTTACCCCTTTTCTGATTTTAATATTTTCATCATGCCTAGCTGTTTATTCAAAAACTGCAATCAATCATACTTTCCTGACGCTATTATTGTATGCAATGAACAGTTGAACATCTATTCAAGTATTAGTGCAAAAAAATTATTTTTCCTCAATATGCGACAATCCCTGGTCGAAAATATTCTTTACATGGTCATCATCGAGAGAATAATAGACAACTTTGCCCTCCCTGCGGTACTTGACAAGCTTGGATTGCTTCAGCACCCTCAGTTGGTGCGATATGGCCGACTTGGTCATGCCCAGCAGGGCGGCGATATCGCAAACGCACATTTCTGCTTTAAAAAGCGCGCAGATAATGCTGACCCTCGTGCTGTCCCCAAAAACCTTGAAGAAATCAGCCAAATCCATCAATTCTTCCTCACAGGGCATATGCTTGCGGACATCGTTGACGACATCCTCATGGATTATCGTGCAGTCACATCTATCATCGTCAGGAAAATATGAATTCATGAAGATGCCTCCTTTAACGGTTTAACAGTTGATTATTCGTTCAACTATATTGTATGACTGTTTTCTGCGGAAGTCAATAGGAATATTAAAATAATTGACATGACTCGAGATTTTTTCACTGCATTTTATTAACTTGTAATATTGCATTATTATATTACTGTTTGTAAAATTTAGAGTGAGCCACTCATAACCTAATATAGATTAATGCTCAATGAAATGCTCAAACTAATGTTATACATAATGTATACCTTCTCAAACTTTATTACTTTCTGTTATGACAATTCTTTAACCTATTTAAATCCGCTGCTTTGTTGTATAATATAATGTAATCAAGTTTTTATCGGGGTTTATATGAATGATTTGGTAACTATAAATGAAATAATGACGTCGTGCGGCATGCCCCATTGGGGTATAGCCTCCTTTGACAATGTCAAAACAGCGCTTTTGGAATGTAATGCAAAAAAGCGGCTTCCCGAGGGAGCACAATCAATTATTTCAGCCATTTTCCCCTACTACACCCATCATGCCGCCGGTGAAATATCACGTTATGCCGCGTCGGCTGATTATCATATCGTAGCGTTGCGCAGGCTGAACGACGCATGTGAAAAACTGCGCCGCGCCTACGAATACAATAGTTTTGAACCTTTCTGCGATTCATCACCGATACCGGAGGTTAAAACCGCCTGCCTCGCGGGTCTTGGCGTTCTCGGCAAAAATGGGCTGTTGATTACACCTGACTATGGCTCCTTTGTTTTTATCGGCGAGATTGTGACTGACCTTTCCCTGCCGCCCAACAATAAGCCTGCCGGCCGCTGCATGTCCTGCGGGCTTTGTGCCGACGCGTGCCCCTCAGGGTGCATTGCGGATAACAAAGTCGACTGCAGCCGCTGTGTATCCCATATAAGCCAGAAAAAAGGCGAATTGACCGCAGAAGAACAGGAACTTCTAAAAAAGGCCTCTACAATCTGGGGCTGTGATATCTGTCAAAATGTATGTCCCCATAATAAAAATCTCAAAGAGACCTATATAGATGAATTCAAAACCGATTTTGTCGACTCATTAGACGCTAAAGAAATTGAAGATGCCGGTTTTAAAAAGAAATATAAAGGTTATGCGTTTATGTGGCGCGGCAAAAATGTTTTGAAGCGCAACGTAAGTATATTGCATAGCGGCAAAGCGAATAATATCACTTGTACTACATTAAAGGAGTGATATTAATGCTGGTGCGCGAAATAATGACAACCCGTGTTGTCAGTGTCGAACCGTCATCTACTGTCAAGGACGCCGCGCTCCTTATGAACCGCCATAATATCGGTGCTGTCCCTGTCGTGGACGGCGGCTCTGTGCGGGGAATGCTGACGGACAGGGATATTGTATTGCGCTGCGTTGCCGAAAATCGTGACGCTTCAACGCTGAAAGTATCTGATATATGTTCACACGGTGCGGTTACTGTAAGCCCGTCACAGAATGTCTCAGAGGCTATCAACCTCATGGCCACCGAACAGGTCAGGCGGCTTCCCGTCGTCGACAACGGGCGTATCGTCGGCATGCTTAGTTTTGCTGATATTGCCCGCGAAAAGGCCGGTATGGAGATCGCAGAGGCCATCTCTGACATCTCAATGCCATAATCAATTCAAAGGCTGCAGCTTGACCTCTAAAAGTACAAAAAATCTGCAAATTAAATTCGTCAATAAAAGCCTTCGCCGTTCAATGGAAAGCGAAGGCTTTTGCTATTAAGTTTTAAATTAATTACAGTTCATTTACAGCGAATTCATTTTCTATTAATATTTCTTTTATATCATATATATAGAATCTTTTCATTACTCCTCCTCAAAAATATATTTTAAATTACCTCCTCTTTGACTTACCAAAGAGGAATTTTTTTATCATTATCTATGCTTTTTTATAGCCGGGTGGTTCTGCGTTTATGACTGCCAGAACCGCCCCACAAATAGCAATCTGTGCATGAAAAAGCCTGCCCATTTGAATAAATTTATTTTGGGCAGGCTTTGATTTTATGCTTTTGGTGTTTTTGGGAACAAGCATCTTACACTTTTCCGTTCAATAAGTTCCGGCTCAAATGTCCGCTCGTAATCCTGTTCGACATTGTTAAGCTGGTTTATCAGCATTGTCGCCGCCACCTTTCCCATCTCATACTTTGGCTGTGAGATTGTTGTCAGCGGCGGGTCAAGGACATCCGACAGCATAACATCGTCATAGCCGAGTATTGAAATATCCTCAGGTATTTTTAGCCCAATTGAACTAATGGCCTTGTAAGCACCGCATGCCATTAAATCATTAAACGCAAAAATAGCTGTGATATCCGTCTTGAGCAAAAATTTCGCACCGGCGACACCGGAGTCAAACTTGTAATTTCCATTGAAAACAATCGATTTGTCAAACTTCAGGCCAAATTCTTTAAGTGCTTTTTTATATCCTTTTAACCTGTCTTTTACTGTTCTTTCTTCCGGCGGCCCAGAAATAAGGCCAATTCTGGTATGTCCCTTTTCAAGCAGGTACTTTGTTGCAAGGTAACCGCCTCTGACATTATCAAACTTAACCTGATATACACCTTTTTTCGATTTATACACCCTGTCAAGCACGACAAAAGGCTTCTCCATGTCGAAATCTGAAGAAAATACTGTATCGGACCCTGCAATCGGCACAATTATAACCCCGTCGGTGCACCGCCCTTTTAAAATGTTGAGATACTCCTGCTGTTTTTTACTGTTTTCATCCGTATTGCACAGCATTACGTTATAACCGAGGCGATTAGCACCATCCTCAACGCCTCTTGCCATATCGGCAAAATACTGATTTGATATATCCGGTATGAGAAGGCCCAGCACATTGGTCCTCTTAGTCACGAGGCTCCGCGCAAGACCATTAGGTGTGAATTTCGTTTCTTTTATGGCGTCCAACACCCGCTGTCTTGTCTCATCACTGATGTCATAATCCTTATGGTTTAAGATTTTTGATATCGTCGTCACCGATACCTGTGCAAGTTTTGCCACATCATATATTGTCACTGCCATTGTAGTTCTCCATTCAAACAACAAGAGTTGAAGTTTATTGAGTTGGAAAATGTATTATTATACAAAGTCCATGAATTTTATCATTAGTTTATACCAAATATCGGCGTGAGTCAATATCAATTTTTCTAATATATTACACATTTTATTTAATTTTTCATAATTACGGCGCGATTCGTGTCCTTTTTTGCACAATTTTCTCTATATAAATGCAAAAAGCACCTTTCCATGAGGAAAAATGCTTTTGCAATCTATTGGCGTAATTAATTTTCTTAAAATCCCATTACATCTTTCAGCTTTTGGAAAAAGTTTTTACGCTTTTCATAATTCTTATTGTCGCTTGTGGTTTCATCAAACTGTCTTAAAAGTTCCTTTTGCTTCTCAGTTAAATTTCTCGGAACTTCAATATTAATCTTTACGTATTGGTCGCCCCTGCCGTACCGGTTAAGGTGCGGTATGCCTTTTCCGCGGAGCCTGAAGGATTCTCCGGGCTGTGTTCCGGGCGGAACTGTGTAGCTGACCTTTCCGTAAAGCGTCGGCACGGTTATTTCACACCCTAACGCGGCCTGGGTAAAGGTCAGAGGAACTTCACACCAGACATCATTGTTCACGCGCGTAAAAATCGGGTGTGGCTTTACCGATATCGATATGTCAAGGTCGCCTGCGGGGCCACCGTTTCTGCCATAGTCGCCTTGGCCGCGCAAAGTAATAACCTGACCGTCATTAATGCCGGCAGGAATATCAACTTCAAGCTTTCTCGGGCGGCGTACAAGCCCCACTCCATGACATTCTGGGCACGGAGTTTTTATAATCTTGCCGGTTCCGCCGCAGTGGTCACATGTACGTGTAGTAGAAATCATACCGATAGGGGTCCGCTGACTGATTTTGATTGTGCCGGTTCCGTGACAATAAGAACATTCTTCAGGCTTAGTACCCTTTTTCGCACCAGTCCCGTCACAGGCTGTGCACTTCTGAACCCTTGAACATTCAATTATCTTTTTGCAGCCCATTGCTGCTTCTTCAAAGGAAATTGAAAGATGTAAATGTATATCGCTGCCGCGTACCGGCCCGTTTCTGCGGACTGTGCTGCCAAAACCGAATATGTCTGAAAATATATCCCCGATGTCGCCAAAATCAAAGCCTGCCCCGCCGAATCCACCGAAGCCTGCGCCTCCGCCGCCGGCACCGAAATTCGGGTCTACGCCGGCATGGCCGAATTGATCATATCTTGCCCTCTTGTTTTTATCCGAGAGCGTTTCGTAAGCCTCATTTATCTCCTTAAACTTGGCCTCAGCTTCTTTGTCACCGGGGTTTAAGTCAGGGTGATATTTTTTTGCAAGTTTTCGGTAGGCTTTCTTTATATCTTCATCAGTTGCGTCTCTTGAAACCCCAAGTACCTCGTAATAGTCGCGTTTTTCGGCCAATCACTATCACCACTCATAATATTAGGAAGCCGCCGCTTTGACAATTTAGATTTAGTCAGCAGGGTTAAAACCTGCATTCAACCCCTTTTGGCGCTTCCTGTGAAAACACGCTTGAGCCGCTCCCCAAATAGTGGGGAGCGGCACAGCATTAATTATTTCTTGTCGTCGTCATTTACCTCACGATAATTTGCCTCGTGAATATCAGGGCCTCCGGCAGCTCCTGTGTATCCTCCCGTCGCTCCGGCACCAGGGCCACCTGTCGGGCCTCCCTGCTGCGCGTTCTGTGAATAAATGCGGGAAGTTACCTCATAAAGCTGCTTGGACAGCTCTTCCTGTGCGGTCTTTATCTTGTCAACATCTGTACCCTTAAGGGCTTCCCTGACCGCATTAAGCTTTTCGTCAATGGCTTTCTTCTCGTCTTCTGTTATCTTGTCGCCAAGGTCTTTCAAAGTCTTTTCAGTCTGGAAGATCATCTGATCAGCGGCGTTGCGGGTATCAACCTCTTTACGGCGCTTCTCATCTTCTTCCTTGTACTTTTCAGCTTCTTTTACAGCTCTCTCTATCTCTTCCTTGCTCATGTTGGTGGAAGAAGTGATAGTAATGTGCTGCTCTTTGCCAGTACCGCGGTCTTTTGCGGAAACATGGACTATACCGTTGGCGTCGATATCAAACGTAACTTCAATCTGCGGTACGCCGCGGGGTGCCGGCGGGATTCCGTCAAGATGGAAGACTCCGAGGGTCTTGTTATCCTTAGCCATCGGGCGCTCACCCTGAAGGACATGGACCTCAACTGAAGTCTGACCGTCAGCCGCAGTGGAGAATACCTGGCTCTTCTTGGTCGGAATTGTAGTATTGCGTTCGATAATCTTTGTGAAGACACCACCCAGTGTTTCGATACCGAGGGACAGCGGGGTGACATCAAGAAGAACCATGCCTTTAACGTCGCCGCCGAGAACACCGCCCTGGATAGCAGCGCCGATTGCGACACACTCGTCCGGGTTGATGCCTTTGAACGGCTCTTTGCCTGTGAAATTCTTTACAGCTTCCTGAACAGCAGGAATACGTGTTGAACCGCCGACCAAAAGTACCTTGTCAAGGTCTGAAGGACTCAGCTTTGCATCGGACAGAGCCTGACGTACCGGGCCCATTGTCGCTTCAACGAGGTCAGCAGTCAGCTCGTTGAACTTAGCTCTGGTAAGTGTCATGTCAAGGTGCTTCGGACCAGAGGCGTCCGCCGTAATGAACGGAAGATTGATATTAGTAGTGGTTACGCCTGAAAGCGCAATCTTAGCCTTTTCAGCCTCATCCTTAAGGCGCTGCATGGCAACTTTATCTGTCCTGAGATCAATACCGGTTTCTTTCTTAAAGTTATCGACCATCCAGTCAATGATGCGCTGGTCGAAATCGTCACCGCCGAGGTGGTTGTTACCAGCGGTTGCGAGAACTTCCTGAACGCCGTCGCCCATCTCAATGATGGAGACATCAAATGTACCGCCGCCGAGGTCAAATACCATTATCTTCTGGTCTTTTTCCTTATCTATACCATAAGCAAGCGCCGCGGCTGTCGGCTCGTTGATAATACGCTTTACTTCAAGGCCTGCAATGCGGCCCGCGTCTTTTGTTGCCTGGCGCTGGGAATCGGTAAAGTATGCAGGAACGGTTATGACGGCTTCGGTTACAGGTGCACCGAGGTAGCTCTCTGCGTCAGCTTTCAGCTTCATCAATATCATCGCAGAGATTTCCTGAGGTGTGAAGCTTTTGCCGTCTATATTGACTCTATAGTCACTACCCATTTTCCTCTTTATTGAAATTACAGTACGCTCAGGGTCTTTTATCGCCTGACGCTTTGCGAGCTGGCCTACCATCCTCT
Source organism: [Clostridium] cellulosi (assembly GCF_036762875.1). NCBI lineage: Bacteria > Bacillati > Bacillota > Clostridia > Eubacteriales > Oscillospiraceae > Ruminiclostridium > [Clostridium] cellulosi. The sequence continues at coordinate 183,193 of NZ_JBAIZF010000026.1, read as the reverse complement.
CGCCTGTTTTTGAAAACGCGACAACCGACGGAGTAGTACGTGCACCGTCTGAGTTTGGGATAACTACCGGCTCGCCGCCTTCTATAACAGCTACGCAGGAGTTAGTCGTACCAAGGTCTATACCTATTATTTTGCCCATAAGTTAAATACCTCCTAAAGGATTTCTTATACAATATTGAAAGTGTTTTTGGCTAATATCAGTTGGCTACTTTGACAACACTATGTCTGACTACTTTGTCTCCTATTTTATAGCCTTTCTGGAATACCTCTGTAATTATACCTTCGCCAAGATTCTCATCTTCGACGTGCATAACAGCTTCATGGTATTCAGGGTTAAAAACAGCATTCTGCGCTTCAATTTCTTCGACGCCAAGGGACTTAAATGCGTCGTAGAACTGCCGAAGAGTCATTTCAACGCCTTTTTCAAAGCTTTCAGAATTGGTACCTGCAAATGGCATTGCCCTTTCAAGATTATCAAGCACCGGCAGCAGTGCGAGAACAACCTTTGATTTGACATCAAGGCTTATGTTCTCTTTCTCAACAGCCGTGCGCCGGCGGAAATTCTCATATTCCGCTACCAGCCTCTCAAACTTGTCCTTGCACAATGAAATCCGTTCATTCAGATTTTCATTCTCTTCTTTGAGCTTATTATTCTCTTCCTTTAGCCTCTGTAATTCCTCCAATGTCTGACCGAGATAGGCCTTTAAAAGATCAATATCAGATGGCTTATCTTTATCATCGCCATCATTCTTCTTATCTTTTTCTTCTGGCTTTTCTTGGGCCTCTGACTTTTCTTTGGTTTCTTGCTTTTCTTGGGTTTCAGCCTTTTCCTTCTCTGCTTTAGCTTCTGCTTCGGACTTGTTGCTGTCGATTTTTTCCTTTTCTTCGGCTTTAGCAGTTTTCTTGCTGTTTCCCGCAGTCTGTTCCATGTTGTCTTTATTCTGGTTTTTCTTCACTGTCATGCCCCTTTCCGTTTTCATTTTTATACGCGTCAGTCGCCAAAACTGTCTTCAATAAACTTGCTCAGCATGTTAGAAAAATATTCTATACTTGAAACCATCTTCGGGTAATTAATCCTTGCCGGCCCTATTATGCCCACTGTTCCGCATACCCTGCCGTTAAGTGCATACGGCGCAGCGATAATCGCGGAATTATCCATAAACGGCATACCGTTTTCACAGCCTATTTTAACCTTGACACCGCTTTCCATATCGCCGATAATGCGCATAAGTTCATCCCGGTGCTCCAGCAGCTTCATCATCTTTATAAGTTTATCTCCGTCGATATCGCGGTATGCAAGCAAATTGGAAGCTCCGCCAATAAAAACCTCGTTGCTTATCGACCTAAGTTCCTCCGCTATTGCATCGACAACCGGCGAAAGGGCAAATGTATACTCATAAAGTTCATGCTTGACTTTATCGAGAAATTCCTCGGTCATATCCTCAAGCTTCAGGCCGCAGAAACGGTCGTTTACAAGCTGATAAAAGAAATTCATCATATCAGGTGTCAAATTCTCAAGGGTTTTGCATATCCTGCTCTTTATTATCCCTGAGGATGTAAGTATCACCATTAGAATGGACCTTAGCCCTGAGGGGAATATCTCAATCCGCTTTATCGTCGCCGCTTTGTCATTCGGGGCAGTTGATACAGATGCACACCCAGTTATGTCTGCGAGAATATCACAGGCTTTTTCAAGCGTGCTCTCAATATCCCCGACTTGTAAATTAAAAAGCTCGTCGTAAGCGGCACGTTCCGAGTCAGAAAGTTCATATTCACCCATCAAATGGTCAACATACATACGGTATCCGAGAATTGTCGGCACCCTTCCGGCCGAGGTATGTGGCTGGCTAATAAACCCCATGTCGGTCAGCTCTGCCATCTCGTTGCGTATCGTAGCAGGAGATAAATTAATTCCCGTTTCTTTTGCAAGAAATTTCGAGCCAACCGGTTCTCCGGTTATAATGTATTCCTCAACGATAGCGCTTAGTATGCGTTTTTTCCTTTCTGACAGCTCCATGAAAATCACCGACCTTAAACCAAACCGTGCTGCCTTCCGATAATCTTAATAATCTACAAAGGCTTCTCCTTTCAACTGCACCAGCCAAAACAAACCAGCGGCTGCGTGCGAATTCGACACTTGCGCCTTTAATAATCTTTCCTTTGTTAGCACTCTGTAATCGAGAGTGCTAAAAACCTAATAATGAATTTATCACTAATTTATCCAAATGTCAATACTTTTATTGAAAAAGGCTCAGCTTATTTATTGAGTAAAATTGGCGCTCTTTAGGCAAAGCAGAATTCTCAAAAATTCACATTAAAATCAGTATAAAATTATTTCACGGCATTACCAAGTTGTCGCTTTTTAAAAAATTTTCTAATAAACGTATATTTATTTGTTGACAAAGAAATTAAAGCGTAATATGATAGAATACAATAAAAAAAGCGATGACAGGGACAGCAGCATTCGTAAACGCGTTCAGAGAGCTGCCGGTTGGTGAAAGGCAGCCGCGCACGATTGTGAAAATCACCCTTGAGCTGACTGCCGAAAGGCTGCGGGCCGAGTAGAACAGTACGTGCTTCCCGCGTTAAGGGGAACACTGTTGTAAGACAGTGGTTGAGAGGGCGGATATTCCGTCAATAAGAGTGGTAACGCGGAGCTAATTGGAACAGAATCATTACAGCTTCGTCTCTTAAGCAAGAGACGAAGCTGTTTTTTATGTTAACCGTTTGTATGTATTTTAATCAGCTTGGGTTCAGTATTATTTTAATTTGCCAAAGGAGGGCGGTTTTGTGGATAAAACGGTTGAACTTTATGATTCAACACTGCGCGACGGGGCGCAGGCCGAAGGAATTGCCTTTTCTGTGGAGGATAAATTAAATATTACAAAGATGCTTGACCGTCTCGGTATCACATACATAGAGGCGGGAAATCCGGCCTCTAACCCAAAAGACATTGAGTATTTCAAACGGGTTAAAAACATCCATCTATCAAAATCTAAAATCTGCGCTTTTGGCAGCACGCGGCACCGCGGCGTATCAATATCTGACGACATCGGCGTAAAAGCCCTGCTTATGGCTGGAACCGACACAGTCGCAATATTTGGGAAATCATGGGACCTTCACGTCACGAAGGTGCTGCGCACCACCCTGCATGAGAACCTGAACATGATCAGGGAAACGGTTGCGTTTTTTAAGGCCGCCGGCAAAGAGGTGATTTTTGACGCGGAGCACTTTTTTGACGGGTACAGGCAAAACAGCCGCTATGCCATGGAGACACTTAAAGCCGCCTGCGAGGGCGGGGCGGATGTCCTCTGCCTCTGTGATACCAACGGCGCCTCATATATGAATGAGATATTTGAATTGACCTGCAAGGTGATAAACAGATTCGGCAAACGGACGGCTATACACTGCCACAATGATATGGGGCTTGCAGTGGCCAACTCAATGATTGCCGTTGATGCCGGCGCAGTACAGGTTCAGGGAACATTTTTAGGTTTCGGTGAGAGGTGCGGTAACGCGGACCTTTCAACACTGCTTGCGAATTTGCAGCTTAAACGGGGCATTAACTGTATTCCAGAGGAAAATATGCAACTGCTGACAACGGTTTCCCGCGGCATTGCAGAGATTGCCAATATAAAGCTGCCCCACGACCATCCTTATGTCGGCTCTTGTGCTTTTGCCCACAAGGGAGGCATGCATATCGACGGGGTCAGGAAAATCCCGCAGTCCTTTGAGCACATTTCGCCTGATACCGTCGGCAATGAGCGCAAGTTTTTGTTCTCAGAATTCAGCGGCAGGTCAACAGTCCTTTCTGAGATAAGAAAGATTGACCCGACGATAAGCAAGGATTCCCCGCAGACAAGGAAGGTTATGCAGCGTATCAAGGAACTCGAGCATTACGGCTACCAGTTCGAGGGTGCGCCTGCCGCCGTTGAGCTTCTTATCAGGAAGGTGTTGGGGCTTTACAAACCCTTCTTTGAACTTGAACATTACAAGATTATAGGCGAACAGCCAGCGAAAGACGATAACATGTCGTCAACTGCCGTTATAAAAATAAAAGTGGGCGGAAAAAGTGAAATCACAGCAGCGCAGGGAGACGGCCCGGTTCACGCCCTTGACAATGCCCTTCGAAAAGCTCTGTCGGTATTTTATCCGTCACTCAGCGATGTCAGGCTTATAGATTACAAGGTTCGTGTAATGGAACCGCGCGACGCGACCGCCTCAAAGGTAAGGGTTCTTATTGAGACAACCGACGGCAAAAACAATTGGAGCTGTGTGGGCGTTTCAAGCGACGTCATAAAGGCTTCCTGGATAGCTCTCGTCGATTCAATAGAATATAAACTTACGATGGATTATGAAAAAGCCGCCAAAAAAGATACAGTGAAGTAATCTGCGGTCAAAACTAAAAAGGGCTGTATCAAAGTCCTGTGTAGTCACAGCACTTTGATGCAGCCCTTGATTTATATTCTATTAGATTTTATATTTCGGAAGCCAAATTGAAATTTCGCGTTTAACAGCCTCGGGGCTGTCGGAAGCATGTATCAAATTTCTGACTACCCTGCCTTCGGCAACTGAACGGGCATAACTGTCGCCAAGGCCCAAATCACCGCGTATTGTGCCTTTTTCTGCTTTTGCGGGTTCTGTAGCGCCAACTATGCGGCGCACCTGCGCTATGATATCGTCGCCACCAGAAAGGATTATCGGCACAACTGTTTTGTTAAGGAACATGTCGAGCATATGCTGAGCAAATTCTTCGCCGTATTTTGCAATTACTTCTTCATAGTGCCTTCTAATCTTATCTTCCGTCGCAATCTGAACGTCAAAGCACTCGATGGAAATACCGTTTTTTTTGAAGTATTGCATGATGTCATACCCAAGCCCTCTTTGTACCGCATCAGGTTTTAACATGACAAAAGTAATACCCATTAACTTTTCCTCCCTTTAATCAAGTCTTTATAAGTTACTGGGGATTTTTCGCAATATTCCATTTTTGCACGGTGCTTCGCTTAAATCCAGGAATACTCTCATTCCCGGATGGACTGCGCGGGAGATTTTTTCTCCGTTCTCATCATAAATCTGTCTAACCTTTACCGGTCTGCCCGTCTTTCCCGGCTCGAGAAGTTCAAAAGTGTCCAGCGGCGAGAACGGATTCCTCTCAAGGCACTCCGCAAGGCCATTCTTTTCGCCTATTATCTTAGCCGCTATATCCCAATTCCTTATATATGCGGCGCCCTTGTATATCTGCCCCTTTTCTATCGGGCCAAAATAAAATCCAGTGCAATAATCCCTGTGGCTCACCTTGTTGACTTCATCCAATAGGCTTTTGTCAAATTTATATTGCTCTCCTTCTGACATAAACCTGTCTATTGCCATGCGGTAGGCGTTTGTAATAACAGCGACATAATAAGCCGATTTTGCGCGCCCTTCAATTTTAAAGCTTGTTATTCCGGCGCGAACAAGCTCCGGAATATGCTCTATCATGCACAAATCCCGCGAATTAAGTATATAAGTTCCTTGATCGTCCTCATAAATCGGCATATATTCGCCGGGCCTTGTGCTTTCACAGAGCGCATAGCTCCAGCGGCAGGGCTGCGCGCACTCTCCTCTGTTGGAGTCACGGCCCGTAAGATAATTGGAAAGCAGACACCTTCCAGAAAAGGAAACGCACATGGCGCCGTGGACAAATGCCTCTATTTCAAGCAGGCGCGGTGTGTGTTCTCTTAATACAGAGATTTCGCGAAGGCTCATTTCCCTCGCCAAGACAACCCTTTTGACCCCCATTGAATAAAGAACGTTCGCTGAGGCATAGTTTACTACGCCGGTCTGAGTCGACGCATGGAGCTCAATACCTTTGGCATATTTTTTGGCAAGCTCTATAACTCCAAGGTCAGTGACAATAAGAGCGTCTACACCGGCGTCTTTCGCTACTTCAAAAAAGCGCGGGAGCTTGTCTATCTCGTCGTTTCTGGGGAGGGTATTGCAGGTAAGATATATCTTCACGCCGTTTTTATGAGCAAACTCTACGGCGCGGCAAAGCTCTTCTTCACCAAAATTCCGTGGAGATGTGCGCATTGAGAACATCCTGCCTCCGAGATATACCGCGTCGGCGCCAAAGGCGACCGCCGCCTCAAGGCTCTCGAAATCACCGGCAGGGGACAAAAGTTCAGGTTTTTTCATCAATTTAACTGACCTCAAAAACAAATATTATTTTGCCACTTATCAATCGTCGCTTTTTGTAACATTTGTGCCTCCGGCCTTGCCTGTGTTTTCAGCCTTTCTGACGTTGACAAGGTGTTTCGCAAATGTCTCGGCATAATAGTAATTGCCGTTTTTATCGGTGACAAAATAATAGTATTTTGTATCTGCGGGAGACAACGCGGCGTCAATTGCGGCAAGTCCCGGATTGCAGATAGGCCCAGGCGGCAGCCCTTCATGCTTATATGTGTTGTAAGCAGACGCTATATTCGTGCTGTTGACCGGCAGTATTGGTTCAATGTCTCTGGTCGCATAGAAGATTGTAGCGTCTGACTGAAGGAGCTTTTTCCCGTTGACACCGTTTTTAAGACGGTTGTGGAAAACGGAAGATACCTTCGCCATCTGGTCCTTATTGCTCGACTCGGCCTGAATAATTGACGCGAGTGTTATTACTTCATCGACTGTCATGCCCGACGCCTGAGTGGCTTTTCTGAAGGATTCATCAAAGCGCGTTTCAAAGTTTTTCAGCATCTTTTTGACAACAGCGTCCGGTGCCTGGTCGACATAAAATTCATAAGTATCAGGGAAAAGATACCCCTCAAGCCGATAGAAGCGGTCTGAATTGTTAGGAATCTGCGAACTGAATTCGAATTTAATGTCCTCTTTCTCGACCGCACTCAAAAACTGTTGTTTCGTGCAAACCTTCTTTTGCTCCAGCCGCTCACCTATCTGCTGAAGCGTAAAGCCCTCCGGAATCGTGACCTTGACAGTGGCCCGAGTCGTTGACTTCAATTTCCGTATTATAGCGTCATAACTCATGGACGAGCTCAATGAAAACTGTCCTTCGTGCAGGCCCTGTTTGTTGCTTATCTTCGCATACAACTTGAATATAAACGCACTGCGTATGATGCCGTTCTTTTTTAGAATATCAGCAACCTTATCAATAGATGTATCATTCTTCGTTAACGTTATTTCAGTGGTCTTTTCCGGCCTGAACATGCCTAAATAATCGGTGGCAGCATATAATATTCCTACTGCGAGTAATATTGACACAAGAATAATACTTAGAGTATATATAAATGATTTTAACAGCGGGTGCTTTCTTGGTTCTTCATCAGTCTCTTCATATCCGCTGTCTTCTTGCTCTTCTTCCTGATTGGTTTTATCAGCCGGAAGCGTTATATTAAAGATTTTTTCGCTGTAATGAGACTTTGGTTTCTCATTTTCCGGTTTTGCAGCCGCGTTTTTTTCCTCTTCCAAGCCATGGGCTGAAGCTGAGGCTTGTTCCTTTTCTTCAGGGCTGCTGTCGGCCTTAATCTTTTTTTCGTCTTGCTCCATATAGTTCCTCCGCTTAAAAATAATCTGGCCGGGCTAACCATGCCCTCGGCAGTCGCCAAGAGTTTAGTAACGAAGCTATACAGCTTGTCATAAGATGTAAGGAGCCCGGTTAAACAGCTGATACTGTAGTTGAGGTGAACAAGATGTGTTGTTATGGCGGATTTCGCAGCAGCCTCTGGATACTTGTCCTTTTAGTGATAATATTATGCTGCTGCAACAATAATTTTTGCTGCAAGAGCCCGTGCAACTGCTGCTGACCTGACTTACATGCTTCGCAGAAAAGCCCCCACGCGGGGCTTTCTTTAATTTACGCCAAAATGCTTAAAGCATAAAAGTCCTAATGATATCATTATACATCAACAAACTGAATTTGTCAGCCTTCTGGCAGCAATTACAGCATATCGGGCTTTTATTTTCTTATTCTTATAATCTCTTTTTCAGTAACAATAATCTTTGCGGGGACATCAAATCTTCCCCTTGGCAGCGGAGTTCTGGACAGAACATCTGAGAAGCAGACGCCGACTGTTGTTCCTTTAAAAGTCTGCAAAAACCTGTCGTAATAGCCTTTTCCGTATCCGAGTCTTGTCCCGTATCGGTCAAACGCGAGCCCGGGCAAGACACAGAACCCTTTTCTGCTCGTGCAAAGCTTTTTGGGGTTTATACGCGGTTCAAGTATGCCGTAGCTGCCCTTTTCAAGTTCTTCAATGCTATTTATATAATAAAAGTCTATGTTTGGTTTGCCCTCAACGCAGCGAGGAACGGCAATCCTTTTGCCGTCATTATGTGCCGTCTCAATGAAAGCAAATGTATCGACTTCAAATTTCAGTGAAACATATGTCAGTACAAGTTCCGCGTTTTTATATTCTTCGAGTTTTGTTAAGTTACTTAAAATTTTAGCGCTTTTTTCAGCTCTTTCCTCATCGGAAAGAGCTGCACGGATCTTTTTCATCCGCTCACGAAGCGCTTTTTTCCGATAATATGTGTTCATCTATTTCATCCTAAAACAATTCTGATAATTTATTTATTGATTGTCAGAGTAAAATCTTCATCCCTGATTTTACCTTTTCAGCATTTTTGTTAAGACGCTCGGCGAGTTTCAGCCCAAAAGCAAAAGCGGCCCCGGGACCGTTGGCTGTGATAAACTGCCCGTCCTCACAGACTTGGGTATCCATAACTTCTGCTCCGTAGAGCTCCGCTTCAAAGCCGGGATAGCAAACGGCCTTTTTGCCCTTCAGCAATCCCTTATGGCCCAAAATGGACGGCGCCGCACAAATAGCCCCGATAGTGGCACCGCTCTTTACCGCGTGGTCTATCGCCTTCTGGACACCTTCGCTTTTCTCCAGATTTGATGTCCCCGGTCCGCCCGGCAGCACTATCATTTCGGCGTTGTCGGAGATTTCGCTAAGCTCTATATCGGCTGTGACGATGATTCCGTGGGCGCCCTTTACCTGCTTGCCGCTGACGCCGACTGTTTTCACCTCTGCCCCGCTGCGGCGCAGTATATCAACCGGCGCTATTGCTTCAACTTCCTCAAAACCATCGGCCAGAAAAACATATACCATTTTGCATAACCTCCCTTTAATGTAAATCAAATCACATCTTTTCTATTTCAGCCATAAGTTCATCCAAAGCAACTGCTTCGGGAACCTTGCGCAATATCTTGCCGTTTTTGAAAATAAGGCACTGACCGTCTCCTCCGGCCAAACCGATATCCGCCTCGCGGGCTTCACCGGGGCCGTTGACAGCGCAGCCCATAATTGCCACCTTCAGCGGCTTGTCGACCGCTGCAAGGCGTTTTGAAGCTTCCTTGGCAAGTTTTATAATATCCACCTTTGTGCGTCCGCAGGTAGGGCAGCTAATAATCTGCACGCCCCTGTTGTAAAGCCCAGCCGCGCGCAGTATCTCAATGCCCGCCTTAACCTCTTCTGCCGGATCATCGGTCAGCGAAACGCGGATTGTGTCGCCGATACCGCGCATAAGCAGCGAGCCTATACCCACCGCCGACTTAATCAATGCCGCAGTGCCGGTGCCGGCTTCTGTGACGCCGAGGTGGAGGGGATAATCACACATTTCGCTTAACAGTTCATATGCTTCAACCATCGTCTGAACATCTGAGGATTTCAGCGAAATGACAATGTCGTCAAAGTCGTATTTATTAAGCAGTTTGACATGCCGCATTGCGCTTTCGCACATTGCCTGAGGTGTCGGCTTTCCGTATTTTGCGAGGATATCGCGTTCAATTGAGCCGGAATTGACCCCAACGCGTATCGGCACGCCCTTCAACTTACATGCGTCGGCGACGGCTTTTACCCTATCCTCGCCTCCGATATTGCCGGGGTTAATACGTATCTTGTCTGCGCCTGCCGCCACAGATTCTATCGCTAAGCGGTAGTCAAAATGTATATCCGCGACAACTGGCATGCCGAGTTCCTTGAGCTTTGGGATAAGCGGCACAGTTTCCTTATCCGGTATTGCGACGCGGATAATAGAGCAGCCGGCGTCACGCAGGCGTTTTGCCTGCGCAAGATTGGCCTCAAAGTCATGGGCAGGGGCACACAGCATAGACTGCACAGTAACAGGGCTCCCGCCGCCTATGAGGACACCGCCTGCCATAACCATTTTCGTTTTTCTTCGCTGCATCTTATCTTACCCCTTTATTAGCCGCATTATGTCATTGAAGGACACAATGACCATGAGTGCCATAAGGAGCGCGAAACCGGCAAAATGAATATATCCCTCGTATTTCGGGTTAATGGGTTTGCGTCTTATTCCTTCTATGATAAGGAAGAAAAGGCGTCCGCCGTCAAGGGCAGGCAGCGGGAACAGGTTCACAACGCCGAGGTTTACGGCAATCAAGGCAGCTACATACAGCAAATCCGGCAGTCCGGCTGCCGCCGCCTGGCCGACCGCCGCAGTAGTGCCAATCGGGCCCGCAAGGTCCTTTAGCCCGAACCGTCCCGTAAACAACTGGAGGAACGTCACCCAGACCAGCCTTACCATAGATATTGTCTGGAAAAATGATTCGTGCAAGACATTGAAAAAGGTCTTTTTCTGGCCTACTACCCAGAAATCGCGGCGTATCACTTTCCCGCCGTTGCCGTCGTCCATCATCGGGAACTGGACGTTTTTAAGGTCGACGAGTTTTCCGTCGCGTATTACCTGTATATCGACTACGCCGTCGCTGTCGAGCACCAAATCATACATGATATCGCTGCTGACATGGACACGCGCGCCGTTAATGCGGTAAATCTGGTCGCCGACCTGCATACCGCCCGGCGCATTGCTGGTAGCTTGGGAATCGAACTTCGCTACAGTAGTTGTAGCAATCGCCTGCGATATACAAGTTAATATTACAACCAGTATAAATCCAGTCACAATATTAGTAAAAGCGCCGGCGACAACAACCAATATTTTTTGCCAGACAGGCTTTTTATTGAAGGCTCTTTCGTCACTGCTCTCTTCGTCTTCGCCTTCCATTGCGCAGTAACCGCCAATAGGCAGTATGCGCAGGGCATAAGTTGTTTCTCCGCGTTTTATCTTAAATAAAGCGGGCCCCATGCCGACTGCAAATTCGTTGACCTTTACATTAGAAAGCTTCGCCACAATAAAGTGCCCAAGCTCATGGGTAAAGATAAGTACGCCGAAAACAAGTATGGCAATTATGATGCTTACTGCCGGATTGATATGAATCGTCCCCTTTGTAATTCAATTTCTAAGTGCAATTTTTAATTGTTTCAGTTCCTCATGCACATGAGCCCTCGCGGCTCTGTCCACTTCATAGACGTTGTCAAGCGTCATCTCATGCGGCAATGGCATAAACGCTGCGCTTTCAACAAGGTCACCTATATCGGTGAACCTTATCTTGCCGCTCAGGAACAATGAGACAGCCTCCTCATTGGCAGCGCTCGCCGCCGCAGTGCAAAGGCCGCCACGTTCTGCCGCTTTTATCATAACATCAAGGCATTTGAAGGTTTTAAGGTCGGGCTTTTCAAAGGTAAGCCGCGACACTTCAAACAGGTCAAGGGCCTTTGCCGGTGACATAAAGCGCTGCGGGTATGTCAATGCGTACTGAATGGGAATTCTCATGTCGGGTACGCCGAGCTGCGCAATTACCGCGCCGTCCTGAAACTCCACCGCCGAGTGGATAATACTCTGCCTGTGAACAACTATCTCTATCTTTTCCGGCGGCAGTGAAAAGAGCCAGCAGGCCTCCACAAGCTCCAGTCCCTTATTCATCAGCGTCGCGCTGTCTATTGTTATCTTCGCGCCCATTGCCCAATTCGGGTGGTGTAAAGCTTCAACAGGGGTTACATTCTGAAGCTCCTCATATGTCCTGCCGAAAAATGGCCCTCCGGACGCAGTAAGGATTATCTTTTTAATTTCACGTTTCGGGTTTGCACTTCCCTGAAGGCATTGAAAGACGGCGCTGTGCTCGCTGTCGACAGGAAGAATTCTGACGCCGTTTTCTTCCGCCTCACGCATGACAATTTCACCCGCGGAGACAAGCGATTCCTTGTTGGCCAAAGCTAGCGTCTTTTTTGCCCTGATTGCCGCAAGAGCAGGTGCCAGCCCCGCAATGCCGACAATGGAATCCAGTACGATGTCGGCAGAAGGAGCAGATGCAGCTTCACAGATACCGTCATTGCCGCCCAAAACCTTGCAGGGCAAATCCTTTATGCGCAGTTTCAGTTCGGCAGCGGCTCTTTCGTCCGCAACGGCGGCGATTTCCGGCCTAAATTCCCGAACCTGCTTTTCCAGCAAGTCTATATTTTTACCGGCCGCAAGCGCCGCAATCCTAAACCCCATCATTCTTGCGACATCAAGCGCCTGTGTTCCTATGGAACCGGTTGAACCGATTACCGAAATTGTTTTTTCCTGCAATTTATGCCTCCGAGTTGATACAGTTAAAATCAATCAATTCTAATCTATGAAAGATAACGCTGCAAACATGCAGTTTTCAGCAAAATATCAGAATACAATGGGGAACAATTTCATCCAGACTATTATCAGCGGAACAACAAAAAGCATACTGTCAAAACGGTCCAGAATACCGCCGTGGCCTGGAAGTATGGTACCGTAATCCTTGATATTGTTCTGACGTTTTATAATTGACGCGGAAAGGTCGCCTATTATGGAAACGGCCGCGCACGCAAGCGCTAAAATGATAACTGATAAATAATTATAGTTAGCCGTTATTCCGGAAAACTGCAAATAGGCGCCATAACCAAACAGGAACAATACAGAAAATACTACAGCAGATACAATGCCTCCGACAGCGCCTTCAATTGTTTTCTTCGGGCTGATTTTAGGCGAAAGCTTGTGCTTTCCCATCAGTGTTCCGAAAATATAGCCGCCGCCGTCTGTAATCCATGAGCCGATAAACGCAAGGGCTATATAGAATACCGGCAGGTCTTTTATGCGGCTGGAAACCAAATTATCGCGAATAAAGATAAGCCCTGTCAAAGAGGCAGTTATAAGCACAGTCACCATAAAACACAGCGCCATGCTTTCCACCCTTACAGTCTCATGCTCTTTGAGCATAACTGAAAAAAGGGCGAGTAAAAGTGCGAATGTCAGAAGTATGCCTGTTCCGGAAAACTTGCAATAATATGAAAATGGCAAAAGCGCCGCATATATATAGCAGCAGGCAATAAGCGCTTTGCTTTTGCTTATTCCGGCGGCGCCGAAAATTTCATGCACTGCGAGAATCGAAATAAGCGCCACGCCGACGTTTAGTACCATTGTTTTATAAAATAGCAAAACTATTATAAGAGCTGTGACACCGCAGGCCACAGTAATCATCCGTTGCTTCATCTAATTCTCCATTCTTCCGCTGTGCCAGCATTTTTTATATTCCGCCGAATCTGCGGATTCGTTTGTTGTAATCGTCAATAGCCATTTCAAGATGTCGTGGACTGAAATCAGGCCAGAGAACATCAGAATACCAAAACTCTGTATATGCGGATTGCCAAAGCATAAAGTTTGAAATCCGCTTTTCTCCGCTCGGCCTGATAATAATGTCAGGGTCAGGTTGACCAGCCGTGTATATTCTTTTTGATATTTCCTCTTCCGATATGTCTGATGGGTCTAAAATACCCTTCGAAATGTCTTCGCACAGTTTTTTCGCGGCTGCAACGATTTCCTGCCTCCCGCCGTAGTTTATGGCTATATTAAGCGTCAGGCCGGTTGCATCCGCAGTATCCTCTTCCGCTTCTTTTATCAGCTTTTGCAGGTCATCTGCGAGGGCAGAAATGTCGCCGATGAACCTGATTTTTATATTATCATTGTCAAGCGAGCTTATTGAATCCTTGAGATATTGCCTAAACAAATCCATAATGGCGTCGACTTCTTCTTGAGGGCGCTTCCAGTTTTCTGTAGAAAATGCGTAAACTGTAAGATACTTAAGCCCTATCTTATTGCAGTATTTTGCAATATTTTTAAAAGTGGACGCGCCAACAGAATGTCCGGCAGTGCGTGGGAGGCCGCGTTTTTTTGCCCAGCGCCCGTTTCCATCCATAATTATGCCAATATGCTGCGGAAGCTTGCGTTCGCGTTCAGCCTCTTTGCCCTTAATTTTCTTTCTGTCAAAGAATAACATTTGTACCTCCGAGCTGAATTACGAATTATTTCCAAATTCTTTTAGTACCAAATGTAGGCGAACCCTCTGGCTTCTCTCAAAAAGCCGTGGGGTTCGCCGGAATACCTAAACCTGTGCGCTTATAAAGTTAAATCTCCATTATTTCCTTCTCTTTTTGGGCACTCATTTCGTCAATTTCTTTACAGTATTTATCAGTGAGCTTCTGCATTTCCTTTTCAGCGTCCTTGAGGTCATCCTCAGTAATAAGGGACTTTTTCTTCTGTGCCTTGAAATCATCCAAAGCATCTCTTCTGATGGACCTTATAGCAATTTTTGATTCCTCGGCATATTTATGGACTGTTTTGACAAGTTCTTTGCGCCTCTCCTCACTCAGCGGAGGGAATGCTATACGAATAATTTTGCCATCGTTCTGGGGATTTATACCCAAGTCGGACGCCAAAATTGCCTTTTCGATATTTTTCGTTGCAGACGCATCCCAAGGCTGAATCTGCAGTATTCTCGCCTCGACTACGGAGATAGCCGCTATCTGATTAATTGGGGTCGGCGTTCCATAGTAGTCAACGCGGATTTTATCAAGAATTGCCGGATTGGCGCGCCCAGCACGAATTGTTCCATACTCCTTTGCCAAGGCCGCCACGGTTTTTTTCATTTTTTCTTCATAATCACTTGATTGTGCCATAAAAACAACTCCATTCCGCCGCTTCGCGCCGGCCTGAATTTATTTAATTCCGCCCTGCCACGCGAAGTAGATTATGGCAGGGGTTTATAGTCAATCAGCAAAACAATTATAACAAATGTTATCCGCGGCGTTCATCTTTTACGATGGTTCCGATCTTTTCGCCCATTACCGCACGGACTATGCTATCGCGTTCCTCAAGATTGAAAACGAGAATCGGTATATTGTTATCCATGCAGAGCGACGTGGCAGTGGAATCCATAACGCCAAGGCCGCGGTTCAGCACGTCTATATAAGAAATAGTGTCAAACTTCTTGGCATTGGGGTTCTTTTTCGGGTCGCTGTCGTAAACGCCGTCAACCATTGTTGCCTTCATGATAATATCGGCGTCAATCTCCGCTGCCCTGAGTGCCGCAGCGGTATCAGTTGAGAAAAACGGGTTGCCCGTTCCGCATCCGAAGACTACGACGCGCCCTTTCTCAAGGTGGCGCATCGCTTTATTGCGGATATACGGTTCCGCAATCTGCTGCATTGTAATGGCAGTCTGAACGCGAACCGGAACACCTTGTTGCTCGAGTGCATCAGCAAGAGCGAGCGAATTCATAACAGTTGCGAGCATTCCAATATGGTCAGCCCTTGTTCTATCCATCTGCTCATTGCTGCGTCCGCGCCAGAAATTTCCGCCGCCGACGACAACTGCAACCTGGACACCTAATTTTGTGGTTTCCTTTATACCCTCACATATCTTTGTGACTACATCAAAGTTAAGACCAAAGTGATTATCACCTGCGAGCGCTTCCCCGCTGAGTTTTAATAGTATTCTTTTATATTTGGCTTGCATTTTTACACCTCTGTTTTTTTGCAAAGCTGTTTTGAACAGCCTTTGGGTTATACTTATTTTACATGAATTGAGCTTAGCTGTAAACCCCTAATGCGGTTTATGTAAACCAAATAATCGCCATAAATTAAAATTTAACAATTATTTTAAATTTAAACACATAAGCTCACAAAACAATCTCAAACATATATATCATTTTTCTCAAATCGGCAAAAAAAGAAGCCGTCAAATGACGGCTTCCTCTATTTTTAACATCACTTTACCATATTGGCGATTTCCTCCGCGAAATTGTCTTCACGCTTCTGGATTCCTTCGCCCTTTTCAAATCTTACGAACTGTACAATCTTTATAGTACCGCCGAGCTCTTTTGCAACCTTGTCAGTATACTTAGCAACGGTAAGTTCGCTGTCCTTTACATAGTCCTGCTCAACAAGGCACATTTCCTTATAGAATTTATTGAGACGGCCAGCAACAATCTTTTCGGCAATATTCTGCGGTTTGCCTTCGTTTATTGCCTGAGCAGTGAGAATCTTCTTTTCCTCTTCAAGAACATCGGCAGGAACGCTGTCTCTGTCAAGATACGGCGGATTGATTGCAGCAATCTGCATAGCGATATTCTTTGCATATTCCTCAAAGCCGTCTTTTGAAGCGACATCGGTATCAAACTTAACAAGAACACCTATGCGTCCATCGCCGTGGATATAGGTGATAAGATCGCCTTCCATACGGGCAAAGCGGCGAATCTTAATGTTTTCACCAATTGTCAGAACCTTCTCACGGAGCAGGTCCGCAATAGTCATATCGCTGTTCTTTGCCTTCATGGAGAGAAGGGCGTCAACATCTGCAGGGTTGTTGGCAGCAATTGTATCCGCACATTCCTTTACAAATGCCTTGAACTGATCATTCTTTGCAACGAAGTCAGTCTCAGCATTTACTTCGATAATAACGCCAACTTTATCAATAACTTCAGCATATACCAGGCCTTCTGCGGCAATACGTCCTGCTTTCTTCGCTACAGCAGCAATGCCCTTTTCGCGAAGATATTCCATTGCTTTATCCATATCGCCGTCGGCACTCTGAAGAGCTTTTTTGCAATCCATCATACCGCAGCCGGTTCTCTCACGAAGAGCCTTAACATCTTGAGCTGTAAATGACGCCATTATTAGACCTCCCAAACATTATATAGTATGCGCAGCTTTTCAAAATAAAAACAATCAAAAGCCTGCCTGTCGTCCAAGCAGGCTTTTTAAATTCAGCATCTCAGTATGAAGCGTTGAATATATATAAATCCGGCAAGCCTTATTCAGCCGCAGCCTCTGCAGTTTCAGCAGCTTCCGCGGTTTCTGCTGTCTCTGTTGCAGCAGCTTCTGCAGGTTCAGCAGCAGGTTCTGCGGCAGCTTCCACCGTCTCAGCCGCCTCGGCAGCAGCCTCAGTTGTTTCAGCAGCTCCTTCTCCGACCTGTTCGCCCTGTCTGCCCTCGAGAACAGCGTTTGCTATAATCGAGGAGATGAGCTTAACGGCACGGATAGCGTCGTCGTTGCCCGGGATTACATAATCAACCTCGTCAGGGTCGCAGTTTGTATCAACAATAGCGACTATCGGGATATGAAGCTTGCGGGCTTCGGAAACAGCGATGTGCTCTTTGCGCGGGTCAACAATAAACAAGGCAGCCGGCAGCTTCTTCATATCCTTGATACCGCCAAGGAATTTCTCAAGAATTTCGATTTCATGCTTTAACTTCGCGGCTTCCTTCTTTGTGAGAAGGTCGAATGTTCCGTCCTCTTCCATCTTCTTGAGCTGGTTCAAACGGTCGATTCTGCGGCGAATTGTGCGGAAGTTTGTGAGCATTCCGCCGTACCAACGGGCGTTTACATAGAAGCAGCCGCCGCGGAGAGCCTCTTCTTTAATGGAATCCTGAGCCTGTTTCTTTGTTCCGACAAACAGGATGTTTTCGCCGTTTGCAGCGAGGTCGCGGACAAACATGTAGGCTTCTTCAAGTTTTTTGACAGTTTTCTGCAGGTCAATGATGTAGATCCCGTTGCGCTCTGTAAAGATGTACTGAGCCATTTTCGGGTTCCATCTTCTGGTCTGATGACCGAAGTGTACGCCAGCTTCAAGAAGCTGTTTCATGGTAACGATTGATGACATTATTTTTCCTCCTTATGGTTACACCTCCGCGGCATCTTAATTTCGGCAGACCAAAACACCGCCCTTTTATTAAGGGTGGCGTTTAAGGCACCAAGCCGATTAACACCGCGTGCGTATTTGCCCGAATATTATATCACAAACCGCATTAAATTACAATACTGTCGGGCAATTTTTCCTGACTTTTGACGATAATGCGGTTAATTTTCCGCTTGTTACAGAATACAACAGGCTTGTGCCGATTTTCTACTGCGACGTATAATTCCTGTCAACATTTATTATGGTGTTATATTGAGCGTCTTTTTCCTTTACAGCCCTGTTGATTTTCTCAGATAAATCGTCTATCTCCTTTTTGGTGACTACGGTGGAATCGACGACTACATCAAAAATCACATTCTTAACGGCACCTTCGCCGACAACTCTGAAATCATGGTATGACAGAACCTCCGGAAAATCCTTTATCACACTGTCGACAACGCTTTGCGCGGATTTTACAACCTCATCGTCTTTATTGAGCGGGTCCATGTGAATGACAAGGATTATCCCCAATTCCTCTGAAAGGCGTTTTTCAGTGCTGTCGATAACGTCATGCACGCGCAGTATCGGCACATCGCACGGCACCTCCGCGTGGATAGTCGCCATAAACTTTCCCGGGCCGTAGTTGTGTATTATTAGATCGTGAACGCCGCTGACATATTCCGCCTCCAGCACGCCGTCCATGATCTTTTTCACCAGCTCTTTGTCCGGCGCTTCGCCCAACAGCGGACTCAGTTCCTTCCGGGCTATCGAAAAACCAGAATACAGTATAAAGAGAGATACCAATATACCCAGCCAGCCGTCTATCTGGATGTCTGAAAAAGCGGAAACCACAAGGGATGACGAAGCTACAAGCAGCACAAGAACATCGCTGAAAGCGTCAAATGACGAAGCTTTGAGCGCTGAAGAGCCTATAGCCTGACCCATACTCCTGTAAAAAGCCGACAGCAATAGTTTTAACGGTATCGCCGAAATTACTATGATAAATGAATCAAGGCTGAAGCTGACCGGAGATGGGTGAATTATCTTCTCCACCGACGTTTTGATAAACTCATAGCCGATAACTATGATTACCATGGCTATGATAATCGCTGAAATGTATTCGGCACGCCCATGCCCAAAGGGGTGTTCCTTGTCGGCGGGCTTATTTGCAACTTTGAAGCTTACCACAGTAATAACCGATGAGACAACGTCGGACAGGCTGTTAAAAGCGAATGCAATTATGGCAACACTGTTGACGATTGTACCAACAATCAGTTCCATCAAAAAGATGATGCAGTTGACTGTAATGCCAACAGCGCCTGATATCATGCCTGCCCTGCCCCTGACCTTTTCGTCAGACGGGTTCTGACCTTTTAATATTAACTCAACGATTCGCCGCAAAAATACATCCCCTTATACCTAAAATACCGTGATATAAGTAAACATTGTAGACATTATAGCACAATTACACATTTTGGGGCAACTGATAATAAGCCTACAGAATTTTTAAGCAATAGACGCATATTATTCGATTGCAACTATCCTATATGATCATTCATGTGATTATTTCAAATAATCGCTGCGTTTTGTCTTATTGTCTACTCTACCCTATAAAATACTTATGGTATAACTATATTATTTTCTTGCTGTTTTTGTTACTCAAGCAAATTGGTTTCTAGACGGCTCTGCTGTATCTGTTTTGTGGCGTCAGCTTTATTTTATACCTTACTTTCGTTGACGACGGAGATAGCGATAACGATAATGATAGACCGCAGGAATTAAAAAATACGCCCTCCTTTTGGAGGGCGTATTTTTATTAGTTTAACTTTAACCCTTATTAAATGAATTCGCTGTATAAATCATATTTAGGCAACCAAAAGGCCCCGCAAAACAGGACGATTATACAATATTTGTGCCGGCTGTTTATTTCCTTCGACTGATTTTATTGTCGGCGAATCTTTTTCGCTGGTATGTATTTCAATTTAGTGTTTTTACTTTTTTGGACATACCTACAGTACAGTTACTTAAAGAAATTGAAGAATGAACCTCTCAGTTTTCTGTGGCGGCGATACTGCAGGTCAACACATACAAGAATTGTGTCTTCGCCGATAGTCTGAATATTGCACCACGGAATTATGATATCCTCTTCGCGGCCGAAAAGCCCAAAAAATTTTGAGCGACCGTAGATTATAAGGGAGACAACCCGCCCGTCAGTTGCATCTATTTCAATATCACAGATATGTCCGAGATTGCATCCATCCTTAACATTTATCACTTCCTTGCGGCTTAGCTCATCTATCCGGCACATAAATACACCTCCGCCAAATATATGTCTCACTAACAGCATATTCAGCGGGGTGCAGCTTATTCCTGTCTTAACAAAAACCCGCCCGGCGCAACCGGCCAGGCGGGTGAAAAAGAGTGTTTACCGCGCATAAGGAATTGGAAACGTCTCAGCTATAATATCACTAATTCTTAGGCTTCTGACTCAACTTTCCATGCCTTAATTACAGTCTTGACAAGATCATCCCATGTAACCTTGCCCTGACAATACTGGAGCAATTGAGCGCCGAAAATATCCTTAAAGTTCTGGCTCGGGAAGGATTCAAATGTCCACGGAACGATCTTTACATCTGTTCTCTTCATCCAGCTAATGGTCTGCTGAGCAAGAGGATCCTGCGGTTTTTCGGAATCGGTAAAGGTGTTGAAAGGTGCAATGAAACCGAGGTCTTCTATGACATGCTTTTTACCCTCTGTGCTTGAGAACAGCCAATCGAGGAAGTCAAGCGAATCTTGCTGTTTTTCCTTTGAAACCTTGCTGTTGATTGCGAAGAAGTTTTCTGTACCGATGCAAAGGCCCTGTTGTTCTTCGCCTTCTATACCGGTATAAATCGGCATGAATTTTACATCGGTGTCTTTAATGACATTACCCTGAACACCGCTTATCTGTGACCATGCCCATACGCCGTTCTGGACCATTGCAGCTTTGCCGAGAGCAAATTCAGACATTGAGTCTGCCACAGACTTGCTGCCAAGCATCTTCTTATCAACGGTTGAGTTGTTGATATAGAGGTCAAATATATTTTTGTAGTTTTGATTATATTTAAAGGTAATATCTTTGGTGTTGATACCTGCGAGAACTGTATCGTCGTATTTAGTGTTTTCTTTGAATTCATAATAGAATGGGAGGTTTGCCAGATGTGTCTGCCATCTCCATTCCTCGCCCTTAGTGAGCGACGTTGAAGCAAATACGCCGTCAATGCCAAGCTCGCTCTTGTGCTTGGTCATATCCTCGACAACCTGCTTAAGTGTCTGGAAGTTCTTAATTTCGTCAGCCGAATTTATAGACACTGCCTTGTTGGGAAGTGCAAAATATTTTTTCATTATTGAGTCGTTGTAAATGATTCCGTAAGCCTCAACAGCGTAAGGAATGCCGTACACGCCGTCTCCATCTTTGATTGCAAGGCTCTTGTCCTGAAGATAGCTATACAGTTTTGATCCGGAAAGGTCTGCGCAATAATCTTTCCAGTTCTTGTATCCAACCAAGCCGTTAATCTGGAATATGGTAGGAGGATCCGACTTCGCAACTTCTGCCTTCAGCGTCTGCTCATATGTTCCGCTCGCTGCTGTAACAACTTTAACATGCACGCCGGTTTTCTTCTCATATTCACTGACGATCGCTTTGTACTTATCCGCAATTTCTGGCTTAAAGTTCAGGAAATAAATTTCCCGTGCCTTTTTGGAAGACGCTTGGTTTTTACTACATCCGGATGTCATACCCGCTATCAGACTTGCCATAAGAACTAATGCCGCAAGTTTTCTGATTTTTTTCATAATTCTTCTCCCTTTCATTAAGTAATTTACCGTTCCGGAAACGTTTCCGGAACCAAAAAAAATAAATCACACCGATTATAAGTAATGCGAGAGGTAAAGTACATTGTATTTTTACCAGCGTGCATATGTGTTGATGTCGATTAGGGATGAGCAAAATCGGCAACCGGCAAAAACGTTACCGGTAACGTTTCCGACCACTACATATGTTATCACACTCTCCTTTCAATGTCAATCATTTTTGTGAATTTTTTTATTTTTTTCCTTAGTAACGATATTTATCTGTGCAATATATATAATTTAAAGGCATGCGCTGCAGGCTGACAAAACTCTTGCGTGAATTCGTATCTACGGTCACCTGAGGCATATGTCACCAGGCAGAATTGCTCCATGACACTGGGTTGATATGCCAGATATCCTTTGCATATTCGCGGACAGTGCGGTCGCTTGAGAAAATGCCTGCATTTGCTACATTGATAAAGCATTTTCGGTCAAATGCAAGACGGTCTTTGTAGTCACGATTGGCCTTAAGTTTAGTTTCAAGATAGCTGTCAAAGTCATACAGCAGGAAATAATTATCCGCTGAATCGTAAGTGCCTTCCAGCAGGGCTTTGTACAGCTCCTTGAAAACGCCAGTATTCCCGTCGTCAAATGTACCGTCAACAAGTGAATCGACTGCCTTTTTAAGTTCGGGATTAGCCTGATAAATCTTTTTCGGGTCATAGTCTTTTCTTAAGCGTTCCAGCTCTTCAACTCTGGCGCCGAAGCAATAATTGTTTTCTTCTCCTGCCTGTTCAAAAATTTCGATATTAGCGCCGTCATAAGTACCGAGCGTAACCGCTCCGTTGAGCATCAGTTTCATGTTTCCTGTTCCGGAAGCCTCGGTTCCTGCGGTGGAAATCTGTTCAGATATATCAGCGGCCGGTATGAGCTTTTCAGCATAGGATACATTATAATTCTGCACGAATACAACCTTCAGACGATCTGAAGTTTCAGGATCCGCATTGACCTTTCTGGCAACCTCGTTTATGAACTTGATTATTCCCTTGGCCCTGAAGTAACCCGGCGCAGCCTTAGCGCCAAAGATACAAACCATGGGGTGGAAATCCGGCAGTTTGCCTTCTTTTAACCGGTTATAAATTGCGACGATTGACAGTGCATTAAGCAACTGCCGCTTGTACTCATGCAAACGCTTTATCTGCACATCATAGATAAAGCTTTCGTTAATCGCTATGCCTTCTTTTTTCAAGATTTCATCCGCAAGCTGACGCTTTTTCAATAACTTTATCTGTTCAAATCTGCGGAGCACTGCGGTATAATCTGCGAAAAGCTCA
The DNA here is from genome assembly GCF_036762875.1 of [Clostridium] cellulosi. NCBI lineage: Bacteria > Bacillati > Bacillota > Clostridia > Eubacteriales > Oscillospiraceae > Ruminiclostridium > [Clostridium] cellulosi. Next base: position 160,220 of record NZ_JBAIZF010000026.1, on the reverse strand, counting down.
AGATTTTTAAGCTGCGAAAGGTCAGTAACCCAGCCATCGCCGATAAGCCCTGATATAAAAGCCGAAAGTTCAGGATTGCAAAGGCCAAGCCATCGCCGCTGCGTAATGCCATTCGTTTTATTCTGAAACTTCTGCGGTATCTTAAGGTACCATTCCTTGAACAAATCCTTTTTCAGTATTTCAGTGTGGATTTTTGCGACACCATTCACCGCAAAGCATACATAGACTGCAAGCCTCGCTGTATGCAGCATGTTGCCGCTTATTATTGCGCGGCGGTCAATTTCTTCCTGCGTACAGCCAGATGACCTAAGCTCGTTTAACAGCCTTTCATTGATTTTTTCTACAATACTCATTATTTCAGGCAAAACTGAACGGAACAGCTCCACATCCCATTTTTCAAGTGCCTCAGCCATTACTGTATGATTGGTAAAGGCAAACGTTTTCTGAGCGATTGAAAAGGCATCTTCAAACGGCAGGCCTTCACCTGTCAGCAAACGGATAAGTTCCGGAATTGCCATAACAGGGTGAGTGTCATTGAGCTGCACCGCAAAGTAATCTGGCAGCTTGCCGAAATCGTCACCATGAGCCGCTTTAAAACGGCGCAGTATGTCCTGCACGGAAGCGGAGGTAAGCAAATATTCCTGCTTTATGCGCAGCTTCTTCCCTTCCGGCCTATCGTCGTTCGGATAAAGCACCAGGCTTATGCGCTCTGCCTGCTCTTTTTCGCGCACAGCAGCCTCATATTGCTGGTCATTGAACAACTTAAAGTCAAACGGATTGACAGGCTCGCTCTGCCACAGCCTGATGGTGCTGACATATCCTGACTTGTAACCGACTACGGGCATATCGTAAGGCACTGCCCAAACGCTCTGGTCAGCGTATTTTACCAGCACCCGTTCATCTTCACGGCGAACGGACCACGGATCGCCCTGCGATGTCCAGTCGTCAGCTGTCTCCTTTTGGAACCCGTTTTCAAAACTCTGCTTAAACAGGCCGTAACGGTAACGGATGCCATAGCCCATAAGCGGCAGGCGATGTGCTGCCGCGCTGTCCACGAAGCAGGCAGCAAGCCTTCCAAGCCCTCCGTTTCCGAGAGCCGGGTCGTCAATTTCCTCGAGCCTGTTCAGATCGAAACCTTTTTCGCTAAGCTTTTGCTTTACTTCGTCAAGCAGGCCCATACAGTAGAGGTTGTTAAATACTACCCGGCCGATGAGAAATTCAGCCGAAAGATAGCAAGCCTGTTTTTGGCCCGCAGCGATTTCGGCTGTCCGCTTCCACATGGGGTAAACAGCATTCATCGCTGCCTGAGAAAGGCAGTTATATACTGTCACGGCATCGGCCTTATCAAGGGTTGTATACGCGTGGTTCCTGAGTATTCTCTCAAAGTCATTTAAAACATCCTGTGCCTTCGGTGCGTCCCCTAACTTATAATCTTCACAGCGCCGATAGGCATTTGCTATGCGCTTCATACGTTCTGCAAGCGATGACGTAAGCATTCCCTCATTAAGGCGCCATTTCCAGTTTATACCCACCGTTGACGGCGTATTCATTCTGGCACTTCCGTCAAGGCCCAACCAATCCTGTATCGGAATAACCGCCAGCGACGCAGTGCTGGCAAAGAGAGCACGGATAGCCGCATCTGCAAACTCAGACTGGTCCTCAATATTCAAGTATTCAAGGGCATATGCCCGCTCGCTCTCACTCGCGCTGTTAAACCAGCCAACCAATGTATCGTTGTCATGCGTACCGGTATAGACTACCATATTATTAGTATAATTATGTGGCAGGTGATGGCTGTCATCATGCGCATCGAAACCAAACTGCAATACCTTCATACTGGGATATCCGGTTTTGCGCAGAAGTTCCCGAACGCTCTCAGCGGTGCTGCCCAAATCTTCTGCGATTATTTCTACGCCGCCGAGGTGCTTCTTAACATAATCGAAAAACTCAATGCCCGGGCCTTTTTTCCAAGTACCGTATTCGGCCGTCTTCTCCCCGAAAGGAATCGCATAGTATTCATCAAATGCACGAAAATGGTCTATCCGCACAACGTCGTATAGTTTGAAATTCGCCGCAAGGCGCTTGACCCACCAGTCGAAAAGTTCTTTTTTATGTCCATCCCAGTCATAAACGGGATTGCCCCACAACTGCCCCGTCTTGCTGAAATAATCGGGCGGGACCCCAGCGACAAACGCCGGATTCAGCCTCTCATCAAGCTGGAACAGCTTTGTGTTCGCCCATACGTCGGCGCTATCATCCGATACGTAGATAGGCATATCACCGATTATTTTTATGCCGTTGCCGTTTGCATAGACACGCAGCCTGCGGTATTGTGAGAAGAAAAGATACTGCACATATTTCCAATACTCTATATTGCGGGCAAGCTTTTTCTGATAATATGCAACAGCTTGAGGAGCCCGGAATCGGATAGGCTCATCCCATTCCTGCCACGGCCTTTCATTGAAAGCCTTTTTGAGAGCCATGAACAGCGCATAATCATCGAGCCAGTACGCGTTTTCATTTTTAAACTTTGCATAATTCGGGTCATCAGCGCATCTGCTGCGCTCAAAGGCTTTTTCAAGCAGTGCAAACCGATTCTCATAAAGTTTTAAGTAGTCCACTGACTGCGGGTTTTCGCCCCAGTCAATTGACTCACATTCTTCTTTTTCAAGCAGGCCGTCCGCTATAAGCATCTCAAGGTCAATCATATATGGATTGCCTGCAAAGGTAGAAACGGATTGATACGGAGAATCTCCATAGCCGGTTGGAACAAGCGGGAGGATCTGCCAATATTCCTGACCGGCGCTTTTTAAGAAATCAACAAACTGGTAAGCGGCACGGCCCAGTGTACCTATACCGTATTTGGAAGGCAGTGCCGAAACGGGTAAAAGAACCCCGCAACTTCTCTTTTTCATATGCCTCATACCTCAATTCCGCCGCCTCATGCTACCCGGTTGTCAGTATTGATGGCGGCATGCAGATTTTTTTGCCGGAAAACGCTGCGCGTGTCAGCCCTTGACTGCACCCGCGACAACGCCTTCGATGATATATTTCTGGCAGAACATGTAAAATACAATTACTGGGATAATAGCGAGTACAAGCATAGCCATCATTGCACCCATATCTATAGAACCATAGCCGCCCTTCAAATACTGTATCGCAATCGGAATAGTCTTATAATCCGAACCGATCAGCAGAACAGGGAGCAGGTAGTCGTTCCAAATCCACATGATATTCAGTATTGCTACCGTGATTGCTATTGGCTTAAGCAGAGGGAAAATAATCTTGAAAAATGCCTGTATGGGGCCACAGCCGTCGATTATTGCGGCCTCTTCGATCTCAATGGGTATTGATTTGATAAATCCGCAGTAAAGGAAGGTTGAAAGGCCAGCGCCAAATCCCAGATATATCGGAACAATACCTATTGGATTGTCAAGATGCAGCATGTTAGCAAACTTCGTCATAGTAAACATGACCATCTGGAACGGAACAATCATGGAAAACGCAAATAAGTAATAAACACCAGAAGAAATCTTAGAATGTACCCTTGTGATATACCATCCGGTCATAGCAGTAAACAAAACTATCACAATAACTGAAAAGAAGGTAATATACGCCGACCAACCAAAAGCGCTCAGAAAACCTACCTTTTCCATGCCGTCGGTATAGTTTGAAAGTCCCACGAATGTTTCTGAGTTTGGAAGTTCAAAGGGACGTTGGCTTATAATGAACTGGCCTTTAAATGAATTGATCAGTATTATTAACAGTGGAAGAACAAACAGAATGGACAATACAACAAGCAAGGCAAATATTATGTAGTTACCTGAATTCTTGGTTTTTCTGCGAATCATAGTGTTTTCCATCAGTTCTCAACCTCCCTTTTCCTAGATATTGCAAGCTGTGTGAGCGCTATAATAGCAACCAGAATCGAAAACAGTACCGCTTTTGCTTGCCCAACGCCTTCCCAGCCTATTCTGTTGTAAAATGTGTTATAGATATTAAGTGCAAGCATCTCAGTCTGTTTTGAAGGAGCACCTGCAGTCAGTGCCAGGTTCTGGTCAAACAGCCTGAAGGAATTTGTGAGGGTTAAGAAGATACAGATGGTAAATGACGGTCTGACAAGCGGCAGCGTGACGTGGCGCATAACCTGTAAATTAGTTGCGCCGTCCACTTTTGCAGCTTCAATGAGGTCACGCGGTACATTCTGAATTCCCGCAATATAGATGACCATCATATACCCTATTAACTGCCAGTTCATCAGCACTACGAGACCCCAAAAACCATATTTCGGATCCATGGTAAGCGTCGCACCGAATTTGCCGAGAACACCGTTGATGATAAGCTGCCATATATATCCGAGTACGATGCCACCTATCAGGTTTGGCATGAAGAAAATCGTGCGGAATACATTAGTTCCACGCCTTCCGCCTGTAAGTAATACTGCAAGCAAAAAGCCGAAAATGTTTATAGTCACTACAGAAACTACTGCAAACGCAGCAGTAAACCCAAGCGCATGGGCAAACTCCTCATCAGCAAAAGCCCGGACATAATTCCGCAGCCCAACCCAATGGGCATCAGTGACCGTCGTGAATTTACAGAAGGAAAGAATAATGCCTAAAATAAACGGAATCAAAAACGCAATGAAAAAACAAACTAAAGTAGGCAGAACGAATATAGCAAAATATTTTCGTAGTTGCTTTTCCATAATGATTACTCCTTATCTGGCTTCGATAACAGCGCCGGCACAGCGCTCGTCTTAGGCTCAATTAAGAGCCGCCTTGGTTCCTCTGTTCGTACATACAACTTTCACATGGCGCATGCATCTCTTTTCTTAACCATATATAGACTCTCTATCACCTAATGCCGATTTCATCTAATTGCCGGAAACGTTTCCGGCAATAGGCATACCTATGTCCTGGCAATCCGGGCCTTGTCCGGCCCGGATTGCCGACCGGAATCTTATATTCTTTTTACAGAACAGCCTTTAATCATCTCTGTTTCGAGCTGGATTTGATTGCTTTCTATTTTCTCTCCATTTATTAGGCGGATCAATATATCAACGCTTATCCTTGCAAGTTCATTTGCTGGCTGTTTGATTGTAGCAAGAGTCGGATTATAGAAATAAGCCATGTCAATGCCGTCATAGCCTATAATCGAAATATCATCCGGTATCTTAAGTCCTGAATCAGTGATTGCTTTCGCGGCTCCAATAGCCATAATGTCAGACATAGCTAAAACCGCCGTTATCGGAGTCCCCGGGAAAAGCAAACGCGACATTGCACTGTAGGCATCAGACAGCGAAAATTTTGATTCAGCATAGAACCGCTCATCGAACTCTATTCCATGTTTTCTTAAGCTTTCCATCGCGCCTTCAAATCGCAAGTCTATGCCGTCTCTGTTGCCGCGTTCGCCGCCGATAATCGCAATATGCCGGTGCCCGTTCTCGACAAGATAATCCATAGCCATAGCAGCCGCTGCACGGTCATCGACGCACACGCAAGCCTTATTGCAGTCCGGCGGAAGAGGGACATAAACCGTCGAAACAACACACGGAATACGGAATTTAGTCAATTCCTTTTCAAACCTGCCGGCCGTACCCCCGAGAAAGATTATGCCTTCCAGCTTTTTTTCAACATTGAGTTTTGAAGCCTCGCTGATTTCGTCACTTCGTTCATCTATATAATTAACTAAAGCATTATATCCATGCTTTTCGAGGTCCTGCTGCATTCTTTCAATAATAACTTCAAAGAATGGGTTCGCGCTGCCTTTTACTACAATGCTTACATTATTTGTAGCATTTTGCTTGAGAATTTTCGCATTTTGATTCGGTGAATAATTATATTTTTCAACAATAGCAAGAATTTTTTGTTTAGTTTCTTCGTTGACATCTGGATAATTATTCAACGCTCTCGAAACAGTGCTGACACCAACGCCAGCAAGCTGCGCGATATCCTTTATTGTTAGTGGAGTCATAATATACCACTCATTCACAAAATCGTTTCCGGTAACGTTTCCGCTAACTAAATCATATCACAGTCAGTCCTTAATTGTCAATGATGGATTTTGCAATTTCAAAACAATTTCTGCAGCCATTTTTTAATATTCTTTTTCCACTTATCAGCGCTTATGAACCCCACAACATTGGGGCGGGAAGTTATATGGAACAAAAGACGGAACTGCAATGAGCAGTTCCGTCAAGTTTTTTATATTTGTTTTTTTATCTTTGAAAGGGCACCCTTTTCAAGCCGCGAAACCTGTGCCTGTGAAATGCCAATCTCGGCGGCCACCTCCATCTGCGTGTGCCCTTCAAAAAATCTCAGCGACAGGATGCGCTTTTCCCGGTCTGTCAGATGACTTATCGCCTCCTTAAGCGCAATTTCATCAAGCCAATCGTCATCTTTGTTATTATCGCCTATTTGATCCATTACATATATAGTGTCGCCTCCATCAGAATAAACCGGCTCGTAAAGCGACACCGGTTCCACCACCGATTCGAGGGCAAGGACAATTTCCTCTTTGGGAATATCCATCGCCTTTGCGAGTTCTTCAATTGTCGGCTCTCGCTGCTTTTCATTTGTCAGCTTTTCCTTGCACTGCATCGCCTTATATGCTATATCACGCATTGAGCGCGACACCCGCACCGGATTGTTGTCCCTTAAATATCTTCTGATTTCTCCGATTATCATCGGAACTGCATAAGTGGAGAACCGGACATTCTGAGAGAGGTCAAAATTATCAATTGCTTTTATAAGCCCTATACAACCGACCTGAAACAGGTCGTCTAAATTTTCTCCTCTATTTGTAAATCTTTGTATCACACTGAGAACCAACCTGAGGTTTCCGTTGATAAGATCTTCGCGCGCTTTTAAGTCGCCTTGTCTGGTCTTTTGCAGCAAATCCATTTTCTCAGCTTCAGTCAGAACTTTTAGCTTTGATGTGTTGACACCGCAAATTTCTACCTTGTTTAATTGCATATCGGCCCCTCCAGTGCTGGTAATACTTTTCATTTTCAGTATTACCTTGTAAGGGACTTTTAATACCGCTATTCTGAATATTTGGGGCCATCTATGCGATTGTAAATATTGGTAAACAAATTGCGGCCTATCAGCTCACTCTTTCGATTTCCTTGCGAAGCCTTGATATTATGCGCTTTTCAAGCCTTGATATGTATGATTGTGAAATTCCGAGCGTATCCGCCACTTCTTTTTGGGTGCGCTCGACGCCGTCGCAGAGGCCGAACCGCATTTCCATAATTGTTCGTTCGCGCTTTGAAAGGTGGTTAATCGCGTCCTCAAGCAGCGATTTCTCAACATCTTTTTCAATATTCTGATGTACTACATCGCTCTCTGTCCCGAGGACGTCGGAAAGCAGCAGCTCGTTGCCATCCCAGTCTATATTAAGCGGTTCATCAATTGAGACCTCATTTTTCAGCCCCGAGTTTTTCCTCAGGAACATGAGAATTTCGTTTTCGATGCACCGCGAGGCATAAGTTGCAAGCTTTATATTCCTTGAGGGGCAAAATGTATTGACCGCTTTTATGAGTCCAATCGTCCCGATTGAGACCAAGTCCTCAACGCCAATGCCCGTATTTTCAAACTTCTTTGCGATATATACGACAAGCCTTAGATTATGAACAATCAGCTTATTTCTGGCTCCTGCCGCCCTATCCTCATCTTTCATGAGGTTGCGGAGACATTCTTTTTCCTCCTCCGTCGCAAGCGGCGCCGGAAGCAGCTCCGGACCATTTATATAATAGACTTTGCGATTTAAAATTCTCGCGGCGGCAAGATTTAAACTTAAATTGATTCTCAGAAGTATTTTTTTAAATATCCCGAACACAAAACCATCTCCAGTATAAAGCAGATGCATTACATTTATTTTTGCGACTTTGCCGCTTTCTGTATCTGAGGAACCGCTTTTCTGAAAATTCTCGGATTCAGCAAAGCGCTGAAACTGCCGTCATCAGAAAACTTATGGTCTGAGACTGCTACAAGGACGTCGGTACATTCGATGTCTGCACCTTTTACTACGAGTTTATCCGGACGGAAAGCCGGTAATACCCCGCCTGCACTGCCGACGGATTTGTATGGTATAACCCTGAACCTTTTATTGAAACCTGCTGCTTCCAAAACCGACGGGTCTGCCATAACCCCTGTTTTATAGCAGTGCCTCAGTGATTTGGGAATCAACTTCTCAATCTTTGAATACTCTGCTATTATTACTGGCGTGCCCGTCAGCGAGTCGCAGAGGTCGTTGCCGTTATCAAGCAATGCGTCCATTGCGGCCGCAGTGCCGTTGAGATAAATTTCTGTCTCATAAATATCGTCTGTATGTACATTTCTATGATAAAACTTTGAGAAAAGATGTATCGCAATATAGCACCCCGCACTTGTCAATATCAACAACATCGGGGAAATGTCCATATATGTAACGCCGTTTCTGACGTTCAACACAGGCGGCGCCAAAAAATACTGGATAGCATACATAGCACCGCCGAAAAGCATGCTGATAAGATAAAAATTGAAAAGCAGCACAATAAAATGCTTCAAACTATGTATTTTGAACGAGATGAATATTATTACAGCAGAGGCAAGTAGTTTTGAAACTGCCGTATACATGAAATTTAACTCTGGGAAAAATATAAATACCGCATACAAGGCGCCGAAAACTGCGCCCGCAAATATCCTTAGCCTTTTGCAGTTTATCTGCAGCAAACTGGCGACCGCAAGTGCTATGAAATAGTTTATAATCAGGTTAATTATAAACAAAACATCTATGTATACGGTCATTATTCTTTCCTCAGCAATATTTATTTGCTCTTAAAAATATCAGGGATTCACATTCAATCCAACGTGATATCGTAGCGTTGTATAACTATTATATGCCTGTCTTGTTGTTTAAAGGTGTCGTTTAATGGTACAAATGTAAAATTGAGCATAAAAAATCCTCCGCTTAAAAAGCGGAGGATTTTTAAGCATATTTAAGCCGTTATTCAATTAGTCATAAACAGCTGTTACCATACCTGAGCCTACTGTACGTCCGCCTTCACGGATAGCGAAACGCAGACCAACTTCGATAGCAATCGGAGTGATGAGCTCAACATTCATGGTAACATTGTCGCCAGGCATGCACATCTCAGTGCCTTCCGGCAGAGTGATGACACCAGTAACGTCTGTTGTACGGAAATAGAACTGCGGTCTGTAGTTGTTGAAGAACGGAGTATGACGGCCGCCCTCTTCCTTAGTCAGGACGTAAACCTGGCCAGTGAACTTTGTATACGGATGAATTGATCCAGGTTTGCAGAGAACCTGTCCACGCTCGATTTCATTTCTCTGAATACCACGGAGAAGTGCACCGATGTTGTCGCCGGCTTCTGCGAAGTCAAGAGTCTTACGGAACATCTCAAGACCTGTGATAACAGTCTTCTTGCGCTCTGTTGTAAGACCGATAATCTCAACTTCTTCACCGAGCTTGACAGTACCACGCTCAACACGGCCTGTAGCAACAGTACCACGGCCTGTGATGGTGAATACGTCTTCAACAGGCATAAGGAACGGCTGGTCGTCTTTACGTTCCGGAGTCGGGATATACTTATCAACAGCATCCATCAGTTCGAGAATGCTCTTGTATTCAGGAGCATTGATATCTGTTGATGTGCACTCGAGAGCCTGGAGAGCTGAACCCTTGATGACCGGGACTTCGTCGCCAGGGAACTCGTACTTCGTGAGCAGGTCACGAATTTCCATTTCAACGAGCTCGAGAAGTTCAGGATCGTCGACTTGGTCAGTCTTGTTCATATAAACGACGATATACGGCACACCAACCTGACGGGCAAGAACGATGTGCTCACGAGTCTGAGGCATCGGGCCATCAGCAGCGGAAACGACGAGAATAGCGCCGTCCATCTGAGCAGCACCAGTGATCATGTTCTTAACATAGTCAGCATGACCCGGGCAGTCAACGTGTGCATAATGCCTTGCATCTGTCTCGTACTCAACATGAGCGGTGTTGATTGTGATACCGCGCTCTCTCTCTTCAGGAGCCTTATCGATCTGGTCATAAGCCATATACTCAGCTTTGCCCTTGAAACCGAGAACCTTTGTGATAGCAGCGGTCAGGGTTGTCTTACCATGGTCAACGTGACCAATCGTACCGATATTAATGTGAGGTTTGTTTCTCTCAAACTTAGCCTTTGCCACTTTTTTGTCCTCCTTATAAAACACTATTATTGCCCATACTACTGATAGAACAATTTTATCAGTATTGCCCTAAAATTTCAAGTAGTAACGGGCTGATTACATAGATAATTAATCAAAACTAAAATTATTACTCTTTTTTGCCGCGTTCGGCCATAATCTTTTCCTGAATTGACTTCGGTACTTCGATATAATGGCTCGGCTCCATAGAGTACTGTCCGCGTCCCTGTGTCTTTGAACGCAGGTCTGTTGCATAACCGAACATCTCTGCAAGCGGGACATAAGCTGTAATCTGCTGTGAACCCGGTCTTGCGACCATGCCTTGGATCTGTCCGCGGCGGGAGTTCAGGTCGCCGATTACATCGCCCATGTACTCCTCAGGAACAATAACGACAACCTTCATAACAGGCTCGAGGAGTACCGGGTCAGCCTTCTTCATGCCTTCCTTGAATGCCATTGATGCGGCAATCTTAAAGGCCATTTCAGAAGAGTCGACCTCATGGAAAGATCCGTCGTAAAGTGTTATCTTAACGTCGACAACAGGATAGCCGGCAAGTACACCAGACTGCATTGCACCCTGTAAGCCAGCGTCAACAGCAGGAATATATTCCTTCGGGATGGCACCGCCGACAATGGCGTTGACAAACTCGTAGCCTTTGCCGGGTTCGTTCGGCTCCATCTTAATCTTAACGTGACCGTACTGGCCGCGTCCACCTGACTGACGTACATACTTGTGTTCTACATCGGCTGGCTTGCGGATTGTCTCTTTGTAAGCAACCTGAGGTTTACCGACATTAGCTTCAACCTTGAATTCGCGGAGCAAACGGTCAACGATAATCTCAAGGTGGAGCTCACCCATACCTGCAATAATGGTTTGTCCGGTTTCTTCATCAGTATAGGTCTTGAACGTCGGGTCTTCTTCAGCGAGTTTTGAAAGTGCGATAGCCATTTTCTCCTGACCCGCTTTAGTCTTCGGTTCAATAGCTACGCGGATAACAGGCTCTGGGAATTCCATTGATTCAAGGATAACCGGATGCTTTTCATCGCAGAGGGTATCACCGGTTGTGGTATTCTTCAGACCGACAGCGGCGGCGATGTCGCCTGCATAGACAGTATCTATATCCTGTCTGTGGTTCGCATGCATCTGAAGAAGACGGCCTAATCTTTCATTGCTGTCTTTTACTGAGTTGTAAACGGTGTCACCGGCGTTGACTTTACCGGAATATACGCGGAAGAAGCACAGCTTTCCGACGTACGGGTCTGTAGCGATTTTGAATGCAAGAGCAGCAAACGGTTCATCGTCGCTTGCGTGACGTTCAACTTCCTCATCAGTTTTTGGAACTTTTCCCTTTATTGCGGGAATATCAGTAGGAGCCGGCATATAGTCGACAATAGCGTCGAGGAGCTTTTGAACGCCCTTATTCCTGTAAGACGTACCGCAGGTAACCGGAACAAGCTTGTTCGCGATTGTTGCAGCACGCAGAGCCTTCTTAAGCTCTTCTTTTGTAATCTCTTTGCCCTCGAGATACTTGGCCATGAGCTCATCATCGGTTTCAACAATCAGTTCAACCATTTCCTGATGATACTGCTCAGCCTTTTCCTTCATATCATCGGGGATTTCTTCAACTCTCATATCTTTGCCGAGGTCGTCGTAATAAACGTCCGCGGTCATGTCCATAAGGTCGATGATGCCTTTAAAGCTATCTTCACTGCCGATGGGAAGCTGAATTGGAACAGGTGTACACTTTAAGCGCTCCTTCATCATGTCGATAACACGATAGAAGTCAGCACCCATGATGTCCATCTTATTGATATATGCCATACGCGGAACGTGATATTCCTCAGCCTGACGCCAAACGGTTTCAGACTGCGGCTCAACACCGCCCTTGGCACAAAATACTGTAACTGAACCGTCAAGCACGCGAAGTGAACGTTCAACTTCAACTGTAAAGTCAACGTGGCCCGGCGTGTCTATAATATTGATCCTATGGCCCTTCCAGAAGCAAGTCGTAGCAGCAGAAGTTATGGTAATACCTCTCTCCTGCTCCTGCTCCATCCAGTCCATCGTCGCCTCACCATCATGGACTTCACCGATTTTGTGCGTTTTTCCAGTGTAGAAAAGGATACGCTCGGTTGTAGTCGTTTTGCCGGCGTCGATGTGGGCCATTATGCCAATATTTCTTGTTAATTCCAGTGGAACTTCTCTTGGCATAGTGTCCTCCTTAAACTACCAATACGTGTGCATACGGCGCGGCAAAAATATATTGCATGGTTTTGCGCCGTATAAGAGTTTCTTTCTGAGGCTGGAAGGCACTTTTACCACCTGTAGTGTGCAAACGCCTTATTAGCTTCAGCCATTTTATGTGTATCTTCTTTCTTCTTGACAGCGCCGCCGACGCCGTTAACAGCGTCGAGTATCTCTGCGGCAAGTCTCTCACGCATAGTCTTTTCACTTCTTGCGCGGGAGTATAATGTTAACCATCTAAGTCCGAGCGTCTGGCGCCTTTCGGGGCGAACCTCTATAGGAACCTGGTAAGTTGCACCACCTACGCGGCGTGCCTTAACCTCAAACACCGGCATTATATTTTCCAAAGCCTGCTCGAAAACTTCAAGCGGGTCTTTTCCGGTCTTTTCTTTTACTATCTCGAAAGCGCTGTAAACAATTTTCTGCGCAACGCCCTTCTTGCCATCGATCATTATATTATTTATAAGACGGGTAACAAGCTTTGAATTATACAGTGGATCTGGCAAAACATCGCGCTTTGAAACGGAGCCTCTTCTTGGCACTTCGCTTCCCTCCTTCACATTATGAATTCACAGGTACTCGAACACATATTCCTTTCGGCATTTTGTGTTCGTGATGCTAGCAGAGGCAAAAAACATACAGGATTCATTTTGAAACCTTCATATATTTTAAACTGCCGCTGCGTGGCATGATAACTCATTTCAAAATTACTTCTTGGCTGCGGAACCGGCCTTCGGCTTCTTAGCACCGTACTTAGAACGTCCCTGCATACGATTTGCAACACCCTGGGCATCAAGAGTACCGCGGATGATGTGATAACGCACACCAGGCAGGTCCTTAACACGGCCGCCGCGAATCAGAACAACGCTGTGCTCCTGAAGATTGTGACCAATACCAGGAATATAGGATGTGACTTCAATACCGTTTGTAAGTCTTACCCTGGCGATTTTACGCAACGCTGAGTTAGGCTTTTTCGGTGTCATAGTCTTTACTACTGTGCAGACACCGCGCTTTTGCGGAGAATTCTGGTCGATATAGATATGCTTCTTGGTATTGTACCCCTTCAAAAGAGCAGGAGCCTTGGCCTTTTTCTCGACAGTTTCTCTGCCTTTGCGTACGAGCTGATTAAAGGTTGGCATATTGCACCTCCTCACTTTAATATTTTCCAATAACATGGTTTTTATGTGAAAGCGGAAAATAACCGCTAAACACGCCTTGGATTGCTTAAAACGGATGTTATGGTGTTTCGTTAAATTACGAAACACCATAAATCAAGGACTTTTTTGATGAATTTAGTCAACCTTTCAAATTGTATCATCACGAAGCCTGTTTTGTCAAGCCTGTTCTTCTACTTCAATATCAACATCGCGGTAGCATTCCATACCGGTTCCTGCAGGAACAAGCTTTCCGATGATAACGTTTTCTTTAAGTCCCAGCAGCGGGTCAACCTTGCCCTTGATGGCGGCTTCGGTGAGAACCCTTGTTGTTTCCTGGAAGGAAGCAGCCGACAGGAACGATTCTGTAGCAAGAGAGGCTTTTGTAATACCGAGGAGCGTCGGTACATAGGTGGCTTCGCGGAGACCTTCTTCACCATTACGGATACGCTCGCGGATCCTTCTGTTTTCTTCCTCAATTTGCGGCAGTTCAAGCAGTTCGCCCGGCAGCAGGTTAGTATCTCCCGGATCATCGATCTTAAACTTGCGCATCATTTGACGAACGATAACCTCGATGTGTTTATCGTTGATATCAACACCCTGCATACGGTAAACTCTCTGAACTTCCTGAATGAGGTAATCCTGAACCGCCTCTGGACCGTTTACTGCCAAAATGTCGTGCGGATTGACGGAGCCTTCTGTCAGGAGGTCACCTGCGGAAATCCTCTCGCCTTCTGAAACCTTAATTCTGGAGCCGTAAGGAATAGAGTAAGTGCGGGAGTCTCCTGTTTCAGGATTTGTGACGATAACCTGACGTCCTTTCTTATCCTCAAACATGCTGACGACGCCATCAATCTCAGAGATAATAGCAAGGTGCTTTGGTTTACGAGACTCGAAGAGTTCTTCAACACGCGGCAAACCTTGTGTAATATCCTCGGCACTCGCGATACCGCCGGTGTGGAAAGTACGCATTGTAAGCTGTGTACCGGGTTCACCGATGGATTGTGCTGCAATGATACCGACGGCTTCACCTACGTTGACCGGCTCGCCATTGGCAAGGTTCGCACCGTAGCATTTAGCGCAGATACCGTTCTTGGACTCACAGGTGAGCACTGAACGAATCTTGACCGCTTCTATGCCGGCCTTTACAATTCTGTTCGCCGTCTTTTCGGTAATCATGACGTTGCGCTTGGCTATCACTTCACCCGAATCCGGATCAATGACATCTTCAGCCGGATAACGTCCTATAAGTCTGTCAGTCAGCGGCTCGATCATCTCATTGCCGTCTTTGATCGAGTGGACGGTTATGCCTTTGCTTGTGCCGCAGTCCTCTTCGCGGATAATAACTTCCTGCGAAACATCGACAAGGCGGCGGGTCAGGTAACCGGAGTCCGCAGTACGAAGAGCCGTATCAGCAAGACCCTTTCTGGCACCACGGGATGAAACGAAGTATTCCAATACGTTAAGGCCTTCACGGTAGTTAGCACGAATCGGAACCTCAATGGTGCGTCCGGACGTGTTAGCGATAAGTCCGCGCATACCGGCCAACTGTCTTATCTGGTTGATGGAACCACGAGCACCGGAGTTCGCCATCATGAATATCGGGTTGAACCTGTCGAGGTTGTCGGTCAATGCGTTTGTGACCTTCTTTGTCGTTTCATCCCAGACTTTAATGACATGGTCGAAACGCTCTTCCTCGGAGAGCAGGCCGCGGCGGAACTTTTTGCTTATATCCTCAATCTTCCGTTCTGCTTCGGCAATGAGTTCCTTCTTCTGCGGAGGAATTACGGCGTCGGAAACAGAAACTGTAATGGCGCCCTTGGTTGAATACTTATAACCCTGTGCCTTAATCTTATCAAGCACTTCCGCAGTAACGGATGTTCCGTGAACTGCTATGCACTTCTCAATAATTTTTCCGAGTTCTTTCTTGCCGACGAGGAATGCGATTTCCAGATCAAGCATATGCTCTTCGTCGGTTCTGTCAACATAACCGAGATCCTGAGGAATCGGTTCATTAAATATGATACGACCGATTGTGCAGTCGATAATACGTGATATCTTCTTGCCGTCTATCTCTTTTTCTACCCTTACCTTAATAGGAGCGTGGAGACCGACGACGCCTGAATGATAAGCAAGGAGGGCTTCTTCAAAGCTGCGGAATACCTTGCCTTCGCCCGGCTCGTTCGGCATTATGATAGTCAGATAGTAGGAACCGAGGACCATGTCCTGAGTAGGAACAGTAACAGGGCGGCCGTCAGAAGGCTTCAACAGGTTGTTAGCAGCAAGCATCAGGAAACGTGCCTCAGCCTGCGCTTCTGCCGAAAGGGGAACGTGAACAGCCATCTGGTCACCGTCGAAGTCCGCATTGTAAGCAGTACAGGTAAGCGGATGAAGCTTAAGTGCACGGCCCTCAACGAGAACAGGTTCGAATGCCTGTATACCGAGTCTGTGCAGAGTAGGAGCACGGTTTAGAAGAACCGGATGCCCTTTGATTACGTCTTCCAGCGCGTCCCAAACCTCGGTCTTTGCGCGTTCTACCATCTTTCTTGCGCTCTTTATATTATTGGCAGCACCTGTTTCAACAAGGCGCTTCATAACAAACGGTTTGAACAGCTCCAGAGCCATCTCTTTCGGCAGGCCGCACTGATACATCTTCAGTTCAGGGCCGACGACGATAACCGAACGTCCGGAGTAGTCAACACGTTTACCGAGCAGGTTCTGGCGGAAACGTCCCTGTTTACCTTTCAGCATATCTGAAAGCGATTTCAACGGTCTGTTGTTCGGGCCTGTAACAGGGCGTCCGCGGCGTCCGTTGTCGATAAGGGCGTCGACAGCTTCCTGAAGCATTCTCTTTTCGTTGCGGATGATAATATCCGGAGCTCCAAGCTCAAGGAGCCTCTTGAGTCTGTTATTACGGTTGATAACCCTGCGGTAAAGGTCGTTTAAATCCGATGTTGCGAAACGTCCGCCGTCCAACTGGACCATCGGGCGCAGGTCCGGCGGAATGACAGGAACTGCTTCCAGAATCATCCACTCCGGCCTGTTGCCAGAAAGGCGGAATGCTTCGACAACTTCCAGACGCTTAAGAATCCTTACCCTCTTTTGACCGGTTGAATTCTTCAGCTCTTCTTTAAGCTCTGCAGAGAGCTTTTCGAGGTCGATTTCAGCAAGCAGCTCTTTAATGGCCTCGGCACCCATGCCGGCCTTGAAATCGTCCTCATATTTTTCACGCATGTCGCGGTATTCTTTTTCGGTAAGAAGCTGCTTTTTCTCGAGCGGTGTATTGCCCGGGTCGATTACGATATAAGAAGCAAAGTACAGCACCTTTTCCAAAAGGCGCGGGGATAGGTCAAGAATAAGTCCCATTCTTGACGGAATGCCCTTAAAGTACCAGATATGTGAAACTGGGGCTGCGAGCGCGATATGGCCCATGCGCTCGCGGCGAACCTTTGAGCGGGTTACTTCAACACCGCAGCGTTCGCAAATTTTGCCCTTGAAACGGATACGCTTATATTTTCCGCAATGGCACTCCCAGTCCTTCTGCGGCCCGAATATGCGTTCGCAGAAAAGGCCGTCACGCTCAGGCTTTAAGGTTCTGTAATTTATTGTCTCTGGTTTTTTAACCTCACCATAGGACCATTCATAAATTTTTTCGGGAGAGGCAAGCCCTATCTTAATCTTATCAAATACACTAAATTCCACAAAAGCCGACCCCTTACATTTTAATTTTATTCGTCAAACTCATCGAAATCATTGCCCAGGTTTTCATCCTGATCTTCAAGTTCTTCGCCGTCGGGGAAATCAATTGTATCGATTTCCTCGTTGATATCTTCGTCCGGCTCTGGCTCCGGTTCACCTATCTGGAAACCGTCGTCAAAGTCGTTGTCAACTGATACCTTTGACATATCTTCGATATGTCCGATCCCGATATTATCGTCGTCGTCAAATGTATTTCTGAGATCAACCTCTTCATTGTTTTTGTTGAGCACCTTCATGTCAAGGCCAAGAGACTGAAGTTCCTTGATGAGAACCTTGAACGATTCAGGAACGCCCGGTTTCGGCACATTCTGTCCTTTGACAATGGATTCATAGGTCTTAACTCTTCCGACCACGTCGTCGGACTTGACAGTCAGGATTTCCTGCAGGGTATAGGCAGCGCCGTAAGCTTCCAGCGCCCAAACTTCCATTTCACCGAAACGCTGACCGCCGAACTGCGCCTTACCGCCGAGCGGCTGCTGAGTAACAAGTGAGTACGGGCCTGTTGAACGGGCGTGGATTTTATCATCGACAAGATGGGCAAGTTTGAGGAAGTACATATAACCAACCGTAACAGGATTGTCAAACGGCTCGCCGGTACGTCCATCGTAAAGTATACATTTTCCGTCCTCCCGCAGGCCTGCTGCTCTAAGGCATTCAGCGATGTCTTCCTCGTGGGCACCGTCGAATACCGGTGTCATCACCTTCCAGCCCAGTGCCTTCGCTGCATAGCCGAGGTGGACTTCAAGAACTTGACCAATATTCATTCGGGAAGGTACGCCCAGCGGGTTAAGAACAACGTCAAGGGGCGTGCCATCCGGCAGGAACGGCATATCTTCCTGAGGAAGAATACGCGAAACAACACCCTTGTTTCCGTGACGTCCCGCCATCTTGTCACCGACGGAGATTTTGCGCTTCTGAGCAATATAGCAGCGAACTACCATATTTACTCCGGGGTTTAATTCCTCGCTGTTTTCTTTTGTAAATACCTTTACGTCGACAACTATTCCATATTCGCCGTGCGGAACGCGAAGCGATGTGTCGCGGACTTCACGGGCTTTTTCACCGAAGATAGCACGCAGCAGGCGCTCTTCTGAAGTAAGCTCGGTTTCACCCTTTGGTGTTACCTTGCCGACCAGAATATCTCCGGCACGAACCTCAGCGCCGATACGGATAATACCGCGTTCGTCGAGGTCGCGCAGCGCATCCTCACCGACGTTCGGAATATCGCGGGTAATCTCTTCCGGACCGAGTTTGGTATCACGTGCTTCAATCTCGTATTCTTCTATATGAATTGACGTATAGACGTCATCTCTTACAAGCCTTTCGTTGAGGAGAACTGCGTCCTCGTAGTTATAACCTTCCCAGGTCATAAAGCCAATGAGGACATTGCGTCCGAGTGATATCTCGCCTTGGCTTGTCGACGGGCCGTCGGCTATAACCTGTCCCTTCTTGACGCGCTCGCCCTTATAAACGATCGGGCGCTGATTTATGCAGGTGCCCTGGTTAGAGCGCATAAACTTAATGAGGTGATAAGTTTCCATCTTTCCGCTGTCCGTGCGGATAACGATTTCACGCGCCGAAACCTTTTCGACCACGCCGTCTTCCTTAGCAAGGACAACAACGCCTGAGTCGATGGCAGCCTTATATTCCATACCGGTGCCGACAATCGGAGACTCAGTCTTGATAAGCGGAACAGCCTGCCTCTGCATGTTTGCACCCATGAGGGCACGGTTCGCGTCGTCGTTTTCAAGGAACGGAATCATAGCAGTTGCTATAGAAACGACCATCTTAGGAGAAACGTCCATGAAGTCGACCTTTTCGCGCTCGACTTCGAGGATTTCATCCCTGAAACGGGCAGCAACACGCGGCCGTACGAAATGCCCCTCTTCATCAAGAGGCTCGTTAGCCTGCGCGATTATGAAATCATCCTCCATATCAGCGGTCATATATACAACTTCGTTGGTAACAACGCCGGTTTCTTTGTCAACCTTGCGGTAGGGGGCTTCAATGAAACCATACTCATTTATTCTCGCATAAGACGCAAGGTAGGAAATCAGTCCGATGTTAGGACCTTCAGGGGTTTCAATTGGGCACATGCGTCCGTAATGGGTGTAGTGTACGTCACGGACTTCGAATCCAGCTCTATCACGGGACAAGCCGCCGGGGCCGAGAGCTGAAAGACGGCGTTTGTGCGTAAGTTCCGCCAGCGGGTTTGTCTGGTCCATAAACTGTGACAGCGGCGAGGAGCCAAAGAACTCTTTGATTGCCGCCATTACCGGACGGGAGTTGATTATCGACTGAGGCGTGACAACATCCATGTCCTGGGACTGGAGGTTCATGCGCTCACGAATAACCCTCTCCATACGTGAAAAACCAATACGGATCTGGTTTTGGAGAAGTTCACCCACGCTGCGGATTCTGCGGTTGCCCAGATGGTCGATATCGTCTATTGTGCCAATATCGCTGGCAAGGCAGTTGAGATAATTTATAGAAGCAAAGATATCATCTACGATAATATGCTTAGGAATAAGCTCGTCTACACGTTCTTTAAACGCTTCTTTGATTTCATTCTCATCTTTGGAGTTTTCGAGAATCTCACGGAGCACGGAAAAACGCACTTTTTCGTTTATTCCGACTTCCTCAGGATCGAAGCTGACAAAATCCTTTGCGTCGACCATACCGTTTGAGATAACCTTGACTTCACGGCCGTTTACATCAACGTAAACGGTGTCGACGCCGGCTTTCTCAATTTCAAGTGCTTTCGCCTTCGAAAGTGTTTCGCCTGCTTCAGCCATTATTTCGCCTGTCATCGGGTTGACAATGGGGCGGGAAAGCGTTTTTCCCATTATCCGTGCGCCGATTGCAAGCTTCTTATTATATTTGTAACGTCCAACACGTGAAAGGTCATAACGGCGGCTGTCGAAGAACAAAGCGTTGATATGGGCCTGTGCGCTCTCAATTGTCGGAGGCTCGCCCGGGCGCAGCTTGCGGTAAACTTCGATAAGCGCCTCGTCCACGGATTTTGTATTGTCTTTTTCTATAGATGCCTTGATACGTTCATCATCCCCGAAAAAGTCGAGAATCTGCTCGTCCGTTCCGAGTCCGAGTGCGCGTATCAGAACAGTAATCGGAATTTTACGGTTTTTATCAATACGGACATAGAAAACATCGTTGATGTCGGTTTCGTATTCAAGCCACGCGCCGCGGTTTGGGATTACAGTTGAAGTGAAAAGCTTTTTGCCTGTTTTGTCATGGTCCATTCCGTAATAGACGCCCGGTGAACGAACTAACTGTGAAACTATGACACGTTCCGCACCGTTTATAATGAATGTACCGCTGTCGGTCATGAGCGGAAAGTCGCCCATGAAGATTTCCTGTTCCTTAACCTCTCCAGTCTCACGATTTACGAGCCTTGCGAGCACATGCAGCGGAGCCGCATAGGTGGCATCGCGTTCCTTACACTCTTCAACGGTGTACTTAGGTTTGTCGTCAATTCTGTAGTCGACAAAGCTGAGTACAAGGTTGCCGGTGAAGTCAGTAATTGAAGAAACGTCTTTTAAAACTTCCTTCAAGCCCTGCGTAAGAAACCATTCGTATGACTTTTTCTGCACCTCAATAAGGTTCGGCATATCAAGAACCTCGTTGATGTGAGAAAAACTCATTCGGACATTCTTGCCAAGCTCTACCGGCGTCACATTCACCATATAATCAACACTCCATTCATCTTTTGACCTATCTGAAGTAACTTAAGTGCAATTTAAACAAATTTCACAGGACTATTGAACAAATAAAAAGCATATGCTATAATAAAAACAGGATTATAAAATAGAAAAATTATGCTATGGTTATTTTGATACAGTGTTATATTATACAGCAAACAACGTGCTGTGTCAATACACATTATTAATATTTATTTAATATAAATCCCGCATATTGGCCGTGTCTAAAAAGTGGACACGGTTTTTTTGTTATCGCCGAAAACCTGCGGCGTGCTGCCAAACGAAAAGTTTTGCAGCACGCCTTTTTTCTGTTAAATCAACTGCTATGAGCATATATGTACATAAAAAAAGCCGGAGCAGCTTAAGAACGCATGCCCAGCCGCTCCGGATATTAGCCTTAGGCTGTTTTACCAATATTAACGCTTGCCTTGGTCTTTAATACCGAAATTTATGCTTTCAAATTTATCCCGAATAGCCTTTGAAACATCGACGAAAATCTTGTGGTAATAACAGCCGCAGTCGCTCTCCGTAAGGCTGCAAGGCAGTTCACCAGAAACACAGCGGCTGATAGCAATCGGGCCGTCTACAGCCTCAATTACCTGTCTCATGTTGATTTCGGACGGTTTCCTCGCCAATTCATAACCGCCCTGAACGCCTTTATAGGATATAACAATCCCGCTTATTAGGAGTTTTCTCAATATTTTAAGTGTAAAACGCAGTGTTACTCCGGTCATTTCCGATATGGTACGTGCATCTAACCTCTTGTTCTGCCTCGCAAGGCAGTCAATTATCCGCACGGCGTAATCGGCTTCCTGCGTAATGCGCATTTTTACCCTCCGGAACTATCACATAGTAAAAAATCGTTTCTATAAAAATACCGGTCAGTCAAGAAAATCCTTGAGCTTCTTGCTGCGGCTCGGGTGTCTCAGCTTTCTGAGCGCCTTTGCCTCAATCTGCCTTATGCGTTCACGGGTGACATTGAATTCCTTGCCCACTTCCTCAAGAGTGCGCGGGCGCCCATCGTCAAGGCCAAAGCGCAGGCGGAGGACTTTTTCTTCCCTTGGGGTCAGTGTATGCAGGACATCGCCGAGCTGTTCACGCAGAAGTATGTGGGATGCGGCTTCTGCCGGAGCTGGAGCGTCCTCATCCGGAATGAAATCGCCGAGATGGCTGTCTTCTTCCTCACCTATAGGCGTTTCAAGGGAAACCGGTTCTTGCGCTACTTTCATAATTTCACGCACTTTTTCAACAGACATGCCCATAACCTGTGCAATCTCATTGGCCTGCGGCTGGCGTCCAAGCTCTTGGAGCAACTGGCGCTCAACGCGGACAACCTTGTTGATTGTTTCGACCATGTGAACAGGTATGCGGATAGTCCTCGCCTGGTCGGCAATAGCGCGGGTTATCGCTTGCCTTATCCACCAGGTTGCATAGGTTGAGAATTTGTATCCTTTAGTATAGTCAAACTTTTCAACAGCCTTGATAAGTCCGAGGTTACCCTCTTGAATCAAATCAAGGAATTGCATGCCTCTGCCGACATAGCGCTTTGCTATGCTGACAACAAGTCTTAAGTTCGCCTCAGAAAGGCGCTTGCGGGCCTCTTCGTCGCCATTGCCCATCCTGCGGGCAAGCTCAATTTCCTCCTCGCTCGTAAGAAGCGGAACGCGTCCGATTTCTTTAAGATAAACCTTAACCGGGTCGTCGATTGAGATGCCTTCCGCTGAAAGCGACGCCTCAATGTCCTCTGCCTCGTTCACTTCCACATCGTCATCGGACAAATCATCCGGTGACGGTTCGCTTAGGTCGTCGATAATCTCGATATTCTGGCTTTCAAGCGTATCGTAAAGCTTCTCCATCTGCTCGGGATCAAAGTCAATTTCCTCAAGGGCGTCGGTAATCTCTGTTTCTGTCAGATGCCCTTTGCTCTTGCCAATTTCGATCAGTTCATGGATAGCGGATTTTTTATCCGTATTCATCTATTTTTCCCTCCGGTACTTTTTCTGTTCCAGTTTTTTATGTTTCAGTTCATTGAATATTTCCAAAGCGTCGGCATTTTCGTTAGCTCTTAGCATTTTTTCTTCCAAAATCACATTTGCGCAGTCCCGCGCCTCCTCAATTGTGTTTGAAACAGGGCGCATAACAAGCATTTTTGTTATTCTTCCTGTTTCCTCCGGCGTAAACATGGCACCCATTAATGAAAGGTCAGGCTGACCGCCGGACAGTATTATATCCCTCTGCGCCGAGTAAACCCGTCTGTTGAATTCCGTTAAAAAATCTTCTGGTTTAATAATTTTGTCAATATCCTTCTGAAAATCAGGGTTCTTATAAAGCAATACTATGAGGGTTTCTTCAGCATTTGCCGCCTTAAGATACCTGCCTTTCTGAGGATTGATGCGGTCTTTCAGCCCCCTTAAATCGGCAAGCTCATTCCTGATTTCCGTCTTACGCTCACGCGCTTTCTTACGGGCGGCAAAGCGGTTTATCTCTGCAAGAAATGTATCTTTTGTAATATCAAGCTCTTGCGCAAGTTTTCCGGCATATACTTCTCTTTGAACAGCGCTTTCGACTGTTGAAAGTATCTCTTCGGCTTCTTTTATAAACTCAATCTTTTGCTCAGGTATATTCAAATCATATTTTGACTTTGCTTTTTGTATCTGGTAGTCAATATGACTGCCGCTTTTTTTAAGCAACATTTTGAATTTATCGGCGCCGTGAGTCTTTATAAACTCGTCAGGGTCTTTTCCCCCTTCAATATGGAGTACGCGGACATTCAGCCCGGCGGAGGTCAACAGCCCGATTGCCCTTTGTGCTGCCTTTTGACCCGCCGCGTCGGAATCATAAGACACTATAACTTCTTTTGCATATCGTGACATCAGCCTTGACTGCTCCGGTGTCAGCGCTGTCCCCAGCGTCGCGACCGCGTTCTTAAAGCCCGCTTGATGCAGGGCGATAACGTCCATATACCCCTCGCAGAGAATCAATGTGCCGTCGGCATTGCTTTTCGCAAAATTCAGGGCATAGAGCCCGCGGCTCTTTTTGAAAACCGGAGTATCAGAGGAGTTGAGGTATTTCGGCTCACCGTCGCCCAGCACCCTGCCGCCGAAGGCGATAACATTGCCCTGAAGGTCAATGATTGGGAACATCACGCGGTCTCTGAATTTGTCATAGCTATGCCCATCCCTTACGACAATGAGCGACGCCGCCTGCATTTCCTTTTCGGTGTAGCCGAGGGACTTAAGATGATTTTTCAGCGCGTCCCATTTTGCCGGAGCATAGCCCAAACCAAAGCTCGTGATCGTCGAAGGGAGCAACTGCCTTTTTTTAAAATACCTGCGTCCGGGTGCTCCCTCAGGCGATTTCAGGCAAGCATAGAAGAATCTTGCCGCGGCCCTGTTCATCTCAAGGATTCTCTTGCGAAGCCTTGCAGTGCTGTCATCCGCAGCCTCTTCCGGAACTTCAAGCCCGCACTGCGCAGCAAGGAATTTTACCGCGTCGACATAATCGAGGTTCTCAATCTGCCGGATAAACGTAATTACATCGCCGCCGGCGCCGCAGCCAAAACAATAAAAACTTTGCGTATCCTCAAAAACGTAAAAAGAAGGGGTCTTTTCATTGTGAAATGGACACAGTCCGACATATCCCCTGCCGCTCTTGCGCAGATTAACATACCTTTGGGCCACCGTCGCCATATCAGCACGGTATTTAAGCTCCTGCAAAAACGAATCGGAAAATGCCACAATATGCCCCTTTCAATTACCATTATTTTCAACCAAAAAAATAAATTTATACCTTTTTGTGATTTTTTATACGTTTTTAAACAAAACATACGCGCAGCAAGGCTGCAGAAGTTCGGTATTAACGATATTCAGTTTTAAGCCGTATTGTTTCGCATTATTCCGTTTTTTGCAATATGTTTTCGAATAAAATATTGTCTTATTGACAAAAAATCTTAAAATAAACAGCCGAAAGCACTATAATTCGATTTTATTTTGCCTTTCCGCACTTTAAATATATAACATTCATATATTAATATATACGCAATTTGTGGTATTTTTCCTTGACATCTGCAGCAAAAAACCGCTCTGCAAATTATTTTTGGAATACCATACAAATTTTCTATTTTTAATATGTAAAATTTTATTTTATTCGTCAATTAAAACAGTACGCTCAGATAGCGTTCGCCCGTATCGGGGGCTATACAGAGTATCCTCTTGCCCTCGCCGAGTTCTTCCGCCAGCTTAAATGCAGCGCATACCGCCGCTCCTGACGAGATGCCGAGAAGGAGCCCATGCTCCGACGCTAACTTTCTGGCATATTCATAGGCTTCTTTGGTTTTTACTTTTATTATGCGGTCAACAAGCGACATATCCAAGTTTTCGGGAATAAATCCCGCGCCTATGCCCTGAATATCATGTGCGCCGGGTTTTCCGCCGGAGATTACTGCCGATTCTGCCGGCTCAACAACAGTGCATATAACATTTGGAATCGCTTTTTTCAAAACACGGGACACACCGGTAAATGTTCCGCCGGTTCCAACGCCGGCAACAAATGCGTCAAGCCTGCCCTCTGTGTCCTTGAGGATTTCCTGCGCCGTCGTGTCCTCGTTTATCTGGGGATTGGCAGGGTTTTCAAACTGCATTGGCATGAAAGCGCCGTCGATTGAATTTACGAGCTCTTTTGCCTTTTCAATCGCGCCTGACATGCGCAGCGCACCGTCCGTCAGGACAAGCTCTGCGCCGAAGGCGCTCATCAGCCTGCGGCGTTCTATCGACATTGTATCCGGCATGACGATAATTACGCGATATCCGCGGGCCGCGCCGATCATGGCAAGACCTACGCCTGTGTTGCCGCTGGTCGGTTCGATAATGACACCGCCGGGTTTGAGCTTTCCTGATTTTTCAGCTTCATTTATCATAGCGAGCGCAGCGCGGTCTTTAATACTGCCGCCCGGATTAAAACATTCTAACTTAATTAATACCTCCGCCCCAGCGTGATTAACCGAATAGACGGGTGTGTTCCCGATAAGTCCCTTAATATCCTTGACTATAGCCATTGTGAACCCTCCCACAGACGGTTATTAATTATAAGCCTAAAGGCGAAGGCATAAAGTTCCGAATTTAACAAACAGATTAAACGCTTTCGGCTTTCATGTTTAATATTACTTATAAAATAATCTTGCTTTTAGGAATTGACGGTTTCGGCGCCCTACCCCGCCATAATCTAATATAATTTAGTTACAATTTAATAGTAATATTTCCGGCGCGTCAGTGATTTATGTTTAGCAATCTTTCATTTATATAAATATCCCCGCCGGACAGCGCCTTTACTGTACCGCCGCTTAATTCGGTTAGCTCATTTTTAAACTGCTCAATTTTATCCTTTGGAAGCGCTATTGATATTGTAACGGTTTCTTCAAATTTTCTGTCTTTTACATATCCGCCGCAGGTTCTCAGATATTTTTCGGCGCGCGCATAAAAATCATAGCCGCAGTTGACATTTAAAATCTCGCAAAGCTTCATAGAAGCTTCTCCGGCCTTTTCCACCGCCGCCGCAGCGGCATGCGTATATGCCCGAACAAGCCCCGGGGCACCCAGCAAAACCCCGCCGAAATAGCGTGTCACGACAACTGCTGTATTGACAAGCCCTCTCTTTTTCAGCACCTCAAGCACAGGCATTCCGCCGGTTCCCTGCGGTTCGCCGTCGTCTGAAAATCTGACCGCCCCGTCTTTTATGATATATGCAAAAACATTATGCCGGGCGTCATAAAACTCCGACCTAATGCTGTTTATAAACTCTGTTGCAGCCTCTTCAGTTGAAACGGGAGAAACCGTTGCAATAAACCTTGAACGCTTCTCTTCATATTCAGCTCTTGCCCATTCGGCTGCCATTTTGTAATCCATTTTACCCTCACAATTTAAAAACTCGGCCGACGCCATGAGCGCCGCCCGAGTTTCTGGCGATAGCTATTTTGCTAAGGGCTAAACGCACTTCGCTAAAGCTCTTATTTGTCCTGATTGAATCTCTTTTTAAATCTCTCGATGCGGCCGCCTGTATCGACTAACTTCTGTTTGCCGGTAAAGAACGGATGACACTTCGAACAAATATCGACATGAAGGTCCTTCTTTGTTGAGCCTGTCTCAAAAACAGCTCCGCAGGCGCATTTAATTGTGGTCTGCTGATACTTTGGATGAATACCTTCCTTCACGAAAATCACCTCTTTCATTGAACACATGACACAATGCTATTATTTTAACATGGAATCTTGCAAAATGCAATACAATTTTACTTTTCCCATCACCTTTAAGGGTAAAGATTATTATATCAATTTTTATTGCATTTGTCAAAATATCTGAAAATATTCTTACAAAAAAATAGGGGCAGGCTGCTGCAGTAAAGCAGCCCGTCCCCACAGCGTTTACCTAAGATTACTGCGGTTCAACGCCCCATATTAAGTTATCGCCGGAATATGCCGTAACCTTATTCCAGTCGACATAGGAATTATCCGTCGCATTGAACGAGTAGTCGTTTGACTGGTCATAATTGGTCCAGTCGCTCTTTGAAAAACGTGCCTGAACCTCAATAGCCTCGCCCGGGGCGATGGAGCCCGCAGCACTGCTAAAGCTTATCTCGAGATAGCTGTCCGCCGATTCTTTTGCCGAAGGCAGTTTTTCGAACCGTCCGGATACATTGCTGCTGCCGACACTCGACCAGTCACACCAGAAATTCTGCTGCTGTGAGCCATCAGAAGTATAGTAATAGCGCAGTTTTATATCAGCAAGCTGAATTGGCGAATTGCCGGTATTTATAAGACGGAACTTCGGCATTATCCCGTTTGTTACCGGGGAAGTATTGCCGTTAAACATCTGAACTTCAAGGGTGCCAGGCTGTGTTCCGCCGCTGGAACCTGAGCTGCTGGAACCGCTTGAGCTGCTGGAGCCGTCATCCCCGGAGCTTCCATATGTAATTGTAATCTTGGGGATTTTCCCTCCGGTGGTCAGGAACATAAGCGTGACTGAATCACCGGTTTGAGCTGAAAGGTAAGACTTTGAGATAATAACCGCATTGTCAGTAACCGTATAATCCGTACCCTTTGTAAGGGGCACAGCGCCATTGACAACGCTGTCTATTTCGTTCCCGTTAAACTCTGTGGGAATTGTGATATCGGCCGGTTTGCTTCTGTCAAAAGTCGTAGTTGTCGGTGTCATTACAGTGTCAAGGGTTCTGTCTGCCGAGCCGTATATCTTTTCCAACCCGGCAAGAGCGCCGAGAAGGCCAGCAGCATAGTCGATTCCAGTCTCAGTGCACTGATACTGTGAACCATCGTCGTTGTAATGGTCACTTGAGTCCGGTCCGCCCATGAGCCCGCCGAGAAGCAGGTTCTTAGCCGGTTTCAGATTGCCGTTGTCTATGTAGGTATATCCGTTCGCCGCCCTATGGTGCGGATGAGCCGGCCATTTGCTGCCGTAGCCAATCACATAGGACATATTCTCTGGATTATTGCCGAGTATATAGTCAATCTGGGACTTTGCAAGGTTCAGAGCGCCCTCATCGCCCGTATCCTCGCTGTAGATCAGCGCTACCATAGCCTCTGCGGCGCTGTAACGCAGTACACCCCAGCTATTGAGGAATTTAAGTCCGCCGGGCGTGGTCTCGATACCGTTTTCCCAGAAGTTGATATTTGCCGCAAGGGCGTTTTTATAAATCTGGTCGCCAGTAATCTCATACAACCTTATCTCAGCCGGAATGAACATATCGTCCCAGCACATAGTCCACTTGTCCTCAAGGGGCAGGCCGCTGCCGGGCTCAATTACAAAAGCAGCCGCATCGTCCAGATAGGACTGGTCTTTTGTAATCGTATAAAGCCAAGTTGCCGCCCATGCAAGGTCGTCCTTATAGGTTGAGGAATAATAGAACCCCTGAGCATTGCTGAGCCCCTGATTCGATTTGCCCATATTATACAGTTCTTTTGCCGCGGTCAGGCATTTTTCACTGTATTCAGGGTCAATGTCGTTGTAGTTGAGATACATCAGTGCCAGCGCCGCTGCGCTTTCGCCTAAAACATCCGACGCCGCGTTGCTCGAATCTGCCTTAAACATGGTCGGGCGGCTGGTCGTCTGCTCTTCAGGCGGGCCCCAATAGCTATGGTCTGTCGTGCCGTCACCGCACTGATAATAGAATACGTCAGAGGTCGGATGGCACTTCAAGAAGTAATCAGTGAAATGTTTAAGCTGCTGCAGCATTTTCTCAGAGTTGCCGGTTCTCTCGAATATGTCCTTATACCGGTAATATGACCACTCGAGTATTGATGCTGCATAACCTTCGGTAATACCGAATTTTACATGGTCGCCGCAGTCGTGATAGCCGCCGGTAAGGTCAAGCCCGACATCGGCGCCATCTGTCGTGTGACACGCCCCGCGCCAATCAAAGAAATTGTTTTCTCCGGCGTCCTTGCCGCATTTGTTGGCGTCATAAAAAATGATGGTGTCTCGGAGCGCCTCGCCGTAATTAAACCCTGGGCCGCTTACAGCTTTTACAACGGCTGTGCTGGGCAGCGACGTCGCAATAACTGCGCAGCTCAGCAGTGCCGCTCCGATACGGCTTATCATCTTGCCTTTCATAACAATCTCCTTTCATCTCTATTGTCAAAAATATGCTAAGCACAGCCAATGCCTGCTTGGTGGCGCTGAGGATTAAGGTCAATCCCTTGCCGCGGGTATGTCCTCCGGGCAATATCAAATTTTAGTTAGCAGGCATTGACTGATACTTATTCCTATTTATACAGGTTCATTTTTATACAGGCTCATTGCCCCAAACCAGGGTATCGCCTATATATGCCGTCATCTTGGACCAATCCACATAAGAAGTTGCTGTGGAGTTAAAGGAATAGTCATTGCTCTGGTTGTAGTTGGACCAGTCGGCATTTGCTATACGGAAATGGATTTCCGTCTCCGCACCGGCTGCGATGGTGCCTGTCCCGCTCTTGAATCCGATTTCAAGGCAGGTATCGGCATTTTGCCCTGATACCGTCAGGAATGTTCCTGTGACGTTCGAGGTTCCGGCGCTGGACCAGTCACACCAGAAATTCTGCTGCTGGGTGCCGTCTTTGGTGTAGTAATAGCGGAGTTTGACAGTGGACAGGTCAATCGGCCTATCTGATGTATTAATGAGTTTTATGCGCGCTGATATGGTGTTTGATGTCGGCGATAAAACGCCGTTTACCATCTGAACCTTAAGGTCACCGGTTTGTCCCTGATCGCCTCCCGGTGTTTGGCCACCTGAAGATGTATCCGTAATATTCACTGAAAGCGACGGGTCGGCTCCTCTGTTAAAGTCAAATTTAAGTGACACCGTGCCTGTATTCAGCGAAGACAGATAGGATTTAAGAATTGTCACTGTCGTACCGTCGGAGGATACGGTGTAATCAACGCCTTTTACAAGGGCGTAAGAACCGTTATAGATACCGGAAAGCGTATTGCCGTTTAGGGTAAGTTTGACTGTGATATCCGCCTGATTGTCCGGATTTTTGTCAAAGGTAGCGGATGTAGGCGAAATCGTTGAATTGGAAACGTCAGTTTGCCTTTCGGCTATCGCATAAAATGCGGGTTTTGCCTTAAGGTTGCTGTCAAACAGCAGCGGAGCGTTGTTGGCTCCAAGCCATGATGCATCGTCGGAAATGCCCCAGAATGTGACGCTGCTTATGTATTGCTTTTCACTGACAAATACATCGAACAAAGCCTTATACTTATCCGCCTGTACCTGCAGTGCTGCGCTATCTGTTCTTCCCTGAGTGCTGCAGTCCATCTCGGTTATCTGCAGATCAATTCCGAGAGAAGCAAACTTTTCAATGGATGCTTTGACATCCGAAACTGATGGGTAATTGTTGTTAATGTGCATTTGCAAACCAATGCCATCGATCGGTACGCCTTTGTCCAGAAGGCTCTTTACCAAGTTATACATATCAATGGTCTTTTGGTTGTTATCTTCAATGTTATAGTCATTAATGTAGAGTTTTACATTCGGGTCGGCCTCGTGCGCATACTCAAAGGCCTTTTCGATATAATCGGGGCCTATGATATCAAGCCATTTTGAGTTTTCACTTGAGCCGCGCAGTCCGTTATTGGCATGGCTGTCTGAAATAACCTCGTTGCAGACATCCCAGCAGTAAATCGGGTTCTGATCTCCATATTTATCCCTGAAGTGCCTGAGCACAGTGGTAATATGGGTCTTGAGCCGGGCAAGGAGCTGGTCCCTTGTAGCAGGTCTGCCTGGGTTAATCGGGTCGGTGAAGAACCAATCTGGAACCTGATTGTGCCAGAGCAGGTTATGACCCCTGATCTTCATGTGATGTGCTATCGCATAATCGACCATCCTATCGGCCTCAGTAAAGTTAAAATAGCCTTCTACAGGCTGTAAAGAGGATATTTTCATGACGTTGCCCGCGGTGAGGCTGTTAAAATGCTGACCGATAAGCTTTGAATGAGGGTCAGACGCGTCAAGCTGACTTACGGGGTCAACGGCCACACCGATATCAAAGCAGTCTTGATAAACCTCGCAAAGGGAAGGCAGGTCTGTATCCGGATTCATCTCGACCTCGACAACGCTCACGTCGTCTATGTAATACTCCAGAGTGTCATCCGGTGACTCAATATAAACAGAAACACCGCTCAGTTGCCCACTGGCAGTCAAGGTGTATCTGCCGGACAGCTTCGTCCAGTTATTCTCGTTTATGTCCACGCAGTAAGCGACGGAATCATAATGCTCGCCGTCAGAATCCGTCCGCTGAACCGTCAAAGTGGCCTGTTCAGTATGGGATGATGACTGGCCGGCCCTTGCCTTAACATAAGCCGTAATATCATAGGTCCTTCCGGCTTGCATTATGCCGGTGAGATCATAGCTGGCGCCGTTCCAGTTTTCCTCGCGGTCAGTAACAAGGAGACTGTATCTGCCGGAATATGCGGTATCCGATGTCACAGTCAATGTTTCATTGCCTCCGCGGGGCGACCAGCCCTCTGCTGTTCCGCTCTCAAATCCGCCGTTGCTGACAAGGTTGCCATCAGCAGCGTTTGCAGTTACCCCGACTGGTACCAAAAGTGTCAGTCCGAGGGCGACTGAAACTACGGAAGCAACCGTTTTTTTCAAAAACCTGAAATTCAACATAACACTACTCTCCTTCCTTTACCTCAAATATTTCAAATTTATGGAAACTCTCATGGTTCAGAGCCCCAAATGAGACTATCGCCGAGGTAAGCTGCGACTTTTGTATAATCTGAATAGCCGCTGTTAGCATTGCTGAAGGAGAAGTCATTTTCCTGATTGTAATTGCTCCAATCCTCCTTTGCAAAGCGCGCCTGAACCTCTATGCTGGCGCCCGGAGCAAGCGTACCCGCTGAACTTGTAAATCCTATTTCAAGGCAGGTGTCGGCGTCATCTTTTACGGTGTCAAGTTTTATAAAGCTGCCTGTGACATTTGACGAGCCGACGGTTGACCAGTCGCACCAGAAGTTCTGATTCTGGGTGCCGTCCTCTGTGAAATAGTAACGTATTTTCAGTTGAGACAAGCTTATTGCCGACGAACCGGTGTTAGTAATGCGGAAGCGCGGCATAATGCTGTTGGTAACTGCCATAGTATTGGCATTATACATCTCAACTTTAATATTGCCCTCTGGTACCGGTGAAGGTGTAGTATCCGAAATTTCTATGGCAAGCACAGGGTCGCTGCCTGCGCTGAAGTCAAAGCGCAGTCTCAACGTGCCCTCGTCCTGTTTTGAAAGATAATCTTTTAAGATAGTCACTGTGTCCCCGGAAACGGTATAATCTATTCCGTCAACAAGGGCTGTGCTGCCGTTATAAATACCGTTGAGGGCATTGCCGTTGTAAGTGATTTCAACAGATATATCCTGTGGGTCGTTGATGTCAAAGTACGCAGTTGTCGGGTTAAGGGAAGAGTTGTTTTGCGGTGTGCTGCCACCGTTTTTCTCCTCCATCTTTGTTTCATACTCTGTGATAAGCGAGGCCACGTCACTCGGGTATTTAACATCAAAGCCGTCATAATCCGGATATGGCTGGCTATTATCCCAACCGATACCGGTCAAAAGCCAGAACATGCTACCCGCGGCGCCCTCGCCGAGTTCACTGTTTTTATAGACAGCGTCGTTAAACTTTGTGTAATTTTCGATTTTGTTGCTGTGAGTGCCGTATTCCTCGAGGATAACGGGTTTTCCAACTTCCTTTGCCTTGTCGATATGGTCATTTATGTACTGGATGCACCAGTCGATACTTTTGCCCCATAAGTCGGGGTACAGGTGCATCGTTTCAAAATCAATGTTCGGCAGAGCGATAAGCCTATCCCAGTCAACACCGCTGCCGCCGTTGTAGCAGTAATCGGAACCGCCTCTGTTGAAAAATCCCTCGTCACCCACTGTTACTAAATGTTTTGAGTCAATACTTTTAATATATGTGCTCATCTCGTCAGCCCAGTTGACCAGCGTATCGCCTGTCGGGTCAGACTGGCATCTCGGCTCGTTGCCAAGCTCCCATGCCATAATCGTCGGGTCATCTTTATAGGCGATGCCGGTATAGGTGTTGACGCGATTTAAAACATATTTGATATAGTTTTTATACCCTGTTTTACATATCTCGTTTGTATAAAAATCATCATGGTTTGAAGCGCCCGCCCAGGACACATACTGGTTCATTCCGCCGAAATCATCCCAGTTGTTCACCAACGGGAGTATCAGCTTTATGCCACGTTTTGCAGCTTCGCTGATTGTATAGTCAAGCCTTTCAAATCCGCTCTCGTCATAGACGCCGAGGGAAGGCTGCATTACACATCCAGCGGACTCTTTACCGTCGATAAACGCCCAGCAGCGGAGCACCTTGAGATTCATGGCGGCGGCATCATTCAATACGTCGTCAATCATATAATTCGGAGCGTAATTAAGGTAATAGTTATTTGCGCCCTGAAAATAAAATGGTTTTCCGTCAAGTACAAAATAGTTGCCGCTCGTCGTTACAAATCCCGGCTCCTCAGCGTTCGTCCCCGACTCTGCGCTGACACTCATAAATGATGTCATGCCAAAGATTATTGCCGCCGCAAGCGCCGCCGCAGCGAACTTTTTCATATGGAAAACCTCCTGTCATTAATTCGGAGGGTGCGGCACCTGCCGCACCCCGCCACCGATTAGGTTTAGGGCTCCATGCCCCATTCGAGTTTGCCATCTATATAAAGAGTTGCCTTTGTCCAATCGACATACGAATTATCCGTTGGGTTAAACGAATAGTCGTCTGCCTGATTGTAATCGCTCCAGTCAGCCTTTGAGAAGCGGGCCTGGACTTCAACGCTTGCACCCGGTGCAATCTGTCCCGCGCCAGAGGTGAATCCTATCTCAAGGTAGGTATCCGCCCCATCGACCGGATTATCCATCTTGACAAATGTGCTGGTGACGTTGGAGCTACCTACACTTGACCAGTCACACCAGAAATTCTGATTCTGCGTGCCGTCCTCTGTGAAGTAGTAGCGGATCTTTACTGTTGACAGGTCAACAGCAGTATCACCAGTGTTGACAAGACGGAAGCGCGGCATAATGCCGTTTGTCGTCGACTGGGTATTGGAGTTGAACATCTGGAGCTTAAGGTCACCAATGACTATCGGCGACGTATTGACAACGGTTATTGCAAGGATCGGGTCTGTGCCCTTGTTGAAGTCGAATATGAGATTCAGAGTGCCAACCGGCTGCTTTGAGAGATAGGATTTGAGTATAGTAACTGTTCCGTCGCTGCTGACTGTGTAGTCAGTGCCTTTTACAAGGGCTGTGCTGCCGTTGTAAATGCCGTTCAGCGTATTGCCGTTGTAGGTGACCTCAACAGGAATATCGGCCTGATTCTCGGCATTGAGGTCAAAGGTTGCAGTCGTCGGTGAAATCTCAGAATCTACAACCGGTGTACTGTCGGTAATCGTGACTTTGAGAACCGGGTCTGTGCCTGAGTCAAAATCAAACCTCAGGTTCGCTGTTCCCTCATCTAATGATGCAAGATAGCTCTTTAAGAAAGTGATTGTATCGCCGTCACTTGACACAGTATAATCTGTGCCTTCTGCAAGGGCAGTAGTTCCGTTATAGATACCCTTGAGCGTCTTGCCGTTGTAAGTAACTGAAACAGGTATATCGGCCTGTTTTTCGGGGTTAAGGTCAAATGTCGCAGTTGTCGGTGAAATCTCAGCACTTACAACCGGCGTTGTGTCGGTTATTGTTACTGTGAGAACAGGATCTGCACCTGCGTCAAAATCAAACTTCAGGTTCGCAGTTCCCTGATCCAATGTTGAAAGGAAGCTCTTTGAGATAGTGACTGTCTTGCCGTCACTTGACACAGTATAATCTGTGCCTTTTACAAGGGCGGTGGTTCCGTAATAAATGCCTTTGAGCGTATTGCCGTTGGCATTTACTGCAACGGAGATGTCCGCCTGATTCTGGGGATTGAGGTCAAATGTCGCAGTTGTCGGTGTGATAGAAGCATCTTTTACGCCGCTTGAACCCGGCTCATTGCCAAAGATCTTTACACCGTCGTCATAAACCGGAATATTGAGCGCAAGTACGGGTGATGAACCCGGGGTTGTAGAAATACCCTCGTATGAGAAGTCGTTCGAGTTATCCCACACGTTGACATTCTCCGGATAGGACATTCTGAACTGGACTTCTTTCCTATAAACAGACTGTCCGCCCGGATAGATCTTTGTGCCGGTGAAATCAACATTTACATAGTAGATATTGTGTGCCTCGTCCCACGGATAAAGGCCGCTGACAGTCGCGCCGGCGTTGTAATTGGTCTTAATGGTGACGTCTTTCGCGCTGTAGCCAGCTTTGACGAGTTCACTGATATCAATAAAGTATTTGAATGAGAGCTTGTCCCCCATTCTTGCAGGCCAACCTGATTCGTTGTAGATCAACGCTTTGATTTCCTCAAAGTTGCTGCCTGCGGAGTTAACTGAGGCTTCTACAAAGAATTCGTTATTTGTCGGAGTCTCGATTGCATTTAAGCCTTCAATCGGCGATCCGCCGTAATCTCTATACAAAGAGGTAAGCGCACAGACAAGGCCCGCGTTGTAGTCGCAAGCAACTTCTGTCTGGGTATAGTTGGCGCATGAATCATCATAGCTGTCCCCTTGGTCCGGTCCGCCGACCAGTGCGCCAACAAGGAGGTGGCGGCAGTAACCGGGTATCTGCATGCTGTCAGCCCATGAGCTTTCAGCTGTCCTGTGATGAGGATTCTTCGGATAATTGGTACCGAATCCGATTACATAGCTGCGTCCCGAAGAGCCAAGTGCATAGTCTACCTGTTGCTTTGCAAACGCTTTGTAAGTATTGGCCTTTTCGGCGCTGCAAAGTCCGCTGTTCGCATAAACGTCGGCCAGGAATGCCGCCGTTGTTGCATATCTTAATGGACCCCACTGTTGGAGCCATGCGAGCCCTTTAGGCGTATATGTAACCCTGTCGCCGTCATAGCCAGTTGTCCACCAGTCAAGGTTCCTCTCAACTGATTCTTTGTAAATGGACTTGCCTGTGATACGAGCGAGCAGGAGTTGGGCACCATAATGGACATCATCCCAGCACTGGGTGTACTTATACTCTATAATGTCCGACTGGCCCTGCCTGTTCCATTTGTCAACATAGGATTCAGCCTTATCGAGATAATCTGAATCGCCTGTTGCGATGTAGAGCCAGACTGCAGCCCATGAAAGTTCATCATAGAAGCCGCTGAATGAGTTGTAATATCCCGAAGCGGCTGTATAGCCGGCATCGCTCTTTGTCGAATCTGCGAAATTGAATAAGTCTTTCGCATGCGACAGGCAATTTGCGGCATATGAGGGATCGGAGTCCTCAAAGACAACTGCCGCTGCCGCCAGAGCTGCGGCTGCTTCAGCAGAAACGGTTGAACCTGGGCTTGAGGTATCAACCTTAAAGGCCGGGCGTTTCATCTGCATGACCTCGGCAGGCCCCCACCATGCGTGGTCAAGGCTGCCGTCGCCCACCTGATAATAGAATACGTTGGGTGACGGATGACACTTAATAAGGTAGTCCGTTGCCCACTTTATTGCAGTTTTTATGTAGCTGAGCTGACCACTTGAAGCAAGGGCATCCTTGTTCTCATAAACGTCCCATGCCAGCATAGCTGCTGTATATGACATAGGAAGATTGAACTTTACATGGTCGCCCGCGTCATAATAACCGCCGGTGAGGTCGAGACCAACGTCGCTTCCGTCGCTCATGCCGGAATCGCCGCGCCAGTTGTTGCGCTGGTCGGGGGCAACGGGACCGGAACGCTGGAATTCATAAAACATGATTGCTTTCTGCAGCGCTTCGCCGTAGTTGTAGCTGCCAGATGCCTGGGTCGCCGCTGAAGCAGCAAACGGCATCGGGATGGCGGTCATGCTTACAACTGCCGCTGACAGCGCCGCGCTGAGGAATTTTTTAAACATCCTCATCCACAAAACTCCTTTCATTTATTCCATGCCCCTCCCGCAAGGAAGGGGCATGGATAATGTACTGATTAAATTACGGTTCAACTCCCCAAATTAGCTCGTCGCCGAGATACGCTGTTACCTTTGTCCAGCTGGCATAGGATGAGCCGGAGGAGTTAAACGAATAGTCATCTGCCTGGTTATAATTGCTCCAGTCAGTCTTTGAGAAACGGGCCTGAACCTCAATACTCTGGCCAGGAGCAAGAGTTCCCGCTCCGCTGCTGAATGTGATTTCAAGGCAGGTATCAGCCCCGGTCTTAGGAGTTGAGAGTGTCTTAAAGGTGCCGATGACATTGTTGCTGCCGACGTTCGACCAGTCGCACCAGAAGTTCTGCTGCTGAGAGCCGTCTGCAGTGTAATAGTAATGCAGTTTTACATCCGACAGGTTAATTGGCTCCGTTCCGGTGTTGACAAGGCGGAAGTGCGGCATAATGCCGTTTGTCGTCGTCTGGGTATTGGAGTTAAACATCTGCACTTCAAGATTTCCGGTTACAGGCGGCGGATTTTCGGTTGACGAATCAATTATCGTAACCGTAAGGGTTCTCCGTGCGCCAGCACTGAATATGAACTGCAGCCTTAACGTTCCTTCATCTTGCTGTGCAAGATAATCCTTCGAGATAACGACAGTATTGCCGTTGACGGTGTAGTCTCTGCCTTCTACAAGCTCATTTGTACCGTCGGTTATGCCCACCAGCGTATTGCCGTTGAGCGTCATCGTGACGTTGATATCAGCCTGATTATCAACGTTCTTGTCAAAGGTGGCTGCAGTCGGGGTAATGTTTGAGTTCTGAGTATCGCCTTGATCTTCTTCAAAGAACTTAGCAAACAAACCGGTAGCGACTGCAACCTCTGTCTGAGCCCAGAAGCGATGGTAATTGAATACGGGGGCTTCTCCGCCGTCGAGGTAATTCTGGACCTTTGCCCAATCAGGTTCGTCCAGATATTTTGACCTGATGCTGAGGAAGGTAGAGTTAGAATTGATCGGATCGCCGTTAGGCATTGTTCCAGTCCATCCTGCCGGAACATATATGGGCTGGTTGAAGCGGGTGTAGTCTTCTCTTACTTCAGGCGCCGAAACACCCTTTTCATCGCTGTAGTTTGCAAAGATACGGTCAATAAGCTGCTGAGCTATATTCTTAGACTCAGTGTCGCCAGTTGCCACAGCATAGTAAATAAGGGCATTGGCAAGTGAACCGGCAATACCGACGTCTGTGCCATAAGACTCGACGCTTACATGCAGATTCTTGTTCTCCTTCGGAGTGCCTGTCCAAGTCTCAGGCTCGCCTTCCCAAATAAGGTTGCTCGGGATCAAGAATGTGCCGTCGTCATTGAATATGATTACCGACTTTACCCATGAAATCCATTTGTCAAGCAAATCCTTGACCTGTGGGTCTTTTGTCGTGTAATAATACTCAGCGACTCTCTGCATTGACCATGCCTGGAAGCCGAACCATCTGTTGCTGCCCGGGTCATGGTATACAGGATGTTCCTGATAGCCCATTCCATAGAATGTCTTGGTATCGCTCGGCCATGCCAGATAACGTCCGGCATTAGAGTTGCTGCAGCCTCCGGCAATAGCGCCTTCTGCAGACTGGAGCCATTGATAAAGCTCTATCTGACGCTGCAGGCTTGTCTTCCAGTCGTTGGCGCCGTTTGGCGACTTCGGCTTAAACTCGCTGGTGTTTGAAAGGACCCATGCGGCCAACGGGTTCTGATAACCGAAGTGAACATGGCTGCATCCAATCTTCCATGACCAGCCGCCGTCCAGCGCTCCGCCCCAAGCGTAGTACCATGACAGCAGGTAATGGCACGCGTCATAGCCTGTTCCGGCCTCTGAGGGCTTGCCTATCTTTCTGAAATACTTGTCGAACATCGAATATCTCAGATAGTCACCGAGCTTTGAGGCTCTTCCAATATTATTGGCAATGGAAGCGCCGTTGTCGTCTGACCACAGCATAGCGTCATAAGTAGCCTGAATGGCTCGGGCATCGGCGTCAGACGCTATGGTGTATTTAAACTGCTTTGCATAAGAGCTGTCGCCTGTGAACAGGTCGAGGTATCCGTTTTTACCGCCGAAGCTGAAATCATCCCAGCAGGGCTGAGTGATTGTTTCCCAGCAGGATTCCTCTGGACCTCTCTGGTATGTGTTTATATACGACGGAGTACTCTTGCCGTCTCCCCGTCTGCCGTATCCATACCAGTTATCCGTATCCAACAGCCAGTGCATGCCGTACATCAAGCTTGTCCCGTACGTCGACTGAAGTTCATTGTGGATAGGATCTGTCCCGACCGGCGCGCTTGAGTCAAGCGGGCTCGGATAATCACTCGGCAGATCGCCTTCTGGTGCATATGTTGCAGGTTTGGCTGCATTATACCTGCTCATGCTGGTTTCGAGCTGGTCCTGATCGTTTGGGATTATGTACTTTTCAAGTGTATCCCAAGCGGTATTAAAGGATGACCAGTCGCCAGTGAAGCTATCCGCCATCGCTTCCAGCCAGAGATAATAGCTGAAAGTCTCACTTGTGGTCTCATGGCCG
Source organism: [Clostridium] cellulosi (assembly GCF_036762875.1). Taxonomy (NCBI): domain Bacteria; kingdom Bacillati; phylum Bacillota; class Clostridia; order Eubacteriales; family Oscillospiraceae; genus Ruminiclostridium; species [Clostridium] cellulosi. The sequence continues at coordinate 120,097 of NZ_JBAIZF010000026.1, read as the reverse complement.
TAATCCGGCGCTTCACACATAAGTGTTTCAATCGAGTGGTAGGGGATACCTTGAGGGCTGAAGTAACCATTTTTTGCGTCATGGATCTTGTTGTAAAGTTCCATGAACTTCGCCTTGTAGGTCCCATCATCCGCTGCTGAAACCCTTACAGCCGGCGTTATTGCCGACATCATCGAGACCAGGACAGCGCCTGCGACTACAACGCTGGCCTTTTTGATGATTGACCTTCTCATGCAAAAACCTCCTGTCATTTATTTATATTGTTATCCAAACAATCCCATTTAGCGAGAGCAAAAATGAGCAGCACACATCATTAAAATACTCACTCGCAGCCTCAAATGAGTTATATTGGATGTGTTACTGCCCCATTAATAATGCGGTTTGAGATCGTTCGGATCACTATACCGTATAAAATATTTAATTTTTGTTTAATTTATTTTGTTAAATTTGTCATGTTAATATTAACATAAAATTTTAAGAATGTTAATATTTTTGGCTCATTTCGACAATTTTATATACCTCGGGTCAAAAAAGTGAACAACCTTTCTGAAGCCATATTTTTGTATATACCTTCCAACGTTTATTTTGCAATAGAACAAAAATTGCCTTTTGGCGAATTTTTGCCTGTTTTAGTTATCGGCCTTAAATTTTTTGGTATACAATATTGCTATATGGTGCATATTATTGTCATCCCATTCTTTCGCAGCTCCCCGTATCACCTTATTTGACAGATTTCAGCATTATTGAGCATTTTTCGACCTAAATATAGGCGGTTTAGTATCCTTCCACAACCAAGTAAAGGCTTAAATGCTAATAATTGTATATATTTACCTATTTTCCTATCTATTCCATAATATATGATCTATTATAGAAACAGCCTGAATTGCTTTATAATTGCGATTTTGAAAAGACTTAGGTTACTACTAATTATGGCTATTTTTATTAAAACATTTTTTGACACAAGTTTTTGCTGCTTATGCGGCGGTGACAACTGCCAAAATTTTTATACTCAAATTGTTTGACATATCCGGACTGCTGACTTAAAATTAATAAGAAGCAAATCAACAATTATAAGAATAATAATCAATAATATGGGTGTGGAGGAAAGTTATGGATAAGATTTTGAAGTCGCGGCTTGCGTTAAGTTCACTGACAGTGTTCAGGGGGCTGCTCGACGACACTGTTGTCAGCAGTTATTCGGAACTTTTGGAAGCGGTTCACGGCATTGACATCAGAAGTTTCGTCGACGCATACTGCAAATTTTATTACAATCTCCTGTCAAAAGATACGGTTTCAGTATCAGATTATTTGACAAAGGCAGTTTTATACGACCGCAGCATTTTCAAAAGGCAGGCAGACGGCGGCAAGGCGGCGTTGCCTGATCCAATTTTAAAGGCTGCGGAACATGACTTAGACGCAATTAAGACATCACTTTTGCCGGCTTCAGCGATAAAGGAAGCAGCGCAACAGCACTTCGACGACACTGAGTATACAGACTTAATTTCCAATCTGCCGGAATGGGAAGTCTCGGCTTTCGATATTACAGTTGAGAAATTATGTGACGTAAACGGAAATAAGGCATAATTGGCTTGATGTTTGCTATGTTTTCGGCGATAAAGCATTGCAAAAAAGCAGGGATAAGTACGAACTGTACTTATCCCTGTTTTCATATTCTGAAATATATAAATCTGCGGAATAAAAGCCTATTAAGGCCTGCAGACTCACGGAGAGTATCAGGGAGGGCAGTTATAAATATTAAAATGCTTATTTGTTTGAATAGGACCATTTTACGCCCTGAGGTGTGTCTTCAAGGATTATTCCCCTTGCCTTCAGCTCATCCCTGATTGCGTCGGCAGTTTTGAAATCGCGGGCCTTTCTTGCCTCTTGGCGTTTCTGGATAAGCGCTTCTATTTCGGCGTCAATAGTCACATTTTTCTTCATTTCAAACCCTAAAACGCCGCTCAGTTCATCGAAAATTGAAGCTGCATATTCCAGCGTTTCTTTATCAGGTGACGCCGATATGGCGATATTGATGTCCTTTGCAAGCTCAAACAGCGCAGAAATTGCGTCGGCGGTATTGAGGTCGTCGTCCATCGCTTCACAAAACTGCACCCTGCGGCTCTCAAACTTCGATTTCAGCTCGGTATCTATTTTGCCGCTTTTAGCGTTTGAAATGGCAAAATCGAGATTGTCGCGGCAGTTGTGAAGCCTTGCAAGGGCCGCTTTCGCCTGTTCCATTATATCTTCACTGAAATTTATCTGGCTTCTGTAGTGCGACGACAGCATGAGATAGCGTATCGGCTCATAACCGAACTTTTTGGCGACTTCGCGGACCGTAAAGAAGTTGCCCAATGACTTCGACATCTTGCGGTTATCCACATTAATATAACCGTTGTGCATCCAGTAACGCGCAAAGGGCTTGCCCGTCGCGCATTCGCTCTGCGCGATTTCATTTTCATGGTGCGGGAAAATCAAATCCTGGCCGCCGCAGTGAATATCTATCGTGTCACCGAGATACCGGCGCGCCATAGCGGAACATTCGATATGCCAGCCGGGCCGCCCCTTGCCCCAGGGAGATTCCCATGCAGGCTCGCCGGGTTTAGCGGATTTCCAAAGCGCGAAATCCATCGGGTCCTCCTTTATCTCCGAAACGTCAATACGGGCACCCGCCTCCAAATCGTCCAGCGGCTGGTGTGACAGTTTGCCGTATTCGTTAAAGCTGCGGGTATGGAAATAAACATCGCCCTGTGAAACATATGCATACCCCTTGTCCACAAGGGTTTTTATAAGCTCAATGATGTTTTCGATGTTCTCTGTCGCCCTCGGATGAACTGTCGCTTCCCTTACGTTTAGACCCATCGCGTCAACCTTATATTCAGCAATATACTTTTCGGCAATTTCCGGCACAGTTGTACCTTCGGTATTCGCGCGGTTTATCAGCTTATCGTCGACGTCGGTAAAATTCTGTACGAATTTGACCTCATACCCTTTGTACTCAAGGTATCTCCGCAGCGTATCAAAAACAACCAGCGGGCGGGCATTGCCTATATGGATAAAATTGTAGACAGTCGGTCCGCAGGCATAGATGCGCACCTTGCCGCTCTCGATAGGAATTAATTCTTCTTTCTTTCTCGTCAAAGTATTATAAATCTTCATCTTCGCACCTCGAAATCCGTTTAATATCTTCAGGAACGCCTTTTAAGCTGCAGCAGGCGCTCCTTATTAATCAATAATTCTGACCGCATAGGCCGGACAATCACAGCAGCTACTGAATGTGATTTTCAACCAAATTATCAATTTCCTTCTGCAGGCTGTCGATCTTATGCTGAAGCCTGCAAATCTCCTGTGAAACAGGGTCGGGCATATGGATCTGGTCAAGGTCGGCGGTCCTTTTCACGCGCTCGCCGTTTAATTTTACAATGCGCGCCGGGACGCCGACCGCCGTCGCATTCGGCGGGACTTCGCTCAAAACCAGCGCGTTCGCCCCAACCTTGGCGTTGTCGCCCACTTTAAAGGGGCCTAAAATCTTGGCGCCGGCGCCGACCATGACGTTGTTGCCTAAAGTCGGGTGACGCTTTCCCTTATCCTTTCCCGTTCCGCCCAGGGTAACCCCCTGATAGAGCGTGCAGTAGTCACCGATTTCGGTCGTTTCACCGATAACCACGCCTGTTCCGTGGTCGATGAAAAGGCCTTTGCCTATTTTTGCACCCGGGTGTATCTCTATGCCTGTCTTGAATTTTGCATGCTGTGACACCCATCTGGCGAGAAAATACCTCTTATGCATATACAGCCAATGAGCAATTCTGTAGTATATGACTGCGTGCAATCCGGAATACAGCAGCAACACCTCAAGACTGGATCTCGCTGCCGGATCACGTTCTTTTATTGACCTTATATCCTCTCTCAAAGTTTTAAACAAACTTGATTCTCCTTTCACAGAGTCCGCTTATATAATCAATATTTGCATTATGCCGGATACCCCAAATAAAAAGCCTCCGGCATTTAATGCCGGAGGCGGTATCCCGCGGTTCCACTCCGATTTATAACTCAAAGGCTTTAACGCTGCCATACGCCGCACGCTACTTTGAATTTTCACATGCGGGGCTCCCGGGCGCATTTCACTTATATATACGGCAGGAAAGCTTACAGCCGGCGACTTTCCCTCTCTTTAGCCTTTATAAAAGCTACTCTCCCGATCAACGCCTTATATTTATTGCTATTTTATAATATTACCATATACAAGCCAAAGGTTCAAGCAAAAATAACTTTTTTAAATTTATCAATTTGCGGCTGAAAGATACTCCCTGTAAGTAAAGGCATACTGCACGCCGGATATGACCGTAAAGACAGCGGATATCCAAACGCAGATGCTTCCGATATAAGCAGGAAGCGAGAAATAACTGAAAACCATAACAGCGACAATGGCTATAATCTGGCTGTTTGTCTTTATTTTGCCCCATATGTTGGCGGGTATAACTTTGCCTGAACCAGCCGCTATAAGCCTTATTGAAGTGACAAGGAATTCTCTCGCGATAATTAAAAATACAGCCCAGACATCCGCAAGACCGGTCGCCACAAAACATATCAGCGCCGATGTGACAAGCAGTTTGTCAGCGAGCGGGTCCATCAGTTTTCCAAAATTGGTTATCTGATTGTATTTGCGCGCGAGTTTGCCGTCGATGAGGTCTGTTATTGACGCGAGAATAAAGAGCGCGAGGGCAAAAATCATGTGCCCGGGTATCTTGTCTACTAACAGAAACAGCATGAAAAACGGCACCATAATGACTCGCAATATCGTTAATTTATTGGGGGTATTCATTGTTATTCCCTCCACTTTTCTAAGACTGCTTCACCGGTGAGGTCATAATCGCAGACATCAGTTATTCTGACGTTGACGAATTCGCCCGCAGCCGGCCTTTTTTCTGCCGTGAAAAATACCTTTCCGTCAATTTCCGGGGCATCTGCGGCACTCCTGCCGTAACAGTACCCCGTATGTTTGTCGTACCCTTCACATAAAACCTCTATGGTTTTGCCTATCATGGCGTTGTTCTTGGATTCAACAATCTGGGACTGGGTTTCCATGATAATTTCCTGACGGCGCGCCTTAACCTCCTCATCAATCTGGTTAGGCATAACGGCCGCCGGCGTCCCCTCTTCCTGAGAATAAGTGAAAACGCCGAGCCTGTCAAACTTTATCTCCCTGACAAATTCGTCAAGAAGTGCGAAATCCTCTTCTGTCTCCCCAGGAAAACCGACAATCAGCGTGGTTCTAAGGGTTACTCCGGGGATCTTCTCCCGAAGCTTCTTTATGAGCGCTTCAAGGTCCTCTTTGGTATCCCGGCGGTTCATCGCCTTTACAATCCTCGGGCTCACATGCTGAATCGGCAAGTCAATATACTTGACTATCTTCTCTTCGTTCGCAATGACGTCAATAAGCTCATCTGTCACCATGTCGGGATAGCAGTAGAGAATCCTTATCCATTTGAGCTTTTCAATTTTGCAAAGTTCGCGCAGAAGCTGCGGCAGAGCCAGTTTGTGATACAGATCCTCGCCGTAGCGGGTCGTATCCTGCGCAACGAGGATAAGCTCCTTAACGCCGCCCTCGGCAAGTTCCTTTGCCTCGTTTACCAGCTCCTCAATCGGGCGGCTCCTGTACCTTCCGCGAAGATAGGGGATAATGCAGTAGGAGCAGCGGTTATTGCAGCCTTCCGCAATCTTCAAATATGAATAGAACGGCAGCGTCGTCTTAACGCGTTTGCCGCTGATTTCAAGCTTTTCCGGTGCTTCATACAAATTCAGCTTTTTATTTTCATATGCAGCTTTGACAGCCTGTGCGATTGCTCCGGCGCTGCCAACCGAGAGGATACAGCTGACCTCGGGGAATTCCTGCTCCATCTCTTTAAAATACCGCTGCGCAAGGCATCCGGTGACTACAATGCCCTTTATTTTCCCCTCTTTTTTCAGTTGGGCCATCTCGAGTATATTTTCAATTGATTCTTTCTTAGCGTCTTCAATAAATCCGCAGGTGTTTATTACAACTACATCTGCCGAGCTTACGTCCGGCGTCAGTACATAATTCTCATCATGCAGGCGTGCAAGCATTATTTCGGCATCGACTTGATTTTTCGGACATCCAAGAGATATCATGCCTACTCTTATTGGCATTATTTCACTCCGTTCAAAATTTCTATCGGACTTTTCTATTATAACACTTTTACAACAGGTCAAAAAGGCTATTGGTTAGAATTTAAGTTTCGTTCGTTTAATTTCTTAAATAAATATAAAATGAACCTGCTGACGCTGCCGTCTTTTTTATCAGTATCACGCCGCGTTTTTCTAAACAAGCCCGAATTTTAGCGCTTTAGCAGCATAGACAAAATAAAAAATCAATGGGATGGCTGTCAAAACCATCCCCTCATCTTACATATAATGTTCTTCATCTTTATCAGGAAGCCCACCAGAGGCGTGCTCATCTTTCTCCTCTATTTTATCTTCAAGATGTGCAATGCGCTTCTCCGCCAGTGAGAGACGATAAGCCAGCATGCCAGCCAGCAGTGCCAGCGCTACAACAGCGCCGTCAGCCGGCGAGAGATCCTGATGCAGCATAGCGGTTTGCACCACACCGATCAATGCCATAACCACAGCGAATAAGGTAACCAGCATAATCGAATAATAAGATTTCATATTAACCTCCCGGCATAGCTGCAATATGCTACTGTTCACAAGTTTCCTTTATTTTAGCACAAAAAAATGGTTTATGCCAGCTATTCCAAAATAACTGTAAATTTATTTAAGTTCGAGTATAGTAACGCCGTCTTCGCCCTCACCGTAATGCCCCAGCCTGAAGGACTTTACAGCCCGGTGGCTCTTGAGGTGCCGCTGGATGGCGCTTCTTAAAGCGCCTGTGCCTTTTCCGTGGATTATCGAAAGAACGCCGATGCCTGCAAGCTGTGCGTTGTCAATAAATTTATCGACCTCAATAAGTGCTTCTTCAACGGTATATCCGCGCAGGTCAAGCTCATTTTTCGCAGGGATTTTTGAGCGGTCGATATTGGTCTTTATGCTTGACTGCAGCTTTTGCTGCTGTTTATTCTCGTCCAAAAGACGCAGGTTCTCAATCCTGACGCGGGTTTTGATAATACCCGCTTGTACTTCAACAAATCCAGACGAGTCTGGAGCTTTCAGAACCGTACCCTTTTTGTCGATATCCGTAATAAGCACATAGTCGCCGGGCCTTAACTGACGCGGCAATTTGTAAGGCTCCGCAGGCTTCTCTTTTACGGGGTCGGCTATGCGCTCAAACTGCTTTAAGTGCGAACCAATCTGGGTTTTAGCAAGTTCCCGCAACTCGGCGGCATCCTGCGTGTCTTTCATTTTGCGCAGTGCCTCAATCTCATTCAAAATCATCTGCACCTGTGCGCGGGACTGTTCCAAAAGGCGCTTTGCCTCCCGCCTTGCCTTCTCGAGTTCCTTCTCCTTTTCCCTTTCGACGGATTTTTTCAGCTCCTCCGCCTGCTTTTTGAGTTTTTCGGCCTCGGTTCGGGCCAGCATTGCCCGACCGCGCTCGATCTCCATGTTCTGGCGGGTGGTATCGAGCTTTTGCACAACATCCTCAAACCGCGAATCCTCGCTTGAGATAAGCTCCCGTGCCCTGTCTATTATCGCGTCGTCTATACCAAGCCTTTTGGAAATAGCAAAGGCGTTGGAACGCCCCGGCACACCTATAAGCAGTCGATAAGTCGGTTTAAGAGTCTCAACATTGAATTCGCAGCAGGCGTTTTCAACCCTGTCCGTCTGAAGAGCGTAAACCTTCAGCTCAGCATAATGGGTCGTCGCCGCGGTCTTTGCGCCTTTTTGCTTCAAATATTCCAGAATAGCTACCGCAAGCGCTGCCCCTTCGACGGGGTCGGTTCCGCTCCCCAGCTCGTCCAGCAAAACAAGGCTGTTTTCGCCGCACTCATCAAGGATATCCCTTATATTCGTCATATGTGCCGAGAATGTGGACAATGACTGCTCTATGCTCTGTTCATCGCCGATATCGGCAAGCACCTTTTCGAAGAATACGACCCGGCTGAATTCAGCGGTTGGTATCATAAGCCCCGAACACGCCATCAACGTCAGTAGCCCGAGCGTTTTGAGGGCAACGGTCTTGCCGCCCGTATTAGGGCCGGTGACAACGAGGGTATCAAAGTTGCCGCCGAGGTACAGGTCTATCGGAACCGCCGTTTTAGGGTCCAGCAGCGGGTGCCGCGCCTTATGGAGTTCAATGCCGCCGTCGGCTTCAAGTTTTGGGGCGGTAGCTTTCATCTTAAACGCCAAGCGTGCCTTTGCAAATATAAAATCCAGTAATACCGCGGTATCGGCGCTGTCTTTTATGCTGTCTGCAAAGGTGCCGACCTCTTTGGAAAGCTCGTCGAGAATCCGCTCAATCTCTTTCTCCTCTTTGGAAGACAGCACCTTGAGCTCATTGTTTGCTTCCACCACGCCCATAGGCTCGACAAATATGGTCGAACCGCTGGCAGACGTATCGTGAACAAGCCCCGGAATCTCTGCTCGCCACTCCGCTTTTACCGGAACGACAAAACGCCCGCCGCGGATTGTAATTATCGCTTCCTGCAGATATTTCTGTGTCTGCGGGGAGCGGATTATCTTTTCCAGTTGGTTTCTGGCGCGCTCTTCGGTGCGCTTTTTCGCCCTGCGTATGCGCAGAAGCTCCTCGCTGGCGGTGTCGGCGATCTCGTCCTCGGAGATTATCGCGCTGTCGATCTTGTCCTCAAGGTATTTGTTCGGCGCAAGGTTGTCAAAATACCCGTCAAGGCAGGTCTCCATGCTCTCAGATGTTTCGCGGTAATGCGAAAGCGTGCGGATAGCATAGAGCACCGACTTTACATCGAGCAGCTCCCGCGGGTTCAGTGAGCTGCCGATCTTTGCCCGGTGAAGCTGATTCTTAATATTTTTAAGCCCGTAAAACGACGGGCCGCCGAAACGCAATGACAGCCTGCAGGCGTCCTCGGTTTCACGCATTGCGTGTCTTGCCTTTTCTATATCGTCAAAAGGAACAAGCGCTCTTGCCAATGCCGCGCTTTCTTCGCATGAACATTCAAGGGCGAGCATTTCGGTTATCTTATCATATTCAAGCGCTTTCCTTGATTTTTGGGATAAATCCAATATCACCACATCCGATATCTTGGTTTTGCAGTCAGAAATAATTATTTACCCGCGATGGAATTATAAAAATCCAGTGTCGGGAAACTGCGCTCCAACTGGCTTTTGAAATATGACTCACACGCCGCGCCGAGTTCTTTCAATGTAGCGTCGGGCAGTGAGAACGAAAACAGCTTTTCAAAGTCTGAATAAGCGATATGGCGCATAGCGGCGAGGGCGCCCTTTGACAGTTTGGGATTGCCGGACACAGCCGCGCCATGCCCCAAAGCTGCGCAGTCACCGCAAAGGAGCGTGCCGGTTATCGGGTCAAGATACATTGTGTCGGCTTCATATGCGCCGCAGTTTCTGCACGCGACGAGGTCAGGCATATATCCCGCCATTGTCAGAATACGCAGTTCAAATACGGCCTTTATCTGAACGAGTTTTTTGTTGCCGTTCTTGATAAAGTTTAATGAGTTGAGCATAAGACGCAGAAATGGCTCAGCGTTGTCCTCTTCAGGCGCAACAGCCGCCGCAGCCTGAGCAAAATACTGCGCCAGCGCAAGCCCTTCAAGGTTCTTGTTTATGCCGAGAAAGAACTCAATTGGCTGTGCGTCGTCGATTATGTATTTTTCACGGCCTTTGAACAGAGTAAAATCCGAATAGCAAAACAGCCGCGTTGCAGTCGATAATCGGCTCTTGACGCGGCGTGCCCCACGTGCCGAGGCTCTTACGACGCCTCGGGAACGTGTCAATATTGTTACTAACCTATCATCTTCACCGACATTCAGATCGCGAATGATCAGTCCGTCGGTTTTTATCTGCATTAGCTGCTGCCTCCCGGTTATCTAAAGCGCCGGACATACCCATGTTATGGTACAACATATAAGCGCCAATATTGCCTGTCTTTTCGAATAATGCCCAAACGGCGTTTCTGTCCACCAAAATCCCTCCGATTAATGGGCTGCCCCATTTGTTTTGAAACGCTGAAATTGCGGATGTCTGAAAAATATCTTTTCAAACATTCCAGTTAAACTTTATCAACGCTTCCTGTTAAAGTTTTTCACGAAGGTGACGGCAATATGTCCGGTAATATATACTTCAAGTTCCATTAGTTTATCATTGACTTTTTAATATGATAAATCAATATCAGTCATACCCCAGCGTTCTTAGGATATTTTCCCTGTTGCGCCAATCGTCCTTGACTTTTACCCAGAGCTGGAGATTGACATGACAGCCGAGAAATGCCTCAATATCGGCTCTGGCTTTGATGCCGACCTCTTTGAGCATGCGCCCGCCTTTGCCTATAATTATACCTTTGTGGCTTTCTTTTTCGCAATAGATTGTAGCCTCAATGTCCATAACTTGAGGGCGCTCTTTCATCCTTTCGACCGAAACGGCGGTGCCGTGGGGAACCTCGTCCGACAACAGGTATAAGAGCTTTTCCCTGATGATTTCAGCGACGATAAGCCTTTCCGGCTGGTCGGTCAGCATATCGTCGGGGAAATACTGCGGGCCCTCGGGCATCTGCTTTTTCAGCTCATCCTTTAAAATTTCGACACCGTCTCCGGTTTTTGCGCTGAGCGGAACAATTGCGCTAAAATCATACCGTTTTGACCATTCGCTGATAACTTCCATCAGGCTCTCTTTTTTTACTGTATCAATTTTATTGACAGCGAGCAAAACCGGAGCCTTTTTCGCCGACAGTTTTTTGATAAGCTCCATTTCGGAGTCAGTTGCATTGACCTGCGGCTCAACTACAAGGACGGCGGCGTCAATTTCAGTCAGCGAATCGTCAATAGTGCGGCGCATATAGTCATCGAGTTTGTTACGTGAGCGGTGAAGCCCAGGAGTGTCAAGAAATATAAGCTGGACGTCACCGTCCGTCAGCACCCCTGTTATCTTGTTGCGCGTAGTCTGGGGCTTTGCTGAAACAATGGCGACTTTTTCGCCTATCATAGCGTTGAGTAGTGTGGATTTGCCCACATTCGGGCGTCCTACTATCGCGATAAATCCGGATCGTGTTACTTCCAAGTTGCTCTCCCCTGCCGATTAAATTTAACGGCTCAAATTTATTTTTTTAAAAACTTGATGCCGGACGGCAAGCCAAAGATAAAGAAAGCAGACGCCGGCAAAGATAATAAAAATAATACACCATATAATATGTTGTGTATTAGAAAGCTAAAAATTTGTGCAATAACTGCGGGTTTAAAGAACAATATAATGCCCACTACAACGGCGAATACAGCGCAGATAAGCACAGCGCCCGCGGCTACATCCTTTGCTATGCGCGCAAGGCTGTCATAGCTCTGGGTTTCAAGGTCAACAAGCGCTTCAATCGCAGTATTAACCGTCTCAGCAAAAAAGACCATGCCGATAGTCAGGAGCAGGATAAGGTACTGCGTAGCTGAAAAGTTATAAAACACAGAGAATATCAGTACATAAGCGGCGACGACAATATGAATCCTCATATTGCGTTCATTCTTTACGCAGTGGACAATTCCCCTTATCGCGTACCTGAAACTTTGGGCAAGGTTTTTTACTTTCTTAACCATTGTTTAAATTATCCTCGTAAACATCATGGTCAAGGCCGAGTGCAGCCATAACCTCGTCCTCACGCTCATGCATGCGCATCGCCTGAATTCCGCCGTTCACATGGTCATAGCCCAGTATATGCAACATTGAGTGAATGGTCAGAAATCCGACTTCACGCTGCAATGAATGTCCGTATTTTTCAGCCTGTGCCGCGGCATGTTCAAGGGAAATGACAATGTCGCCGAGCACATAGGCGCCTGTATCTGGATTTATGTCAAACTTCCCGTTTTCGCCCATCGGGAAAGATAGCACGTCCGTTGATGTATTTTTGCCCCGGTACTGCTGATTAAGTTCTTTTATCTGTTCATCATCGACAAATGTCACATTTACTTCTGCGCTTCCCTCAAAATTTTCAGCTACAAGCGTTGCGTTGCAGCAGCGCCGCACAAGGAGCCTCAGCCCTGAAGGAATTTTTACTTTCTTTTGCCGATTCTCTATATATACTTTTAGTTTATCCATTTTATCGTCTTCCTTCCCTTTCGTACTTCTCGTATGCCTTGATAATCTTTTGCACTAATTTATGCCTTACTACATCCCTCTCAGTAAAATAGTTGATGTGGATGCCCTCAATATTCTTGAGTATTTTAGACGCTTCGATAAGCCCTGACCTTCTTCCGTCGGGTAAGTCAATTTGTGTTACATCGCCTGTGATAACTGCTTTTGAGTTGAATCCGAGCCGTGTTAAAAACATCTTCATTTGTTCGGGTGTTGTATTCTGAGCCTCGTCAAGAATTATAAAAGAATCATCAAGAGTACGGCCTCGCATGTAAGCCAGCGGGGCTACCTCTATGCTTTGCCGTTCTTGGTATTTTTGAAAGCTCTCACTGCCGAGCATATCATAAAGAGCGTCATAAAGCGGCCTTAAATAAGGGTCAACCTTTGTCTGAAGGTCTCCAGGCAAAAAGCCGAGCTTCTCACCAGCTTCAACCGCCGGCCGGGTCAGCACAATGCGGTTTATCTCCTTGTTGCGGAACGCGGCTACCGCCATAGCTACTGCGAGATAGGTTTTACCGGTTCCCGCGGGGCCGATACCGAACACAATAGTATTTTCTTTTATCGCCTCTACATAGTTTTTTTGTCCGATGGTTTTCGGCTTAATTGGCCTTCCGTTGGACGTTATACAGATACAGCCGCTGAGCTTTTCAAATTTGTCTTCGTTACCCTCCTCAACCAGTGTCATAAGATAGCTCAGGTTCTGACTGTTGATTGTTTCGCCGCGGTTCATCGCTTTGATAAGTTCGTCAATTGTTCTGACTGCTTTGTCAACATCCTCAGGTTCGCCGGTTACCCGCAGGTCCGTGCCACGGTTGAGAATATTAACATTGAACTCTTTTTCGATTGCAAGTATATTTTCATCGAAATTTCCAAAGAGCCCTGTTATCTGGTCGATTCTTTCGATGCTAATTGATTGCTCAGCCATTTCCTCACCCTTAATTTTAATTTAATACCTGGATTTTTGCCGCTTGTTTATCACACCGCTAATTTCCATAATATTGTACCACAAAATATCCTATTTTCATATTATCATTTTAACTAAAATTATCAGCTTTCTTGCCTAATTATCCTTTTGCCGCCCGTTTCGCCGATTTTCACCTCCTTTGATACGGCAATGTTCTCCTCGCATTTGTATTTCCCTATCAATGTAATTCCATCCGGCTCAAACTTCTGTTCATATTCTTTGGCAGTTACTTTAATGCCTGAAAACTCGATTCTTTCTTTGTCCGCAATCAATTTTTTCGCCTTTTCAAGCGCCTGCTGCTTGTTAAGCGTTACCGGAACATTTTTATACTCCAGAAAGGCGGTCGTATTAAACGAAACGGGAAGCTGCGTACCGCCTATCACCAGCGGATTTTTATAGGCAAGCCGTCTGTAGTTGCCGCTCGGCACCCCAAAATAAAAGGGTATAGAAACATTCAGAAACCTTATTGAGTATTTCTTTATCACCTTGCCGGTATCCCTGTTTTCTGTTGTTTTGAACGGCACCTTTACGCTGAGTTCCCGGGAGGTCGAGGCTATTATCTTCGCCCTCGCGTGGACGTATCTGGTGAGCATGGTCATCGGCTCCTCAATTACGCCGCTGACCAGCAGCTCGTCTTTTTGGACTGTGTCGCCGACCTTCAGCGTGGTCTGCCCTTCATAGACCTCCATTTGCAGTATCTGCCCGGTTTCACTCGCCTTTATATTGCAGGGCCTGTCGTCCGGAACCAGTTCCGGACGCTTTGTCCGCTCACCCACCTCAACATTTGCGACCGAGCCGCTTAAATTTATATGAATCCATGACAACTCAGGTATCTTTTCTAACGCCTGCTGCTCTACTGTTTTTCTGTCAAATGTGCTTTTTCTCACCCCCGGCTCAAGCCCCTGGTCACTGAGCGCATACATTATTTCGCGGGAAGAAACTGTGCTGTTGCCGCTGATTTTAATAATCCACACATAGCCTGAAAAATATACGATAATCGCGGCAAACAAGACTATACCTAACACGAAACCGAGCCGGTTCTTCAGCTTTATAAGGTATACCGGCACACCCTTTCGCTTAACAATTGTAAGCTTTACCCCCGCCTTTTTCGCGAGCTGTTCTGCGGTTTTATATTTTGACAAGAGCACGTTTGCATAAAGGCCCGTCTTATCGCGCCTTATATTCCATAAAACTATGCCGGCCCTCGACACAAGATTTAAAAACTTCTCACAGCTTGCCCCGTCGACTCTGAATTTAATATATCCGAGAAATATCTGGATTAGCCTTAAAAAAAACATAATTCCTCCGATTTGTCATCAATACGGCTGTTCCCGCTTTAATGCGGCTTTAACTGTTAAGCCGCACTAAGTCAAAAATTCTACCGAATTGATAAAACCACTGACAGTTATTGATTTATCAATATAATTTCTGATGGCAAGGTCCCTGCCCAAAAACCGGACTTTCATTTTTCCGGTGTCTATGCACACAATGTTCTCGTCATATTCAAGGACTCCCCGGCAGCCCTCAACCACTACTTCCCGGTTCCCCGAAAAGTCTAAATGTACCATTCCGGCAACGAAATCTATGGGCAGTTCAACCGCCCTTGCCGCTTTTATTGCCATTGTCTCGGCTCTATTTGATCTTCGCTTTCTCTTTTCAGATTCTGGCCTTTTTCGGATTTTATGACGCGCCAATCAAAGCACCCCCGAGCTGTCATCAAAGCCTGATTTTTACATAAATCGCTGTTTTAAATTTATGAGGCATTTCCAATAAAAATACATGCTGTCACAGCTTTGCCACATATACATTACGGGGGAGGAATTAAAATGTCCAAGAATACATCCACAATCATGTTAAGGCGCACGAAAAAAATTGTAGCCGCCATTTTAGCCGCAATACTTATGCTGCTGCTCATGTTTGTACCTCAGCCTGCACTGGAGGGTGCCAGAAAAGGGCTGCTGCTCTGCGGCAGTACAATTATCCCGTCTTTGTTCCCGTTTCTTGTGCTTTCCTCATTCATCATAAGCTCAGGAACAGCCGACTGGTGCGGGCGCTTTCTGGAACCGGTGACAGAACTGATATTCCGCCTGCCGGGCAGCTCCGGAGCTGCACTTGTATTAGGGGCAATAGGCGGCTACCCTGTCGGGGCGGACGCAGTGGCTAAGCTCTGCCAAAACGGGTCGCTTACAAAACGGGAGGCCGAAAGGCTTTTGTGTTTCGCCATAAATTCAAGTCCGGCGTTTATCATCGGCGCAGTTGGGGCAGGCTTTTTCAAGAATGTGCAGGCCGGCATACTGCTTTATATCGTACATTTGCTGGCCTCTTTTACAATAGGGCTTGTCATGCGTATAGGGCAAAAACGCAGGGAATCGGGCAGGGGCAAACATATCCATGTTACAAGGAGAACTGACAATCTGTCCGCGGCCTTTGTCAAGTCTGTGACCGGTTCTGCCCAAAGCATAGTCACAATCTGTGCCTTTGTCATCCTGTTCTCCGCGCTGAACAGCCTTTTGAATTACACAGGAACCATACAGCTTCTGGCCGACACCGTGTCACATATAATCCCGCCTCCGGCATCCGACCCATCGTTCTACAGCCGCGCAGCCGTCGGTTTGCTTGAAGTGACAAACGGGTGCGCCGCCGCTTCTGGCTCTGTTGGGCTGCCGGCAATACTGCTCACAGCAGCAATCCTCGGTTTTTCGGGATTATCTGTCCAGTTTCAGGTGATATCCTTGATAAAGGAATCCGGTATTTCCGCAAAACTTTTCATTCTAACCAGAATCCTGCATGTATTCTTTTCCACAGTGTTTGCCCTTGTGCTGTTTAAAATATTCCCCTCCGCCATACCGACAAGCAGCGTGGTAACTGCTTTTGCCACATACCAAAACAACCTGATAGTTTCATGCCACAGCATACCCGCCGTCTGCGCAATGCTGTTCATTATCGCTATTCTGCTCCTGTCTCTTGCAAATGTCTGAACTGGAAAATTATATATGTTCAGCCAAGCCACTCCGAAGATTGATTTTTGCCGTTTATTTGCTATACTTATATGTGAAATAAATCGATTTTTCTGGTATGGCTACCTATAAGCGGCAAGTAGGTTATCTAATCGGAGGGAACTGTTTTGAAAAGCCTGTTTTCAAAGACAAAAGACGGCAACTGTTCAATCTGTATGCACGGCAGACCCGCAAACGACGGAATCAAGATTCTTTGCAAGAAAAAAGGCGTGGTCGATGCCTCGTTCTGCTGCCGCAGCTACAAATATGACCCTTTAAAACGCGTCCCTTCACACGCGCCTATTCTTCCGGAATTTGATAAAAGCGACTTTGAACTATAAACTGCCGCAGAACAGATGTGACTGCGGCAGTTTTTGGTTTAAAAATCAACTTCTGCTGAGAAGCTGGTTCAAAAAAGCCGGAACAACCTGACCTTCTGGTTTTGGTTGTTCCGGCTTTTGCATATGCCATAACATTCATTTCGTTTGTTCTCAATTCCTTTTTATGCGACTTCTCAATGCTCATGTACTGGCTTTTTCAATAACACGCACCATAAAAATCAATGTATATTTGGTGGTTTATTCTAATTTATATTAATTTTTGTCTCTCCCTAAATTAACCTATTGACTTAATTTTTTTTATTTTATATAATTAAAAGGTAAGGCAAAGGGTACCCGCATCAGCGGTTAACCCAATGTCCGCGAAATAGCCGCATCCATTGAGCACGGGGCGGCTATTTTTTTATTGTTTTTACGTATCCTGTGGCAAATATAAGTATAAGTATAATTGCCGCCAAGTACTCCACAATATCACCCCCCATCTTAGGAGAGTGATTAACCGCCCATTAAATACCCTTTGCCTTTATGTTATTTTACACCAATTAGATGTAAAAATCAAGAGAATTATTCCAATTGGCTCCATTAATATTTGCCTTTTTACCTAAATTTTGGTTTCTTTTTTTGTCATTACCCGTTAGATTTACATATAAGCGGCTTGCTTGCAAATTGAGTACTTAAACAGCAAAACTGCCTCTGATTTAATTCAACCAAAGGCAGTCCTGCAGAGCACGTGTTCTTATCCGAAAAGTGTAGTTGAAAGATATCTTTCACCGGAATCCGGGAACATAACTACAATCAATTTGCCCTTGTTCTCCGGCCTTTCAGCAACCTGTGTTGCAGCGAATGCGGCAGCGCCGGAAGATATGCCCACAAGCAGCCCTTCACTCTTTGCAATACTGCGGGATGTTTCAAAGGCATCCTCATTTTTTACAGTAATGATTTCATCGACAACGCTGCGATCGAAAACATCCGGAACAAAGCCGGGGCCAATACCCTGAATTTTATGCGGGCCGGGTTTTCCGCCTGAAAGGACAGGTGAACTGAACGGCTCGACTGCAACTATTTTGACATTTGGGTTCTTTTCTTTAAGGAATTTGCCAACGCCCGTTATTGTGCCGCCTGTGCCGACACCGGCAACAAAGATATCCACCTTTCCGTCGGTGTCGTTCCAGATTTCAGGTCCGGTCGTCGCTTTATGAATAGCCGGATTCGCTGGATTTTTAAACTGCTGCAGTATTATTGAATTCGGAATGGAAGCTGCAAGCTCCTCTGCCTTTTCAACGGCACCTTTCATGCCATTTGACCCGGGGGTCAAAACCAGTTCTGCCCCAAGAGCTTTCAGCAAGTTACGGCGTTCAATGCTCATCGTGTCAGGCATTGTAAGTATCAGCCGATAACCCTTTGCCGCGGCGACAAATGCAAGCGCAATGCCGGTATTGCCGCTGGTGGGTTCTATTATAACACTGTCCTTGTTAAGGCGTCCATGTTCTTCAGCGTCTTTTATCATCGCATACCCGATTCTGTCCTTTACGCTGCTTGCGGGGTTAAAATATTCGAGTTTTGCTACGAGAGTAGCCCCGAGATTTCTGCTTTTATTGTAGTTTGAAAGTTCAAGCAGCGGAGTGCCTCCGATTAAATCCGTTAAATTCTTTGCGATTTTCGCCATATCTATTCCTCCAATCGTTAATCCATATTATTCATACATATTTACTATGCTTTTATTATATTCCCAGTATAGCCGTTTGTCAACAAAAATTTATACTAATTCTGATAGGAATAATAATATTTTTTTATAAACATATTTACTTTCACATTTTCTGCGGCAGACGAATATACTTTTATAAAGAGCTTTTTTCAAGAATATTTAAGCGTTATTGTGTTTTGGAACTCAGTTTTATGATTTAATTTTTAATTATGTTCATGCTGTCAGCATATTTTTATGTTTAATTGTATTGCAGGCAATTCAAAAGAATGATTAAATAACGCAGAAAAAGTAATTAGAAAGCGGTGCCCCCCACAGGCACCGCTTATTATTGCCAAGTTTCAAATAAGTATAAGCGCTGTTTGGCCGCCTGATTTTACAGGCGGTTTTTTATTTGAAAAAATTCATTCAGCAGAAATTTATACAACCAATAGACCAAAACCGACACTATTCTCACATTAGTATGAAAGAAAGATTAATATTGCTTTTTTAATTTGACAGCATATCAATAAAAGCGTAAAATAATAATGTTATGGAATTTTACGAAAATATATATAATTTTAGCCGCATAATACATTTGCGGCCCGATCTCGGGAGGAGCAGGTTTAATTGGTACGCAGCGATCTCCGCAATATCGCAATAATTGCCCATGTCGACCACGGCAAAACAACATTGGTCGACGAAATGCTTAAACAAGGAGGCGTATTCAGAGAAAATCAGGTTGTGCAGGAGCGCGTTATGGACTCGAACGAGCTTGAACGTGAACGCGGCATAACCATTCTGGCTAAGAACACCGCCGCAAAGTTTGACGGCGTTAAGATAAATATAGTGGACACCCCTGGCCATGCTGACTTCGGCGGCGAAGTTGAACGTATTCTCAAAATGGTAAACGGGGTTCTCCTTCTCGTCGACGCCGCAGAAGGGCCTATGCCGCAGACGCGCTTCGTGCTTCAAAAGGCATTGTCCCTCGGCCACAAGGTCATCATTGTCATTAACAAAATAGACAAGCCAGATGCAAGAATTAAGGAAGTTGAAGACGAAGTACTTGAACTTTTGTTTGATCTGAACGCAAACGAGGAGCAGTTGAACAGTCCTTTCGTTTACTGTTCCGGCAGAAATGGAACTGCTACATTGAATCCGGACGAGGAAGGCAAGGATCTTGCTCCCCTTTTCCGGAAAATTATCGAATATATACCGGCGCCTGAGGGCGACGAAACAGGCCCGCTTCAGATGCTCATTTCTTCAATTGACTATAACGATTATGTCGGGCGCATAGCTATCGGCCGTATTGAGCGCGGCACTTTGAAGCAGGGACAAGACATAGTTGTCGCAAACTATCACAACACATATACCCCGTATAAAGCCAAGATTACAAATGTCTATCAGTTTGAAGGATTAAAGCGCGTTCCTGTCGAAACTGCGACAATCGGCGACATAGTCGCTTTATCCGGAATTGAAAACATAACTATCGGCGATACGATTTGCGATCCAGAAACCGTTGAGCCACTGAAGTTTGTCAAGATTTCCGACCCCACAATCGAAATGACATTCTCGGTTAACGACAGCCCGTTTGCCGGCCGCGAGGGCAAGTATGTAACTTCCCGCCATCTCCGCGCGAGACTGTTCAAAGAACTTCTCAAGGACGTTTCACTGCATGTTGAGGAAACTGAATCGCCGGATTCCTTCAAGGTATCCGGACGCGGTGAAATGCACCTTTCCATATTAATAGAGACAATGCGCCGGGAAGGGTATGAGTTCCAAGTAAGCACACCGCGTGTGCTTTTCAAGGAAATTGACGGCGTTTTATGCGAGCCGATTGAGGAAGTAGTAATCGACGTCCCTCAAGACTACATGGGTTCTGTCATGGAAAAGATGGGCATGCGCAAGGGCGAATTGCAGCACATGGAGCCGCAAGGAAGCCGCATGCGCGTTGAATTCCTTATTCCTTCACGCGGCCTTTTCGGCTACAGAAGCGAATTTATGACTGATACAAAGGGCGAAGGTATTATAAGCTCGGTTTTCCACGGCTACGAGCCGTATAAAGGTGAAATCCCATCCCGCAGTTACGGTTCACTGATTGCATTTGAAGACGGTGAAGCTGTTACTTACGGCCTTTTCAATGCACAGGACCGCGGGACATTGTTTATTGAACCAGGCACAAAGGTATATGGCGGTATGGTGGTTGGCTGTTCACCTAAGGGCGATGATATCGTCGTCAACGTTTGCAAAAAGAAACATGTAACCAATATGCGTTCCTCTTCAAGTGACGAGGCGCTCCGCCTTGTGCCGCCGCATAAGTTAAGCCTTGAAGAGTCGCTCGAATATATGGCTGACGACGAACTGCTCGAGGTTACTCCGAAGAGCCTGCGTCTGCGCAAGCGTATTCTTGACCACGCCGCCCGTATGAAGGCAAACGCTAAAAAGCAACAAAATCAGTAATGATTTTAAAAGCCGCCCTCGAAATGAGGACGGCCTTTTATTTTGTCGAATCCTATTCCATTTTGTTCTATAGTGTAACTTTTATACAGCAAGTATACACTTTCACAAACTTTTTTCGGTGCCCTGCTGCTTCTTAATAATAAAGGGCGGAAATAATCCGTCCTTTTTTGCTGTTTATTGCACGCAGTATTTTTCAAAATATTCTTCCATGCGCTGTTTTACATCGTCGTCGATATAGACCTTGCCGTCGATCGGCTGGTTGTAGATTGAATCGATAATCTCTCTGACAGTGACTATCGGGTATGTCTTAATGCCATACTGCTCAAAAAGCTCCTGTTTCGCGGTTTTATCGCCCGTCCCCTTTTCCATGCGGTCAACGGAAACTATCAGTCCGACAATATTTACGTCCGCCTGTTCTTTCAGCAGCGGCAGACATTCCCTCACCGACGTTCCGGCTGTGACGACATCCTCTATTATTACGACGTTGTCGCCGTCTTTCAGCTTATATCCGACCATTTTGCCGCCTTCTCCGTGGTCCTTGGCTTCTTTGCGGTTAAAGCAATAGTTTACGTTTTCATTGAATTTGGAGTATAGAGCCATAGAAACCGCAGTGCACAGCGGGATTCCCTTATATGCCGGTCCGAACAGCGCGTCAATTTTTTCTTTGATATTTGCCTTTATGCACTCAGCGTAAAATCCGCCGAGCTTTTGCATCTGCTCACCAGTAACATAATTCCCTGTATTGACAAAGTAAGGCGTCCTGCGTCCGCTCTTGGTCACAAAGTCGCCGAAAGTGAGCACTCCGGACCTCACCATAAATTCAATAAATTCCTTTTTATAGGCCTCCATATGATTACCCTTTCGCTGTTTTTGTTAAAATTATAACCCCCATGAAAAATTTTGTAAAGCAAGTGCTGATGGTGTTTACAGCAATATACAATTAATACCGTGCTGAAAAGTTCAATCAATTGGCGGCAAAATAAAGTTATTCTGAATTTACTTTTTATTTTCGGCATACACTATTAAAAAAAGCTGCCGTCAGAACGACGACAGCTTTTGTGTTAAATCCCCAGCATTTGAATGATATCTTCTTTTGGACGGGCCCCGACAGATGAAGCGGCAACCTTTCCGTCTTTGAAAAACAGAAGCGTGGGTATGCTCATGATGTTGAAGTTGGACGCGATTTCCGGCTCGTCATCAACATTGACCTTGCCGACCTTGATTTTATCTCCGTATTCGGCTTCTATTTCATCGATAACCGGCGCAATCATACGGCACGGGCCGCACCATGTCGCCCAAAAGTCAACCAGAACAGGTTTATCTGAATTCAAAACTTCAGTATCAAAATTTTCTGAAGTAATAGTTAATGGCATTTTCAGTCCCCCTTTTTTGATTATATACTACACTGCCACGCGCAAAATATCTGTGATTTTTATTACATTAGGCCTTTATTAATATAACGCAAATGTACTGAATAATACTAAACCATCTTTTATAGCTATCTGCCCCAACTTATTTCAGTTATCACTATAACACAAATTTTTAACTGTGTAAATTATCCGCTTAAAAGCTGTGACTTAAAAATTTTTTGCGTAAACCAAAAAGTAAAATTAATAAATTTTGAAAATTTATGCTCATTTTTAAAACTTTGAATATAATATACTGATGTTTTAATTAAATTCTGACTTTTTGACTTTTAAAAGATGTCTTAATTGGGGGCTTAAGATATGAAAAGAGGCTTTTATCCTTACAGCGGCCCGGCAGGCAAAGATGACCCTTCACGTCCCTATCCCAGATGGTATTACCCTGACGCTGACGGCACCGCCTTTATCGTGCATAACGTACAGGAATACATAACCGCCATAGATTTCTTTTACAGGAGCGTTTTTGGAAACTCGGAAAATACCCTCTGGTTTATTGGACTAACCACTGATATTCCGACACTTTTGCCTCAGGTTCTTAGCTCCGGTAACCCATTTGACGAGACTGCAGACATATCGAACTTTGTCGCAGGTATCGGCGCGGGGCGGGCATATGCCTATCCGGAAGTCCTTTTGCAGATGGCGTTTCATAATATACCGACAAGGCTCCTTGAGTGGTCCACAAACTCAATTAAAGCGCTGCATGACGCCCTTAGCAATACAAACAGCAATTTACCTGCAACCGTTTTTGCCCTTGACCCCCTCGGCCTTAACCGCGCAGCGTCAATTGAGATGTCCGACTCTTTACATGTTCCAGAGGCGCTGCGTGCCGCAGCGGAAAAGCTGTCCGACGCCTTACATGTTCCCGAGGCCCTAAGCGCCGAAATAGCTCCCCTGTTCGGCAGCTCGGACAGAACCTCCGCTGGCGCCAACTCGCCGTTTGCTGTGACGGCAATGGATAACAACGGGAAAAAAAGAATGTTTACTGTCGCGCCGAACAGCCCGCAGGCTCTTGCCATCGAAAGGATACCCAACAGCGCCCGTTACCTGTTTAAAATTCAGGTGCCGTCTGAACTGAGAACGCTTTTGCTGCGCCAACTGCAGCGCGTAGGGCTTTTATAGTTGCGAAATCCCCCGTAAATATGGTATAATATAGACAATATCGCAGTTCGGTTGGACGTTTTATACGTTTTCAAGATTCTGCTTCTTGGGTGGGAAGCCTTTTTGAGGCTTCTCTTTTTTATGTCCAATATTGCTATTTCAAGAAGCTGTTTGCAAGTTATCTGCTGTCAGGCCGCGGCTTACATTATCACAAAACCATCAATGCACCTTGCCTGTCGCGGATTAATTTTCAAAACAGCATCTGGAAACAATATTTATGGAGGTTCAACAGTGGAAAAAATACTGCTTCAAATCGCACTTATACTCATCGCAACAAAACTGCTCGGAGCTTTAAGCCGGAAGATAAAAATGCCCGAAGTGCTCGGGGCGCTAGCAGCAGGTGTCTTAATTGGCCCGACTGTGCTCCACTTTGTTGATTATACCGATAACATTAAACTGCTCTCCGAACTCGGGGTCATAACGCTGATGTTCTTGGCCGGGCTTGAAACAAACTTAGATGAAATGAAAAAAGCGGGGCTTTCCGCATTCGCCATCGCCTGCGGAGGCATAGCGCTGCCTTTCATGCTTGGGACTCTCTGTGCCAACCTGTTTAACCCCAATCTTATTGAAAGCGTTTACATCGGCGTGATACTTACGGCTACAAGTATCAGTATCACCGCGGAAACGCTCAATGAGATGGGTAAGCTCAACACCAGAGCCGGTATCAACATCTTAGGTGCCGCCGTAATCGACGATATTCTGGGATTAATTATAATTTCAATAACGCTTGCATTATCAGGCACGAAAAGTGCGGAACGCGCCTCCCTTCCTGTGACATTAATCAGCATTGCGGTATTCTGCGTTGTATCATTTCTGGTGATTGCATTCCTGCCGAGATTCGCAAAAAAGTACGTTGACAAACTAAAGCCCAGCCCGGCGCTGCTGTCCTTGACGCTTGCCCTTGTGCTGCTGTGCGCCTTTGCAGCCGAAAGCCTCTCCATCGCCGCTATAACCGGTTCTTACCTGTGCGGCCTGCTGCTGTCGCAATTTGGCCACAAAGAATGGCTTGAACGCAATGTCAAGGCGATTTCTTCGGGATTCCTCGCCCCTGTATTCTTTGCAAGTGTCGGGATTCAGGCAAATCTTAAAGGTATATCGCCGGACAACATATTCTTTATCATTGTCATATTCGTCATAGCCGTCATCGGTAAAGTTTTCGGCTGCGGCGCGCCTGCCGGCTTCTTTAAGATGAAGAAAAGCGAGGCGCTGCAAATCGGCGTCGGAATGGTCTCCCGCGGCGAAGTCGCTATAATAACCGCAAATATCGGGCTTCAAAACGGGATAATCTCAAACGGCATGTTTACTTCCATCATCCTTGTGGTTATTTTGACTACCATTATCACGCCGGTGCTTTTGAAATTCTCTTTCTCACGCAAAATTGAAAAACGGCTCGGGTAAAATTCCGAGCCGTTTTTATTTGCGCTTTACAGGTCATCAAATACTGTGGGTGTATTAAATTACCGCAGTCTTGTGCCTTGTCACATGGCAGCCCATATTTACGGCAACCGGCAGTCCGGCGATATGGGTCGCAAAAAACTCGATGTTGACGGCAAGCGCCGTTACTGTTCCGCCGAACCCTTGTGGGCCTATTCCCAAAGCGTTTATCTTGCTTAAGATATCTTCTTCAAGTTGCCTGTAGAACTCATCCTGTTGGGGTGTGTCAAAGGGGCGGCAAAGGGCCTTTTTTGCCAGCAGCGCTGCATATTCAAAGTCACCGCCTATGCCTACTCCCACCACAACGGGCGGGCAGGGCTTGCTGCCGGCTTTTTCAACCGTCGAGACGACAAAATCAATAATATCGTCCCGGGAAGCGGCAGGGGTAAACATACGGATGGCGCTCATGTTCTCGCTGCCGAATCCTTTCGGTGCGACGGTAATCTTGATTTGATCGCCGGGGACTATACGCGTATGAATGACCGCCGGGGTATTGTCCCCGGTATTAACACGGCGCAGCGGGTCACACACAATCGACAGCCGCAGCAGCCCGTCGACATACCCGCGGCGAACCCCCTCGTTAATCGCGTCGTTCAGTGCGCCGCCGACAATATGGACATCTTGTCCCACATCAACAAAGACGACGGCCATGCCGGTGTCTTGGCAGATAGGCACCTTGATTTCCCTCGCGGCGTCAAGATTGCGGCAAAGGTCGCTCAGAACCTCTTTTCCGAGCGGCGATTTTTCTTTTTCCAGACTGCCCCGGAGCTTTTCCTCCATGTCGCATGAAAGCTCGTGGTTTGCGTCAATGCAGAGCCGCTTTACTGTTTCGGTTATTAAACCCACCTTAATTTCGCGCATTATTTCACCCTTTTTCCGCCTACTGCAACAAATTTGACGTTCGTATAAAGCTGCAAGGGGTCGCCGTCAAAAATTACGAGGTCGGCGTCTTTGCCGGCTTTCAGCGAACCAACCCTGTTGTCAATTTTCGTTATGCGTGCGGGATTTATCGTTATAGCCCTCAGCGCTTCTTCATAATCCATCCCGTTCTTGACCGCCAGTGCAGCACAAAGCGACAGATATTCAATCGGAATGACCGGGTGGTCGGTGATAATAGCGACTTCAAGCCCGGCCTTTGACATAATGCCGGGGCCTTTCGGCGTCTGGTTATGCAATTCGGGCTTACATCTGTCGCAAAGGAAAGGCCCGGACAGCACCCTTGCGCCGTCTTCTTTCAACTCGTCAGCAATAATGTGCCCGTCAGTTCCGTGGACTATGACATAATCAAGGTTAAACTGCTTTGCAATGCGGATAGCGGTGAATATGTCGTCGGCTCTGTGGGCGTGAAAATGCGCCTGTATCTCCCTTTTGAGCAGAGGGATGAGCACCTCGCACTTGTATTCAAAATCCGGCTCTTCTTCATCCTCATCCTGAGAGGCTTTTTCGAGTTTGTCCATATATTTCTGAGCTTTATAAAGCTGTTCGCGGATAATCGACGCAGTGGCCATACGAGTGACCGGCGTCTCATGGTTTGCATGATAGCAGGTCTTTGGGTTTTCGCCCAAGGCGAATTTCACAGCGACAGGATTTTTGAACACCATTTTGTCGACACGCTTGCCGTAGGTTTTCATGGCGATAAGGCGTCCCCCGATGGGGTTGGCACTGCCCGGCCCTGTGATGACTGTAGTGACGCCGGCCGACAGCGCGTCGTCAAAGCACCTGTCCATAGGGTTTATCGCGTCCTCAGCAGACAACTGCGGGGTTGAGGGGTCGGTATCCTCATTTGTGTCTTCGCCTTCAAAATCAAGGCTGTCTTCACACATCCCTATATGTGTATGGGCGTCAATAAGGCCCGGCAGCAACACCCCATCGCCTGCATCTATTATCTCCCCTGAATAATCTGGGGCTTCACCCTCCCCCAGAGAATGTATAATGCCGTTTTCCGTTCTGAGCCATCCGTTTTCTATCGGACGGCCTTCCATAGTATAAATTTTCGCATTCTTAATAAGCAACCTATTCACCCTTCAATTGAAATTTTAGACTTGTTCGTCAGCAGTATGTACTGTCTGTCTTTCAGCAATAAGCAGTATTTTTGGATTCTATTTAAATGTAACCTTTCATTTGCCGCATTAAAGCATATGCAACCAATAATGAAAACGGAGTGTAACACTACACTCCGTTCTAAATTTTCACCTTGTAGAAGCGCGTCTTGAAAGATTTCCGCGTTTCGGATCAATATATTTTTTAAGATCTGACAGCTTTTCTTCACTCGACTGTTTAAACTTGTTCATCATTTCTTCAAACGTCATGTTCTCATTACGCCTCGGCTGCCATTCAAAGTTATCCGGTCTTCCGCCGAACTGGCGTTTTGCCTGAGGCTCAACCCTCTTCATTGAAAGACTTATCTTGCCTTCGGGCGTAATGCCGAGAATTTTGACTTTTACGGTTTCATTTTCTTTGACATAATCTTTAATTTCTTTTACATATGTCGGCGCAACTTCAGATATGTGAACCATACCCGTTTTTCCGCCTGGAAGTTCGACAAAAGCCCCAAATTTGGTTATGCCGGTGACTTTTCCTTCTAAAACAGCACCAACCTCAAGCTGCATAAAAAACAATAATCCTCCTAAAAAGTGTTACTCTGCGTGATTATAGGTTAAATCAGTTTCCTGATGCGTCGACATAAATACGTTCATTAGGTTTTGAATATCCCAGCTCTTCTCTTGCGACACTTTCCATAAATTCCTCGTCGCTCTCGTTCAGAAGTGCTTCTAACTTTTCATTTTCTGCTCGCGTAGCCGCATACTGGGATTTCACCTGAGCCAGCCTTTTATTGCTTTCTTTGATTTGAACTGCCTGATAGATAAGCGTCGCCACGATATACACCGCGAACGAAAGGATAGCTATTTTTAATATCAAACTATTCCTGCGCTTTTTCATCAAGTCACGCTCCAACCAAAAAAGCGGTAGTTTCAAAGAGCCCCGCTTCTTATTGAAGATTATCGTTTTTTATGAGGCTTGGGCTTCTTTGCTGGTTGTATTAAATTATACATCATCTTAGACTTAACTTTCAAGCGTATTTTCAAAAGTTTAGAATCTTTTTTAATATTCCTGTATGCCTTATTACAACTATTGGATATTTTAGAAAACGCTTCACCGCCATACTTGCGCACCGGCCCCATAACTGCCTTGCCCGCCTGTTTTACATGTCTTTTTACAGCCCTGTCGATTTCCTCAGCCCTTTTTATAAAAATAGCGCCTATTGTATAATAATACAGCGCCGCTCCCAATGCTTCAACCAATAAAACAAGAAATCTGATTTTTCCCTCATTTTCCAGCAGGATAAAAACAAATGTCGCAATAGAACAGATGAGCCAGTAAAAAATATCGAGAAAAACCAACCCCACGCGCCCGCACCTAGTAGCCACCCTTATAAACCGGAATACATCGTACAGGCCGCCGAGCATAAAACCAAGAAGGGCCGCCGAAATAAGCAGCCCCGTCTGTCCCGAAATCGTTATCCCCATAAATGTTCATCCTATCTAAAAAGTCTGCCCATAAAGCCGCCAGAGCCGCGAGGAACCTCATCCTGATACGACAGTGAGGAGATATTGCCCTCTATGCTGACGTCACCGGTTTCTACATTGAGCTTGTTCATATGCAGGTCGGTTCCGCGGATGGTAAGCTCACCAAGCTCTGTATACAGCATGACGGTTTGCTCGTCAAAGCTGTCGACATCGGAAACGCCCGAGACAGTAAGCGACCGTCTGTCTTCAAGTATAATGTTGTGTACCTTTTTGACCGTATTTTTATCATCCTGCATCGGCATTGCAATCCCTCCCGCCGCAGCAACGCGGCATGTTCTCATAAACGGCTTCTTTCTATCAGACTATATGCCGCTCATGGACAAAATATTACGGCGAGTATGCAATTAGTAAGGTTGTATTTCAATTTGACGGCCGTTGATTAAGAAAAATAAATATAGCTTAATATCACAAGTCAGGCAATAAGAAAAACTGCGCAAAAAAATCCTGCTTCAATAATAGAAGCAGGATTTTTTATATATTCGCGATATCAGTCCGCCATCAGCTTTACCATAACCGCTTTCTGAGCATGGAGCCTGTTTTCAGCCTCTTCGAATATCTCGTTTGCATGCGCCTCTAAAACCTCGGCGGTAATCTCTTCTCCCCTGTGCGCAGGCAGGCAGTGCTGAACCATAGCGTCCGGCTTTGCGACTTTCATAAGCTCGGCATTGACCTGGAAGCCTTTGAAATCGCGGCGGCGCTTCTCGACCTCCGCCTCCTGCCCCATAGATGCCCAAACGTCAGTAAATACAACATCGGCGTCCTTTGCCGCCTCCATCGGGTCGTGGCAAAGTGTAAACACAGGCTTTTTCTTGTTCGCCTCGTTTGCGAAATCCAGCACCTGCTGCGCCGGCTCATAGCCCTTCGGGCAGGCGACAGATACTGTCATGCCGGTTTTTATGCCGCCGACGATAAGGGAGTTCATCATGTTGTTGCCGTCGCCAATAAAGCACATCTTCAAACCTTCGAGGCGTCCCTTGAACTCACGAATGGTCATCAGGTCCGCGAGAACCTGACAGGGGTGGGCAAAATCGGTAAGGCCGTTGATTACCGGGATAGTAGCGTACTTTGCGAGGTTTTCCACTTCTTCCTGAGAAAATGTACGAATCTCTATGCCGTCAAGGTAACGTGAAAGTACGCGGGCGGTATCCTCAACCGGTTCGCCGCGCCCAATCTGGAGGTCACGCGAGCTCAAAAACAGCGCATGGCCGCCCAGCTCATACATGCCGACCTCGAACGAAACACGCGTACGCGTTGATGACTTCTCAAAAATCATGCCCAGAGATTTGCCGGCAAGGCGCGGGTGAGGAATATTATGTTTCTTTTCATACTTAAGCTGGTCAGCGAGGTTGAGTATCTCTATGATTTCTTCACTCGTAAGGTCGAGCATTTTCAATAAATGCTTCACTGGAAATCCCCCTCTTATTTCATGCTTTTAATCGTGTCTTCGAGGATATCGAGACCGCAGTCAATTTCTTCTTTCGTTATGGTAAGCGGAGGCAGCATGCGCAGCGCGGTTTTTGCCGTCAGTATAAGAAGGCCGTTTTCTGCCGCCTTTGCGGCGACGTCTTTTGACGATACCCCGTCGACGTCAAAGCCCAGCATAAGCCCTTTGCCGCGGATTTCTCCGATACCATCTATTTTTGAAAGGCGGGCTTTAATATATTCTCCCTTTTCGGTAACTTCTTTAAGAAACTTTTCATCGCTGACGCGCTTTACAACCTCTAACGCCCCGGCGCAGGCTATCGGGTTGCCGCCGAAGGTAGTGGCATGCGTGCCTGCCGAGAGGACGTTTTCGAGCCCGCCGCGGCACAGCACAGCGCCCATCGGCAGCCCGCCCGCAAGGGCCTTGGCGCAGGAGACAACATCCGCTTTGACCCCAAAGTGTTCATGGGCCAAAAACTTTCCTGTACGCCCTATGCCGGTCTGTACCTCGTCGAACATCAGGAGTATGTCCTTCTCCCGGCACAGGTCAGCGACTTTCTTTACGAATTCGGTGTCAAGCGGCAAAACCCCGCCTTCACCCTGAATAGGTTCCATCAAAACTGCGCAGACGTCCTTTGTGCAGGCCTCTTTTACGCTGTCAAAGTTGCCCGCTTCGGCAAACTTAAAGCCTTCAGTAAACGGGAAGAAGAAGTTGTGAAAGACATCCTGTCCTGTCGCCGAAAGGGTAGTTACGGTGCGCCCGTGGAACGAGTTTTTCAGCGTTACAATCGTCGCCCTGCCGCTGCCGTACTTATCGAAGCTGTACTTGCGGGCGAGTTTAATCGCGCCCTCGTTGGCCTCTGCTCCGGAATTGCAGAAGAATACGCCTTTAAAACCTGTGCGCTTGCAGAGCAGCTCGGCGAGTTCCCCTTGTATCGGTGTGTAATAGAGGTTTGAGCAGTGGGAAAGCTTTGCCGCCTGTTCCGACACCGCCTTGACCCATCCGTCGTCGCAGTAACCGAGGGCATTGACCCCGATTCCGCTTCCAAAATCTATATAGCTTTTGCCGCAGCCATATGCTTTTGCGCCTTTGCCTGACTCCAGAGCTACGTTAAAGCGTGAATAAGAGTTCATAACGTATTTGTCGACTTTTTCTTTAACCGCGCTGAAATCCATTCCCGAACACCTCCGCCTTTAATTTTATTACTGAAACATTGTGCCGATACCCTCGTCGGAGAACATCTCAACGAGTATCGAGTGGGGCTCCCTGCCGTCTATGATACTCGCGCTGCTGACCCCACGCCGCACTGCTTCGACACAGCAGTCCACCTTAGGTATCATGCCGCCTGAAATAATGCCCTGCCGTATCAGGTTCGGGACATCGCTTACATTGACCACAGGTATAAGCGTACTTTCATCGTTTTTGTCCCTAAGCAGGCCTTTTATATCTGTAAGAACCATGAGCTTTTCCGCTCCGATTGCCGCTGCGATGCGCGCGGCCGCCGTGTCTGCGTTTATGTTATAGACTTCCCCGTTTTCGCCGCATCCAATGGTGGCGATAACTGGTATATATCCGTTTCCGATGGCGTCGTCGATAGGCTTTCTGTTGACCTGTGTTATTTCACCTACAAGCCCCAAGTCCGCACCGGTTTTGCACAGTTTTCTTGCTTTTATCATGCCGCCGTCAAGGCCGCACAAGCCGATTGATTGGCCGCCGTTCTGCTGGAGGTGACGGACAAGGTCCTTGTTGACCTTACCGGCAAGCACCATCTGGACTATTTCTATTGTCTCCTTATCGGTATAGCGGAGCCCGCCTACGAAACGGCTCTCCTTGCCTAATCTCTTGAGCATTTCGCTTATTTCCGGCCCACCGCCGTGTACCAGCACAACATGGATTCCGACCAGAGAAAGCAGCACAAGGTCGGTCATAACAGCGTTTTTGAGCTTTTCGTCAACCATAGCGTTTCCGCCGTATTTCACGACAATGGTCTTGTTATAATACTTCTGGATGTATGGCAGTGCCTGGACAAGTACCCTTGCCGTATCCAGATTTGATATTTGTCCCATGATTGCACCCCTTCCGCCTTGTTCACTGCTTCTGCTTTAAGTACGATAATCTCCATTTATTTTTACATAGTCATATGTCAAATCACAGCCCCACGCCGTGGCAGAACTGTTGCCGTCATTAAGGCTGATTATCACTTTTATCTCATCCTGAACAAGTATCTGCCGCGCAAGTTCCTCGGAAAACTCAACGCCTGCGCCGTTTTTGCAGACAAGTATCCTGCCGCCGGTGGATTCGAATTCAACGTCAATCTTATTTACATCCACATCGGCGCCGCTGTAACCGATTGCGCAGAGCACCCGTCCCCAGTTTGCGTCCGCACCGAACATCGCGGCCTTGAAAAGTGAGGAAGAGATAACGCTCTTTGCCACCGTCCTTGCGGTTATAATGTCAGGCGCGCCGTTCACCACAGCTTCGATGAGCTTTGTCGCGCCCTCGCCGTCGCGGGCGATCTCGCGGGACAGATAGGTCATAACTATCTTTAGCCCCTCTTTGAAGGTTTCATAGTCGGCGCCCTTTGTTTTTATTTCATCATTTTTTGACAAGCCCGACGCCAAAATAACCACCATGTCGTTTGTAGAGGTATCGCCGTCGACACTCACCATATTGAATGTTTCCGCGGCAGTCTCCAAAAGGGCCTCATGCAGCATTTCAGAGCTTATGTTGACGTCAGTCGTGATAAAGCAGAGCATTGTTGCCATATTCGGGTTTATCATGCCGCTGCCTTTGGCGATTCCGCCGATGACACATTCTTTTGAGCCTAAATTAAACTTTACCGCTGTTTCCTTTTTGCGGGTATCGGTCGTCATTATCGCCTCGACCACGTCGTCGAAGCCCTCTTTTGAAAGCTTTTCGGAAAGGACCGGGATGGCATTTGTTATCGGCTCAAGCGGAAGCGGTTGCCCAATTACGCCGGTGGACGCGACGACGACATCTGTCGGGTCGATGCCAAGGGCTTTGCCTGTCGCCTTGCACATCTCGGTTGCTATAAATACGCCGTCGGCATTGCAGGTGTTTGCGTTGCCGCTGTTGCAGATTATGGCCTGCGCCTTGCCGTTTTTAAGGTGTTCCTTTGTAACTATGAGCGGTGCGCCTTTTACCTTGTTTGTCGTATAGATTGCCGCCGCATTGCAGAGAACGTCGGAAGCAATCAGACCAAGGTCTTTCTTTGTGCGATTTTTCCTGATGCCGCAGTGGATACCAGCAGCTTTGAATCCGAGCGCCGCCGTAACGGAGCCTTCTATTTCCTCATATTTCATCGTTTTCACCTTACGTTATTGTATAGTTGATTTAGCCATTGTATTATTCTGCAAGTCCTGTACCTTCATCGAGTCCCAGCATGATATTCATGCACTGCACTGCCGCTCCCGAAGCGCCTTTGCCGAGGTTATCCAGCCTCGACATTACAAGGATCTGGTCATCATGCCCGAAAACGAAAATCTCAAGTCTGTTCGTGCCGTTGCAGCCCTGCGCTCCGAGATAGCCGCCATCGAGGCAATCCTCGCCGCCGAAAGGCATAACCTTTATGAACCTTTCGCCCTTATAGTATTCGCTGTAGTACTCCCATACCGCGTGGGCGTCCATATCCTTTGAGAGCAGCCGCCTGTTTATCGGCAGCGTAACTATCATACCTCTGTAAAAGTTCGCGACAAGCGGCGTGAAAACCGGCTCGTACCGGAGGGAGTTTATCTTCATCATCTCCGGCAGATGCTTATGGTGCAGCGTCAGCGCGTAATACCGGGGGCTTTGCATTTCGGGATCCCCTCGTCGCGTGTCCTCATACTGCGCGATAAGCTTTTTGCCGCCGCCGCTGTATCCTGAAACGGACGTCACGACAACCGGGTAATCGGTGGGCATTATCCCGCCGGCGATAAGAGGATAGACCGCGGCGTTGAACCCGGTTGCGTGGCACCCGGGAACCGCTACGCGCTTTGATGATGCTATCTTTTTCCTCTGTTCCTTGCTCATCTCCGGCCAGCCGTATGTCCAGTCGGGATTCGTCCGGTGGGCGGTCGACGCGTCAATTATGCGCGTATTGGGATTGGTAACAAGTGAGGCAGACTCTCTCGCCGCGTCGTCGGGAAGGCAGAGGAAGCAGATGTCCGCCGCATTGAGAAGCCGCTGCCTTTCGTCCCTGTCCCTGTGCAGTTCGGGGCTGATTTGCAGCAATTCTATATCGTCCCGTGATGAAAGCCTTGAACGTATCTCAAGCCCTGTTGTTCCCGCTTCACCGTCGACAAACACCTTATATTTCAAAAGTCTCATCCCCATTGTCAGTTTGTATGTCAATTATTATTCTTTCATTTCTGCCAAGAAGCCTTTAAGCGCATCTATCTGCTTTTTAACCGGTTCTTCCGCGGGTCCGCCATCAGCTTTGCGGCCGTTGACGCAGGTATCAAGGGAGATAGCCTCGTAAACGTCTGTATCAAACAGCGGGCTTAA
Organism: [Clostridium] cellulosi; assembly: GCF_036762875.1. Classification (NCBI taxonomy): domain Bacteria; kingdom Bacillati; phylum Bacillota; class Clostridia; order Eubacteriales; family Oscillospiraceae; genus Ruminiclostridium; species [Clostridium] cellulosi. The sequence continues at coordinate 85,892 of NZ_JBAIZF010000026.1, read as the reverse complement.
CTTTTTGTATTCCCCGATTTCGAGCGTCTCGAGCGTTTTGCCCTGTTCTATGCAGGCAGCGACAAGCTGTCCCGTTATCTTATAGGCGTCCCTGAAGGGCAGCCCCTTTCTGACAAGATAATCGGCGCAGTCGGTCGCATTAATAAACCCTTTAGCCGCCGCAGCGCGCATATTCTCCGGCAGGACGCGCATAGTCGCTATCATCGGCATGAACGTGTTAAGACACAGCTTAACCGTATCTACGGCGTCAAAAATCGCTTCCTTATCCTCCTGCATATCCTTGTTATATGCAAGGGGCAGCCCTTTCATCATTGTAAGCAAAGCCACAAGGTCGCCGTTGACGCGTCCCGTCTTGCCGCGGACGAGTTCCGCGACGTCCGGATTCTTCTTCTGCGGCATAATGGACGAGCCGGTTGAAAAAGCGTCGTCAAGTTCGATGAACTTAAATTCCCACGAGCACCACAGGATAATCTCTTCAGAAAATCTCGAAAGGTGGGTCATTATAATTGACAGGGCGCTCGCCAGCTCAATACAGAAATCCCTGTCTGAGACGCTATCGAGGCTATTCTGCGTCGGTGTGCTGAACCCCAGAAGCTGCGCCGTGCGTTCGCGGTTTATAGGATAGGTGGTTGACGCCAGTGCCCCGCTGCCGAGCGGGCATTCATTCATGCGCCGGGCGCAGTCCTCGAGCCGGGTGATATCCCGTTTAAACATCTGAGCATAGGCGAGAAGATGATGCGCGAATGTAATCGGCTGTGCCCGTTGGAGGTGGGTGTAGCCCGGCATTACTGTCTTTGTATGCTCCTGCGCTTTTTGCAGGATGGTTTCAAGCAGATTTACAAGGAGCTTTTTAATATCCGCAATCTCATGCCTTAGGTAAAGCCTTATGTCAAGTGCAACTTGGTCGTTCCGGCTTCTCGCAGTATGAAGACGTTTGCCCGAATCGCCTATCCTTTTCGTCAGCTCCGCTTCGATAAACATATGAATATCTTCGGCTTCCGGGTCAAACTGGAGTTTTCCGCTCTCAAGGTCGGCAAGTATCTCTTTAAGCCCGCCGATAATCTCAAGCGATTCCTGCATTGCTATAATGCCACATTCGCCGAGCATTGTCGCATGGGCGATACTGCCCTCGATATCGTCTTTATACATGCGCGAATCAAACCTAATTGAGGAATTGAAGTCATTGACACGTTCGTCTGTTTCTTTTTTAAAACGCCCTGCCCAGAGTTTCACTTAATTACCCCCTATTACTGCATGCGGCAAAGACGCGGATTAATCTGCCTTTTTATTGCCCTAAAGCTTTATTTATCTTCTTAAAGCTCATCAGGATAACCTTATATTTTTACCCTTAAAAATTGCAATCAGCCCCATGCGTGTGTGAGCGCATGGGACTGATCCACTTATTTCAAGCAATCCTAATCAGTGCTTGTTTTTCTTGTCAAGCATAGCCTTGACTTTGAGCGGAAGTCCAAAGAGGTTGATGAAGCCTTCAGCGTCCTTCTGGTTGTAGACTTCATCGGCGCCGAATGTGGCGATATCCTCGCTGTAGAGTGAGTAGGGCGATGTAGTGCCGGCGTTTATAATATTGCCCTTATAGAGCTTCAGTTTAACATCGCCGGTAACAGTCTCCTGAGTCTTGTCGACGAATGCGTCGATAGCCTCCCTCAGCGGAGTGTACCACTGTCCGTTGTAGACAAGCTCGGCGTATTTCTGCGCCACAAGTGCCTTGTAATGTGCTGTCTCTTTGTCAAGAGTCAAGGTCTCAAGTACCTCGTGTGCATGATAGAGAATCGTTCCGCCCGGTGTCTCATAGACGCCGCGTGACTTCATGCCCACAAGGCGGTTCTCAACAATGTCGAGAAGGCCTATTCCGTTCTTTCCGCCCAGCTCGTTGAGCTTCTGAATCAACGTAACGCCGTCAAGCTTTTCTCCGTCAAGGGCGACGGGAATACCTTTTTCAAATGAGATTGTGATATATGTAGGCTTATCTGGAGCCTGCTCAGGCGAAACGCCGAGCTCAAGAATCTTGTCATACTTAGGCTCGTTGGCCGGATCCTCAAGGTCCAAACCCTCATGGCTCAAATGCCACAGGTTCTTGTCCTTGGAATAGTTTGTCTCACGGGTAATTTTAAGTGGAATATTGTGCTTCTCCGCGTAATCAATCTCCTCGTCGCGGGACTTTATATTCCAGATACGCCATGGGGCGATGATTTCCATTTCAGGAGCCAGCGCTTTGATGGTAAGCTCAAAACGCACCTGGTCGTTGCCCTTGCCTGTGCAGCCGTGGCATATTGCGTCTGCACCTTCTTTTTTGGCGATTTCAACAAGGCGCTTTGCTATCGGAGGCCTTGCGAATGACGTACCTAAAAGGTAATTTTCATATTTGGCTCCGGCTTTAAGCGTCGGCCAAATGAAATCCTCAACAAACTCTTTTTTCAAATCTTCAATATAAATCTTTGAAGCACCGGTCTTAATCGCTTTTTCCTCAAGTCCGTCAAGTTCTGTCCCCTGTCCGACGTCAGCGGAAACCGCGATGACTTCACAGCCGTAATTCTCTTTCAGCCACGGAATGATTATCGATGTATCAAGTCCGCCGGAATACGCCAAAACAACCTTCTTATACTGTTTCATATTAACCTCCATGCAGCCATTAATTAACAATATTAACTCTCAAATGCACGGCAACGCAAAACTTTCGCGTAAACCCTTATATGCCGGATTATTAGCCATTTTTGAATGTGATGTTATTATTATACACTAAATCTGCATAAAATCAAGCTTTTAGTGTATATTTATTCGTTTTTGTGTATATTTTGTTTGTTTGCCTAAAAGGCCTCAAACAGATTCTTCAAAATTAGTATAAAATACTGCCAGCATTAATGGAATAGTTTCAGTTCCATATTATTAGCCGCGGATTCGCGGTACTGGTCCATAATTTTGCCGAGGATTTCAGAGCTTGAAGGCGGCGTCCATGTTATCGCGTTGGCTCCGGCCTCTATCGTCGCCGCAATAGTATCGTCAGTTGGGCCTCCAGTGGCGATAATAGGCAGTTTGGGGTATTTCTCGCGTATCTTTCGCACTATCTCGACGGTCTTTTGTCCTCCTGAGACATTGAATATAGCCGCTCCCGCCTTTATTCTTCCTTCTATATCATCGTTTTCCGAAACAACTGTCACAACAATGGGTATGTCGAGGGAGTCATGCAGTTCCGCAATTATATCATTTGTAGTAGGCGCGTTGACCACAACCCCCATCGCCCCTTGAAACTCCGCATGGGACGCCACATTGACAACCCTTTTGCCGGTGGTCAGGCCTCCGCCGACGCCGCAAAATACGGGCTTGTCGGCTGTAAGCAGGATGGCCTGCGTTATAACGGGCTGGGGAGTAAAAGGATAGACGGCAATAACTGCGTCTGCATTGACGTTCCGTATAATGCAAACATCTGTAGTAAATACAAGGGATCTGATTTTCTTGCCAAAAATCTTTATCCCTGACGCACGGTAGATTACTTCCGGTACCTTCAACATGAATTTTCTCAGATTTCCTTCATATTCCGGCACATCGTATTGCATAACTTTCCTCCTTCTTATTATTCCTATACTCAGATTAATTCCGGCTATGCCTGTACAGCGCTGCAGGAGTAATTTTGGCTCAATATACATTATTTGCCATTAATTATATCATGAAATGTCTGCTAAATAAAGAATTTTCACGGCTATATAAATATTTTCGCTGATAAATTCTTTAAATCGCTAATAGATTTGCATATAATGTATTTAATGATACGAAATAATTGGGGGAAAATCAAATGGGAATATTTAACGAAATTAAGCCTCAAAAACTGCAGGGCAATATTTTTGATATGATAGGCCGCCAATGGATGCTCATAACAGCCGGAATACCGGGGGACTTCAACACGATGACCGCAAGCTGGGGCGGCGCCGGCATACTTTGGGGAAAAACTGTGGCAATAAGCTTTATTCGTCCGCAAAGATACACATATCAGTTCATGGAAAAGTACAACCACTACACACTCAGCTTCTTCGGAGAGGAATACCGCGAGGCGCTCAACATATGCGGTTCCCGCTCTGGGCGCGACACTGACAAGGTCAAGGAAACCGGCCTTACCCCGGTGGACATCGGCGACGCAGTTTACTTTGATGAGGCGAGCGTTGTATTTATTTGCAGAAAACTTTACGCTCAGGACTTGACCCTTGACAATTTCATCGACAAGGAAATTGCTCGCACATATTCTGGCACCGATCTGCACCGTACCTATATCGGCGAAATTGAAAGGGTTCTTATTAAAGAATAATAAATTGCAGTTAATAATATTAAAGAGCCGCCCCTCCGGGAGCGGCTCTTTAATATTATTAACTTATGGGTTGAAACACTACCGCAAATCGCTGAATTTTGATCCTTTGGGATTCAAATAGAGCCTCATTTCACGATAATGCTTCAACCTCTACAGCAAGTTCAATCAGAACACAGGCTTATTGTTTTAAACCTCCTTCTAATCGCATTTGCCTGCGACCGAAGAGCCCGGTCAAACATTAGCCTGTATATGCGGTACTTACCGCCCTGTCTTCAGTCTTTTTAAAAAGCTGATATTTACAGATGGGACAGGCAAAATTCCATGTTCTCACGGGCTCTTCGCTCGCCTTCTTTACTATCCATGGGACTCGCCTCCAACCAATCTGTATTACCTTTTTTCTGATTCCATAATATCACTCGATTTGTGATTTGTCAATAATAAATTCAATAATTGTTATAAAAATATATTCAATATTGACATATAAAATCGTCAATAGATGTCGAATTAAATTACCTTCCTTATATTATACATCGAATTAAGTACAAGCAGGTTCTGCGGGAATGGGCGCTCAATTGTCCAGTAGCTTATTCCGGCGAGGTTATATTCGTCTACCAGCATCAGTTTCGCCCTTATGCTGCGGGCATCTTCAAACCAGACAACATGCTGGCGGCGCTGGTCGTCGTAATAGTTATAGTAAGGTGACTGGGCCGACTCATCGAATTTGATTTCTGCCCGGTTGCGGAAAGCGCGGTTTACCGCTTCGATATTCGAGAATGTAGTGGCAAGGGTACCGCGCCTGTACGGGAGAACCCAGTCATAGCCATAGTTCGGTATGCCCATCAGTATTTTATTGCGCGGGATTACGGTTACGGCATAGTCGAGAACCCGCCGTACTTCTCTCAGCGGCGCCACCGCCTGCGGAGGCCCGGCGAGATATCCCCACTCATAGGTCATAAGTATAACGCGGTCAGCAATTCTTCCGTGGGCCGGATAATCATGTGCCTCATACAGAAGGCCCTGCTGATCCCCTGACAGTTTCGGCGCCAACGCCGTCAATACTATGTAGCCCAAAGCGTTCAAGCGTTCAGTGATTTTTTGCAGGAAGTTATTGTAATTCTCTCTGTCGCTCGGGTAAACGTATTCAAAATCTATGTTGAGCCCATAGTAATTCTTCTCGCGCAAAGTATTGACCACATTGTTTATAAGGGTATCCTGCACGCTTTCACTCGCGAAGATTGCGCTTGCGATATCGCTGCTGAATCCGCCGGATTCTCTGATATTCGCGATAACCATTATCGGTGCGACTCTGTTTTCACGCGCAATCTGTATCCATTTTTCGTCGTCGATATTGGTTAAGCTGCCGTCGGAATTTACCTGATAACTGAAAATCGAAAGATATGTAAGTAAAGGAAGCGCCGGCCTGACAACACTCTCGTCGGAGCCGGGGAAGATATACCCGTTTACTTCAATGGTCCCCAGTTTTCTCTCGGTACCGGGAATGACTATAACCTGCCCCGGAAAAATGCGCCCGTCCGCCCCGATATTGGGATTTGCGCTGAAGATTGCGTTTTGGGTGACGCCGAATCTTCTGGCAATTGAATAGATTGTGTCTCCGCTGCGGACCGTATAGTTTTGGTCTGTTGTGGGAATGACCAAAGTTTGGCCTACAACCAGTTGTGACGGATTGAGCAGCCCGTTAGGCTCTATAATGCTTTGGGGCGTTACCCCGAATGCCCTTGCAATTGAATAGATACTGTCACCCGGCCTTACGACATAAACGGTCAAAATAATCACTGTCCTTTGCAAAAAAATCTTTATGAAAAAAACAGTTTAATTTGCACATAATGATATACGTCTTTAGTAGCATATGAAACACTGCCCGGTTTTGCTACAGAAATGCCTTTAAAACTTTTCGACAAATAGTTACAAACAGCTTTCCTGCTGCCGAACCTTCTTATTATGTAAATTCAGGCAAAGCGCTTTTATTTGACATATAGAAAAATAAACCCTATAATAATACACAGGCAAAGTAGATTGCTGCGCGTTAAGTGCCGGATGGACGGGAAGTTGCCGTCCGGACGAAAAATCCTCGTGATTTGCGGTGCAGCTTTCGCATTCCGTTGCCACAATTAAGGATAGGCACAACTTTCCTATTTGTGGTAATTACCACTTTGATGAGGGAGGTCGTTATTTTTTTGAAAAAAACCAAAAAAATTGTTTTAATGGGGCTTCTTATCGCCCTTGATGTCATTGCGGCATCTTTTTTGACCATCAAGATGACATATCTGAGAATAGGCACATCGTTCATACCCGTTTCATTTACGGGTTTGATATTCGGGCCGCTGCTCGGCGGCATCGGTGCGGGGATTGCAGACGTCGTGCAGTTTTTGTTATTCCCCTCAGGTGCCTTTATTCCAGGAATAACCCTCGATTCATTTTTGTCAGGCGCAGTTTATGGATTATTGCTGCATAAAAAGCGCCCCGCCCTTTGGCGAACTTTCACAGCAGCGGCAATAAACCAGCTCGTTATAAGCGGCGTTTTGACAACGTTCTGGCTGTACCTCGCTATCCCGGGAAATACATTTTCCGCACTTTTTATCACAAGAATCATAAAATGCCTCATTATGACGCCGATTGAAACGGTCGTCATCTACGGTATGTGGCAGCTTAAAGAACGGACAAAGGTATTTAGCCGCGTCAGCCTTTAAGAAAAATATCTGCCGGGTCCGGTTTAAAACTTAAACCGGATCTTTTTTGCCCTCAGTAAATATTAACGGCAACACAGCATAAACAGTATTAAGAGGTGCAAAGGCAAGCCTTGGAACGACATTTTTAGCGTCAATATATGCAAACCCGCGGGCATACTTCTTTGAGGTTGCAATTTTTATCCAAAGAATATTTATGATATATCTATTGCACTCATCAATCAAAATTGCCCGACAAGTCCGACTAATCAGTTTAATTTTTGAATAATCGCATATTAAATCTTGCAAAAAGTGAAACGTTAATATATAATTATGCTAACAGCTATTCGAAAGGAGACGCAGAATGCTTAAGAACAGTTACCTCAAAAAATGGATTGAAGATATGGCAGCTTTGACGAACCCGAAAGAAGTTGTACTTATAGACGGCAGTGAAGAACAGCTCGAAGCTCTGCGCCGCGAAGCAGTTGCTTCAGGCGAAATTATAAAATTAAATGAAGAGAAGCTGCCGGGTTGTTATCTGCACCGTTCTGCACAAAACGACGTGGCACGCGTTGAGGATCGTACCTTTATCTGCACCCGCAGCAAAGATGACGCTGGACCTACAAACAACTGGATGGACCCGAAGGAAGCCTATGAAAAGCTCGGAAAGCTCTTTAAAGGCTCAATGACCGGAAGGACGATGTACGTAATCCCCTATTCAATGGGACAGATTGGGTCTCCGTTTGCGAAAATAGGCGTTGAGCTGACTGACTCTATATATGTTGTGCTCAGCATGAACATAATGACAAGAATCGGGGAAAAAGTCCTTGAAGCACTCGGCGACAGCGACGATTTCGTAAAGGGCCTCCACTCAAAGGCACAGCTCGACGCTGAAAACCGCTACATATGCCACTTCCCCGAGGACAACACAATCTGGAGTGTAAACTCTGGCTACGGCGGAAACGTTCTGCTGGGCAAAAAATGCTTTGCCCTGCGCATTGCGTCATACCTCGGTAAAAAAGAAAACTGGATGGCTGAGCACATGCTTATCCTCGGTATCCAGAATCCTCAAGGCGAAGTCAAATATATCTGCGCCGCATTCCCCTCTGCCTGCGGCAAAACTAACCTTGCAATGCTTATCCCGCCTGAGATATACCGCAAACAGGGCTACAAGGTTTGGTGTGTCGGCGACGATATTGCGTGGCTCAGAATCGGGCCTGACGGCAGGCTTTGGGCTATCAACCCCGAAAACGGCTTCTTCGGCGTCGCGCCCGGCACAAACGCCAAATCTAATCCGAATGCCCTTGAAACCACGCGCCGCAACACAATTTTCACAAACGTCGTTTATGACGCCGATAACGGCACTGTTTGGTGGGAAGGCCTTGACAAAGACCCGCCGAAGAACGCTATCAACTGGAAGGGCGAGAAGTGGGATCCTGCTTCAGGCGAAAAGGGCGCCCACCCCAACAGCCGCTTTACTGCGCCGGCACGCAACTGCCCCTGCATCAGCCCTGAGTTTGACAACCCGCAGGGCGTTCCGATCTCAGCCATTATTTTCGGCGGACGCCGCGCCAAAACTGCCCCGCTGGTTTACCAGTCCTTTGACTGGGAGCACGGCGTGTTCGTCGGCTCAATAATGGCGTCTGAGACAACAGCCGCCGCCGCAGGAAAGGTCGGCGTTGTGCGCCGCGACCCGATGGCTATGCTTCCGTTCTGCGGCTATCACATGGGCGACTATTTTGCACATTGGCTTGAAATGGGCAAAAAAATTCCGAATCCGCCAAAAATCTTTAACGTCAACTGGTTCCGCACCGACGACGAGGGCAATTTCATCTGGCCGGGATACGGCGACAACATGAGAGTCCTGATGTGGATTCTTGACCGCTGCGAAGGCAAAGCCAAAGCAGTCGAAACACCTATCGGATATGAGCCTCTGCCTGAGGACATTGAAACCGAGGGGCTTTCAATCGGCACTGATACGATTAAAGAGCTTTTGAAAGTCGATCCCGCCCTCTGGAAAGAAGAAATCAAGGGTATCAAAGAGTTCTACGCGAAATTCGGCTCAAGGCTGCCGAAAGAACTGTTAAAACAGCTCGAGGCCCTTGAAGACAGAATTAACAAGGCTGAATAATTCTTTCGCTTATCACTGGAAAACCTCAAATAGATAGGCTTAACCCCTTATAAAATAACGGTCTGTATTACCAAAAATAATACAGACCGTTATTTTATGCGATATAAGGTTTTACTGCGGCAAGCGCAACACTTTAAAGTCCATTACTGCACTTTTTTAAGAAGCTCAATGCCTTTGTCTATGCGGGAAAGGGATTCGTCTCTGCCCAGCATGACGGCGATTTCAACAGCGCCGCCCGGAGTAAACTGCTTGCCGGAAAGAGCTACGCGCACAGGCCACAGCACTATGCCGTTTTTAACCTGAAGCGACGCGGCAAGCCCGAACAAAGCTTCGTGTATGTTGTCACGCGTCCAGTCGGTCAGCTTTTCAAGAACAGCCTTTGCTTCCTTGAGCGAGGAAAGCGAATTCTGATAGTTGGTCTTCATCTTCTTGCTGACATAAAGGTCGGCAGAATAATCAGGGAGTTTGTCAATAAAGTCGAGCTGTTCTGGAATGTCCGAAAGCTTTACACAGCGCGGCTGAAGCACCTCTGCAATCAATTTTGTGTCAGTCTCGGACTTTACGCCCTTCTTTATCCACGGCAGGGCGATTTCATGGAACTTTTCGAGGCTCATCGCGCGGATATATTCGCCGTTTATCCAATCGAGCTTGTTGTTGTCAAAGATAGCCGGCGATTTTGAAATACCTGATATATCAAACACTTTGACCATTTCAGGCAGTGTGTATATCTCCCGTTCTCCTCCTGGGCTCCACCCGAGCAGGGCAATATAATTTAAGACAGCCTCAGTGAGATACCCTTTGTTTATAAGGTCTTCATACGACGCGTCGCCATTGCGCTTTGACAGCTTCTGGGTCGCGTCCTTCATAACGGGCGGGCAGTGGATATAAGTCGGAATCTCCCAGCCAAAGGCTTCATAAAGCAGGTTGTATTTCGGTGTCGATGAGAGATACTCGATACCGCGGACGACATGGGTTATGCCCATCAGATGGTCGTCGATAACGTTTGCAAAGTTATAAGTCGGCAGGCCGTCCGTTTTGATAAGAATATTGTCGTCCAATGTTTCATTAGGCGCAGTGATATCGCCGAAAACCTCGTCGTGGAATGTAGTTTCGCCTGTCTCCGGGATTTTCTGCCTTATAACGTACGGCACGCCCTTTGCCAGCAGTTCGTTAACTTCCTCTTTTGAAAGGTGGCGGCAATGCCCGTCGTATTTGTTCGGCATACCGGACGCTTCATGAATACGGCGTATCTCTTCGAGGCGTTCCTTTGTGCAGAAGCAGTAATAAGCGCCGCCGCGTTCAACCAGCTCCTCGGCATACTTTTTGTAGATGTCGCGCCGCTGGCTCTGGATATACGGGCCAACCGGGCCGCCGATATCAGGGCCTTCGTCCCAGATAAGTCCCGTATCCTTCAGCGTTTTGTAGATTATGTCTACCGCGCCTTCGACATAGCGTTCCTGGTCGGTGTCCTCAATGCGCAGAATGAATTTTCCGCCCTTTGACTTTGCAATAAGATATGCGTAAAGCGCTGTGCGAAGATTGCCGACGTGCATATAGCCTGTGGGGCTCGGCGCAAATCTGGTTCGCACCTCGTCTTTGTTAAACATTCTTTTCCCTCCGAAATCTTCCTCTTTTACAGCAATTATGATATTAATACTTCACAATTTAAAATCAGCATACTTAATATAATACATTTCTGGGTGTGTTATTGTCAAGACAATGCCAATGTGATAAAATAATGTTTAATAATCTCCTTACATAGTTTTCTATGTTAGTTTTTATGAGAAGGACTTGATAGCATGGATTATAGGTTTTCCGACCGCATATCTTCTTTAAAACCGTCGCTTATCCGCGAGATACTGAAAAACACCTCAGGATCCGATGTGATCCCATTTTCCGCCGGAAATCCCTCGCCTGAATCTTTCCCGGTAAAGGCCTTGAAGGAAATAGCCGACGGAATTTTTAATGACGACGCGACAACCGCACTCCAGTACGGCATTTCTGAGGGCTATACCCCGCTTAGGGACGCGCTGAAAGAACGTATGAAGAAAAAATTCAATTCCGGCAGGGATTTTGACGACCTCATTATCGTCTCCGGCGGTCAGCAGGGCATTGAACTGGCGTGCAAGGTTTTATGCAACGAAGGTGATACGGTCCTCTGCGAAAATCCAAGCTTCATAGGAGCAGAAAATGCTTTCCGCTCATATAATGTTAACCTGCGCGGCGTTGAACTTGAGAACGACGGCATTAATATTGAAAAACTTGAAAATGCGTTAAAAACCGAAAAAAATGTCAAGATTCTATATTTGATACCAACTTTCCAAAACCCCATGGGCATAACCACTACCCTTGAAAAAAGAAAGGCCATCTATGAACTTGCGAAAAAATATGGCGTTATGATTATTGAAGACAATCCCTACGGCGACCTGCGCTTTGAAGGTGAGGAAGTCCCGACCTTAAAGTCACTTGATACCGAAGGGCTGGTTATCTACTGCGGTTCCTTCTCAAAAATCCTCTCCGCGGGTATCCGCGTCGGTTACGTCCTTGCTCCAAGCGAAGTCATACAAAAGATGGTCGTCGCAAAACAGGTTTCTGATGTTCATACCAACCTGTTCTTCCAGATGGCTGCCTATCGTTTCATGACCCAATACGGTATGGAAACACATATTGATAAAATACGTAAACTGTATAAACACAAATCCTCGCTTATGATAAACAGCCTCGAAAAGGCGCTGGCCGGCAGGGCGGCAATAACACACCCGCAGGGCGGGCTGTTCCTGTGGTGCACATTGCCCGACAACGTAAAGATGCTGGACTTCTGCAAAAAGGCCTCCGAAAACAAGGTGGCCGTCGTCCCCGGAATCGCATTCTGCGTATCTCCCGACGACTACTGCAACTCCATAAGGCTTAACTATTCCACTCCGTCCGACGAGCAGATAGTAAAAGGCTGCGAAATCCTAGGCAAAGTTCTTGATAGCTACTATTGATTGGTATAAATTTGTTCTTATTTAAGGTGTGATTCGATGGAAGAAACTCAAAATAAAAAGACGATATTCAGCGGCATTCAGCCGTCCGGTATACCGACGCTGGGCAATTATCTCGGCGCGCTTCAGAATTGGTGCAAATTTCAGGACGATTACAACTGCATTTACTCAGTTGTCGATTTGCACGCGATAACAGTAAGGCAGGACCCGGCAACCTTGCGGCACAGGACCCTTGAGCTGGTTTCACTCCTGCTCGCCTGCGGCATTGACCCGAATAAAAGCCTTCTGTTCATCCAGAGCCATGTGCCGACCCATGCACAGCTTGCCTGGGTTTTAAACTGCAACACTCAATTTGGCGTCCTCTCCCGCATGACACAGTTCAAGGAAAAAGCAGCTTCCCACGCCGATAATGTAAACGCCGGGCTGTTCACCTATCCTACGCTTATGGCGGCTGACATCCTGCTCTATCAGGCGGACGCAGTGCCTGTCGGAGCTGACCAGAAACAGCACCTTGAGCTTGCCCGCGACTTGGCTCAGAGATTCAACGGGATTTACGGCGACACATTTAAAGTGCCCGAACCGCTTATCCCGAAGGTTGGAGCCCGCATAATGTCGCTTCAGGACCCCACCAAAAAGATGTCAAAGTCTGATGAAAACCAAAACGCCTTTATCTCAATGCTTGACCGCCCTGATGACATCATGCGCAAATTCAAAAGGGCCGTAACTGATTCAGAAGCCGTTGTTGCTTACCGCGAACACAAAGCCGGAATAAACAACCTGATGTCTATATATAACGCCGCCACCGGCAAATCCTTTGAACAGATTGAAGCTGAATTTGAAGGCCGCGGATATGGAGACTTCAAAAAGGCAGTCGGTGAGGCCGTCGTCGAACTCTTAAGACCCATTCAAGAAAAATATGACGACTACATGAAGAACAAAGACTATCTTGCGGACGTCTATACCAAGAGCGCCGAAAAAGCGCTTTATATCTCAACCAAAACTCTGAATAAAGTCTATAAAAAGGTTGGATTCGTAAAACGGGAATTTTAAGGGACAATTAGCGGACATTAAATATGTCCGAATATGAAGCTTCGCAAGGTGGTAATTAATGTTATCTGCTATTGCTCAATTAAGTTATAGTGTGAAGCAGTCAATTGTTATATTAGCGTCCCTATTCCTATCATCAATCATCGCCTATTTATCCACCCCTTTAGCTATAAAATTCGCCCGCAAAATAGACGCTGTCGACGTTCCGGCTGACAACCGGCGTATGCACAGCAAGCCAATCCCGCTCTTGGGCGGATTGGCCATAATAGTGGCTTTTCTCATCACAGCGACGGTAATGATGCGGTATCACCGGCTTTTATGGCAGATATTGCCCGGAGCGCTCATTATCGCTTTGCTCGGTATTATTGACGACAAACACCCTCTTCCCGCATGGCCTAAACTTCTGGTTCAGTGCGTTGCGGCTGCTCTGCCGATTGCCGTCAATCCTAAGATAGTCATCGAGTCCATTTCCGGATTCAACATCTTTGGAATTAACACAATACATTTCGGCGCTTTCGCAATCCCGGTGACAATATTGTGGATTATCGGCATAACAAATGCCATAAACTTCATTGACGGGCTCGACGGGCTTGCAGCAGGTATTTCCACGATAGCCTCAATTTCGATGTTGATTGTAGCCATCATAAAAATGTCTGTCGACCCCAATGAATACAGCGTTGCTATCCTGACAGCAGCCCTTGCCGGCGGCTGTCTCGGCATACTTCCCTACAATAAAAACCCCGCGAAGGTGTTTTTAGGGGATACGGGCGCGACATTTTTGGGGTACACTCTCGCTGTTATCTCAATTCAGGGGCTCTTTAAGACATATACCGCTGTTTCGTTCGCGGTTCCTATCCTTGTCTTGGGACTGCCGATTATTGATATATGCGCCGCCGTGGTTCGGCGGCTCAAGGAGCACAAATCGCCGTTTGCCGCAGACCGCTGCCACATACATCACAAGCTCATCGATAAAGGGCTTGACCAAAAACAGGCTGTCGGTCTGCTGTATTGTGTAAGCGCCATACTGGGTATTTCGGCTATCATATTCGCAGCCTTTGATTCCTCGACAGGCTGGCTTTTCCTGCTCGGTGCAGTCGGGCTTATCGCTGAAATCTGCATTCTCGCCATACCGAATAGCAAAAATGCAAATGACGAAAGTAACATCGTCCCTGACACTGATGGCAAGGCGGGTGGGGAAATTATCAATACAGACAATGTGGCTGGAAGGATTGACGAGAACAACCGTGATGAATCTTAAAGACATTTTCGAAAAACTCTACAAAGCTTATGGCCCCCAGCACTGGTGGCCGGCAGAAACGCCGTTTGAAATGATGACCGGGGCGATTTTAACGCAGAACACCGCATGGTCAAACGTCGAAAAGGCTATCCTGAATTTTGGCGGCAGACTCTCACCAGAATTTGTGTTAGGCATAGACACAGAAGAGCTTGCTCAGATTATAAGGCCCAGCGGATTTTTCAATCAGAAGGCACAGCGATTAAAACACCTCGCAGAATGGTTCAAAATATATGATTTCGATATAGACCGCATTAAGTCCCTTGACCCCGAAAGCATAAGGCAGGAGCTTTTGTCAATCTCCGGTGTAGGCCCCGAGACCGCAGATTCCATCATGCTCTATGCGTTTGATTTTCCCTATTTTGTTGTCGACGCATATACCCGCCGCATTTTCTCAAGGCTGGGTTTTGAATTGCCTGACGGCTATGAAGAAATACGCAGCCTGTTTGAAAATAGTCTTGAACGCGACGCCGATCTGTTCGGCGAATATCATGCGTTGATTGTCAGGCTTGCCAAAGAGCACTGCAAAAAGGTGCCCGACTGCAGCGGATGTCCGCTCAGCGACATTTGCAGATATAAATTACTGACGTGCGAAAATAAAACCATTATCAATGATAGGGTTGACAAAACAGCTTTATTAGTGTAATATAGAAAAGCTTCAATAATAAGTTCTTCTCTTGAAACCGGTGTACCGCAATTTATAGCAGTTATCCACATATCCGACTTCGTAGCTCAGCTGGATAGAGCGTCCGCCTCCTAAGCGGAAGGCCGGCGGTTCGAATCCGCCCGAGGTCACCAAGCTAACAGCCCCATGAAGCATGAGTTCATGGGGCTGTTCGTGTTTTTATTTATACCATATGAAAAGCCCCGTACCCAACAGGGTATGGGGCTTTTCATTTTGTAAAACATAATATCCCCGCCGGTCAAGGCCGGCGGGGATTAATTTTACCCTAATATATTTTGTCCTTATATTTAAATTGCATTAAACTATCTCTATCCACACGTCACCCCTTTCACAGTTAGACGTCATGTCTGTACTTTCTGCGGGTAGCCATCCCCCCTCTTATATGCCTTTGAGCTTTATTTATATCAAGAACATGCTTAACCTCCACATAAAGTTGGGGGTTAAGTTTTTTTAGACGTTCTGAAACATCTTTATGTACGGTTGATTTGCTGACCCCGAATTTTTTTGCGGCCCCACGCACCGTGGATTTATTCGCAATGATATATTCACCGAGCTCTACGGCCCGCTCTTCCACGATCCCTTTCAATAAAACCCCTCCTAAAACCGTATCGCTAAATGTATATGCAAAGTTATTGTCCGGTATGTAATGCTGACAAACAGTTATCTTGGGTAAAATCCAGGTTATGGTTTTATTGAAAGAGGATGTCTTGAATTCTATTGTACTAAAGTGTATATTAATAATGGGTTATATTTGGCAAATTACCTTTTTTAGTTTCCTATTGTACCAAAAAGCATCAAGATTATGCTTTTTATGCAATAATATCGGAGAGTGATATTAATGACAATTGACATAAACATTTTCGAATGCCGCGGCGGTGACATATTGGCGTGTGACATAGTAAATAAAGACGGCGTAAAACTTGTATCCCGCGGCACTACTTTAAATGATTATATTATAGAAAAACTCAAGCAATTTGAAATCAATAATGTCAAAGTAATTTACCCTCCGGAATATATAAAGAAAAACAGGTACAATTACGAAAAGTTCGAATATGGCTACAAGAAATCAATTCAATTAGTTAAGGATATAGTTAATGATTTATCTACCGGCAAGGCCCTCAATATTGATAAGGTTACATCAGCTACAGAACTGATTTATGAACATATCCATCAAAACGATATCTGCATGTTATTAAATTTCCTCGACAGAATTAAAGTAACCGATGAATATACATATCTGCACAGCATTAATGTAGCGTTCTATTGTATGCTGCTTGCAAAATGGATCGACTTGTCTGAATACGAAATAAAAAAAGCCGTTCAGGCTGGGCTTTTGCATGATATCGGCAAATCAAGAATTCCAACCAGTATCCTGAACAAGCCAGCAAAGCTTACCAATGAAGAATTTGAAATAATTAAAAAGCACCCAGTTTACGGTTATGATATCCTCTCCGAGAGTGAATTTAGCGACCTCGATATAAAACGCGCCGTACTTCTCCACCATGAGCGCATAAACTGCTCTGGATATCCCTTCGGCATATCAGGCGAAAAAATCGGCCTTTTGGCGCGTATTGTATCAATTGCGGATGTATACGACGCTATGACTTCCAACAGGGTTTACAAAAAGAAAGTAACACCCTTTACTACATTTGAAATGTTTATAACAGAAGGATATTCTGGGTTTGATGCTTACCTTACAACAGAATTCATAAACCATATGGCCACATACTTAATAGGTTCCTCTGTCAAATTGAATAACGGTGAGAATGGGAAAATAGTATATATACCCCCGAATAATCTTCTTTGCCCGATAGTTTATTCAAACGGTGAATACATCGATATGAAAAAAAGCAATATAAGAATTATTGAAATGATTTAATAACGGGTTGGCCGTTTTTAGGTCAATCCGTTATTTTATGCTGATTTTCCACATAGAATTAGAAAGACCGATTACCTCTTAAAGTGCCGGCATAAGGAGGCTTGTTAGTATGGATACTGCAGCCTGCAAAAATGAAACCAACTTTTCCCCAAAAAACTATAATCAGTTCTATAAAAGATTTAAGACAACGGTTATAGTCATTTCAGCTACAGCAATATTAACTGCCGGCGCTGCAACCGTTCATTATGTAAACGAAAAGCCACTGACTACAGAACAGGTAGCTGAAAGGATATGTCCCTGTATCGTCGGGGTAATTCAGTACAGAAGTGACAGGGTTACTGAATCCGGCGAGGGCAGCGGCATTATTATTTCGTCAGACGGTTATATTGTGACAAATAACCACGTGATTGAAGGCGCAAACAAACTTGAAGTTGTAAATTCAAGCGGCAAAAGATATCAGGCAAAAACCGTGGGGAGAGACTCGCGCACCGACCTCGCGGTTATTAAAATTAACGCGACAGGGCTTCGCACAGCCAAATTCGGTGACTCCAACGCCTGCAAGGTCGGCGAAAAGGTGGTTGCAGTCGGAAACCCGTCTGGGTTAAAACTCGCTGGCTCTGTTACTCAGGGCATACTTTCCGCAATAGACCGTGATATTGACGTGGGAAACGGCCCCATGAATCTATTGCAGACCGACGCCGCGATAAATCCCGGCAATTCCGGCGGGGCACTCGTCAACATGCGCGGCGAGGTTATCGGCATAAATTCCGCAAAGATATCAGGTCAGGGATATGAAGGCATAGGCTTTTCTATCCCGATTTCTTCAGCAAGGCCTATCATCGAAAGCCTTATAAAATACGGCTATGTAAAAGGCCGCGTCAAGTTAGGCCTCAACTGCCGTATGATTGAAGGGGTCACCGCAAAGGCGAATAATCTTCCGGTCGGCGCCTTTGTGGAGTCTGTGGATCCCAAGAGCAGCGCCTCAATGAGCGGCATAAAGGTAGGGGATATCATTACATCTATAAACAACGTTAGAGTAACATCCACACGTGCGCTTTTAACGGAACGCGACAAGCATAAGCCCGGAGATATAGTTACTCTTACCGTATTCCGCCGCAGAACCAGCGGGACCCTCATTTTTAACGTAAGGCTTATGGAGGACAGGGGGTATGCCTCTGAAACTGAGGATACAGCCGGTTGGTAACAGTTGAATCCTATAAAGAGAGGCGGGCGCTTTCCATAGGGCGCCCGCCTCTTTTTATAAGTGGCAAAACAATTTCTGTTCTAAAATTTTGTAAGCTAAAAAAGCAATACTCACTTAAAATTTTGATGACAGCAACTTCACTAAATTACCGTCTTGACCATGCCGCCGTCGACATTTATGGCCTGTCCCGTGATATAATTAGCCCTGTCGGAAGCAAGAAAAACCACCATATCGGCTATTTCTTCCGGTTTGCCATAACGTCCGAGAGGAATATTGGTTTTTGCGTAAAAATCGATTGCTTCATCAATGGGTTTCCCCAGCATTTGGGACAACTGGTCACCCAACTGTCCCGGCGCCTCCCAAAGCGGCGTGCGGATAGGACCGGGGCATACTGAGTTTACTAAAATATTGTCTTTTGCAAGGTAATTCGAAAACTCCTTGCTTATCATGATAATTGCGGCTTTGATTGAGTCATAGTCAAGCAGGCCTCCCGGCTGTTTGCCGAATATCGATGAGATATTGATTATCCGCCCCCACTTTGCCTTTTGCATATGGGGCACAACCGATTTAATAAGCCTTATTGTCGCATAAAGCATGAGGTCCATATTCCGTCTGAATTCTTCCTCCGGCAACTGCATAATATCGCAGAGGCGCCCTGTGCCCGCATTGTTGACCAGGATGTCAACGCGTCCAAACTGCGATACGGTATGATTGATAAAGCTATCCGTTTCCGCCTGCACCGTCACGTCCGCTTTTTCCGCAAGCACCTTAATGCCTTTCTGCTTCAGCTCAGACGCAACCTTTTCAAGGCCTGCCATGTTTATATCGCATATTGCAAGATTTGCACCTTCTGAAGCAAATGCTGTCGCGATGGCCTTTCCTATGCCGCTTGCAGCCCCGGTGACAACGGCAGTACGTCCACGTAATCCGAGTTCCATTTTTAAATCCCCTCATTATCAAATTTTTGCTTTTTTAGAATTCCCTTTTTTAGGCGGATTATTAGGACAGGATCGTTTGGGCAATCATCACATAGGAAGAGACGCACAGGCAGGCAAAATAAAAAACCTGTAATCAAACGATTACAGGTTTTAATTGGAGCTGGTGAGCGGACTTGAACCGCTGGCCTGCTGATTACGAATCAGCTGCTCTACCGACTGAGCTACACCAGCCTAAAGATCTTAAAAATTATAACTGGAGAGCTGCGCAATCAGCGCTGCTCTCCCCTAAATAAGCTTGGAGGCGCCACCCGGAATCGAACCGGGGAATAAAGGTTTTGCAGACCTTGGCCTTACCGCTTGGCTATGGCGCCAAAAATAGTAATATTATTAACGGAATGCTATAAAGCATTCCGTCATAAAAGTGGAGCGGATGACGAGGCTCGAACTCGCTACCTCCACCTTGGCAAGGTGGCGCTCTGCCAGATGAGCTACATCCGCATTATTGGTGCCTCCGGGCGGAATCGAACCACCGACACGGGGATTTTCAGTCCCCTGCTCTACCGACTGAGCTACAGAGGCAAAATGGCGACCCGAAGGGGGCTCGAACCCCTGACCTCTAGCGTGACAGGCTAGCGTTCTAACCAGCTGAACTACCGGGCCAATTTGGTGGGAACAATAGGGCTCGAACCTATGACCCCATGCTTGTAAGGCATGTGCTCTCCCAGCTGAGCTATGCTCCCATTTGTGTTGCGCAGTATTCACGGCGCTTGATTATTTTACTACATCTATAGTACTTTTGTCAACCTTTTGTTCTAAAAAATTTTTTCTTTTTCATCCTCATGTTTTTGGAAATGCAAAACCGTAAATGCCCAACAATCTGCTGCTTAAAAAGCCCGCGCCTGCCCAATAATTAATTAAGGCGCCCCTTTGATGTTGACGGTTAAGACTTTGATATGGCACGTACCGATAAGATTATAGCTTCAGTTTCCCGCCGACGGATTTATAGTAATATTTATTATAATACTGTATAATTGATACTTAGTAAAGCAAAAGGAGTTTTTATGGCAAAAGGAAACGGCACGATAGGAAAAACGAACAGATTCCCTGTTGAAACGGCAGGCATATTTTTTGCGGCCATCCTTGCCGCCGCATTTATCGTTGCATCGCTTATCAGCATTTTCAGCGGCATCAATGCCCACCCCGATGAGCAGGAAACATATAAAGCGATACAGTATTACTATACGCATTGGAATATAGCTGATATCCGCGACCCTCTTGTTTATTTCTCCATATACGGCACAACAAGGATGGCTGAACTCAATCCCTACTACTACATTGCAGGCAAAGTGGGGGCATTGTTTTCATGGGTTCTAAATTACCAGACTGAATTTAGGATTTTCAACCTGCTGCTTTTGGCGTTTATAATAGGCCTTGCCGCCTGCCGCAATAAAAAAGCCCGAATTCTGCTGCCGATGTTGATGCTCACTCCTCAAGCCTGGTACCTTTATTCCTATGGGACATCTGACGCTTGGGACTTATTCCTCTCAATACTTATTCTCTATCAAATCGTAAATCCTGACAGCATGCTCAACAAATATTTGGGTACATCAATCTCAAAAAAGAGCGTTCTTTTCGGGTTATTGGCCTCCCTGCTTTTTGCACTTCAGCTGATGTCTAAGCCGAACTATTTCGTCACCCTTGTCATGGCCTTTATTATCTTACTGATAAGGCTCGTTTCCGACGACAAAATAAACAAGAAAGAATTCTTTATCAAATGCCTTGCCTTGCTTTTATGTACTTTCGCCATTTTTGGCATAAGGAAAGGCGTTGACCTCGCCCAATACGGATTCAACAAAGCGCAGATTGTGCAGGAACTGAAAGAAGAAAAAGCGGATAAGGCATTTAAGCCGTCAACCCCTGTGAACGAAAAGTGGAGCACCATGCAGTTGCATGACAGGAATGTGTCCTTAAAAACCATCCTGACAGAAAAGCAGTTCTTCCAGAAATCCTTTGTATCGTTTATCGGCAGTTACGGGTATCTTCAGTATATGGGCCCGGCTGCTTATATCAATTTAATGCTGTTTCTCTATCTTGCCCTGTATGCGATAATCTTTTATTACTGCGTAAAGTCGAGAAACCGGCGGGTCATTATCGAATTTATTGCTATGAACGCTATTTTGCTGCTGTCGGTTGGGCTTTCAGTTTATAATTCATGGTTTGTCGACTTTCAGCCCCAGGGCAGGTACCTACTGCCTATGCTCATTCCCTTTGCCTACTGCTTTACACTCGACAAACGGATTCTTAAAAACACCGCATTTAACGCAATTATCCTTATAACCGGGTTGATGTCACTGTATTCGTTTATTTTTATCGGCTCGGTCAACCTGATAAAATAACTTGAGCTACTTTTGATTTAATAAAATGGCCGCCCTTTGTACTGCTGTGCTGTAGTATTATCCGGGGCGGCTTTGGTTTTTGACCCGCAAAATCTTGCCGGATTGACCAAAACGTTCTGGTCAGTCCGGTTTTTCACACTCCCCTGCGCTTTTAAATAGTATATAAGTGACAAAGTGAGGGGATAAGATGGAAACACTATTTTTTGGTTCAACCGGCCCCAACGTCAAGCTCATCCAAAGCCTGCTCAACAAGATTGGGTACAACGCCGGCGCCGTCGACGGTATCTTCGGAGCTGCAACTTATGCCGCCATTCAGGCATTCCAGAGAGACTATGGCCTTGTTCCAGACGGTATCGTGGGCCCAGCGACCTGGAATGTGCTTGAACGGTTGCTGCTCGGATATTTTACATATACGATAAGAAATGGCGACACCTTTTACAATCTGGCAAGGCGCTATTTCACGACTCCGACTGCCATTGCCACAGCGAACCCAAACGTCGACCCGAACAACCTTACAGTGGGCAGCAGGATTATAATCCCGTTTGGGTACGACCTTATTTTTACCGACATTGATTATACATACGAAATCATGGAACGCCAGATAAGAGGGCTCAAGGCCCGTTATCCGTTTTTGCAGGTTGGCAGTATCGGCAACAGCGTCATGGGCAAAAATCTATTCTCGATCAGAATAGGCACTGGCCCGAACGAGGTATCCTATAACGCCTCGCACCACGCCAACGAGTGGATAACCACCATGCTGCTTATGAAATTCATTGAGAATTTCTCAAAAGCCTATTCGGTGGGCGGCAGCATCAGGGGCTATAGCACAACCGAGATCTGGAACCGCAGCAGCATATATCTTATACCGATGGTCAATCCCGACGGTGTCAACTTGGTAAACTACTGGCCTGTATATACAAACGACGCCTATACGCAGGCGGCCCAGCTCAACAGAACCGGCCTGCCCCTGCCGCGGGTTTGGAAGGCCAACATAAGAGGGGTGGATCTAAACCTCAACTATCCCGCAGAGTGGGAGAAGGAGCACCAACTGGAGATTGAACAGGGCATAACTGCGCCGGCGCCGCGGGATTTCGGCGGCACTGCACCCCTTACGGAACCAGAATCAAACGCGATGGTCACTTTCACTTCCCAGCACAATTTCCGGCTCGTCATCGCCTATCATACCCAGGGCAAACTAATATTCTACAGGTTCAGCGACTACAATCCCCCGGACGCCGAGAGAATCGCGCAGCTATTTTCAGATGTAAGCGGTTACACAATCTCGGAAAACCCGGGAGAAGCCTCGTATGCCGGGTATAAGGACTGGTTCATCCAGACCTACAACAGGCCTGGGTTTACGATAGAGCTGGGCTCTGGCGTAAACCCGCTGCCGGTTACCCAGTTCCCCGAAATCTATGAAGACAACGAGGAGATTTTACTACTTGGCAGCTTGGTCTGACAGCCTTTCCGCTGGCGTCAGGATAGCGCAGAACGCATAGGCGGCGATAATCGCCGCACTGGATATGAAGATAAACCTGAAACTGAACCGTCGCAGCAGGGTATATGTAAAAACTGCGCCAATGAGCTTTGCAAAACTTGACAGGACATACTGAACGCCGAATATCCTCGCCGTATACCCCTTTTTGCTGTTTTCCAGTATGCAGGTGGTTATCAGCGTGACGCACAGCGAATTGCAGATGCCCTCAACTGCGCCCGCCGCCAGCACAAATATTCTGCTTTGCGTTGCGCTGTAAAAAAGCCATACGGCCGACAGGCAGAATAGCAGAACATTTATCGAGGCAATCTCCTTTTTCCTGAAAAAACTCTTATATCTCATCAAAATAAGCATTGAAACAATATTCATCCCGTAGAGGATGGACAGATAAGCGCCCCAATAGCCGCTGGAAACCTTCATATAATCAAATGCAAAGGAGTAAAAGGCGATATTTACGGCAATTGTGCAGTAGTCAATGACCGCCGCCGTCAAGATAACCTTCCTGAGCAATTTGTTATTAAAGCAGATTCTGAAACTCTCGGCAGCGTCTGATTTCCTGCCGCCGGTTTTAACTGTGCGGTTCTTAAAATATTTCGTTTTGATACATGACAGAAAGGCGGCGGAGAGCAGATAAGACGCCCCAATTGCCAAAAAGGCGGCATTCACACCCAAAAAGCTGATGGCAACCCCGGCAAGAACGGGCGTCAGCAGGTTGACGACGCCGATGCCGCCGCTCAGCAGCGCGTTGCCGGAAACCAAATCGTCTTTTTTAAGAATCATCGCAATAATCTTGTTTTTCGACGGATAGTACAGCGTCTCGATTATACTTAAAATCAGGAGCAGGACTAACGCCGTCACTACAGACTTGCAGAAAATAAACAAGCTAACTGTAAGCCCTCTTGCTACGTCGAAAGCGACCAGCAGCCTTTTTGCCCGGAACTTGTCGCCGATTTTCCCGCCGAAAAGCGAAAAAATTATGCCGGGCAGCGGTGCGCATACAATGCTGAACCCGGTTACAGTGCCGGAGCCTGTAACCTTTATAAGCAGCGATGAAACGGCGATAAGCTGCACTGACGCGCCGAAGTTGAGCAAAACCTGACTTATGAAAAATATAAAGAAATTCCTGTTTATGAACAGCTTGTTTCGGTTATGTATATACTCCGCCCCCTGTTCTGAGGTCTGCGATTATAGCTTTATATAGTTAATCTTATGAAAAAGTTTTAAAAAAAGTATACAAGCGGGTAATATTACCCGCTTATTTCTTTTATATATGGTAACGGGCTATAATAACTTTTTCCCATAGCCTTCTTTACCGTTTTGCCGTCGGGATAAGTCAAGATAATCCACGAGTTGATAACCGCGCCGTCCATACCCTCATGCGTTATTTTCTCCGTATTTGGCGGCAGGTTTGGATTCTTTTTCGTATATACCGGCGCTTTGGTCACACTTATTACTTCATGTTTCCACTCGACCTTAGGCGGCTTTGTTTTTCCGTAAAAACCGATATAAAGGATATTGTCAATGCCCTTCGCCCAGATAAGCACCGGTGAACTTGTGTTGTTCATAAACTTAAAATCCTTGGCTCCGTAATACACCGTCGCGTCCTGACCATAAGGCACATAAGGCACCGGCATGCTGTGGGTATGGCGCTCGACTATCTTAAGATTGGACAAAATCGCCGTATTGAACAGCGTTGAAGCTATTTTGCAGACCCCGCCGCCCACCGTTTCGCTGACCTCTGTGCCTTTATAAGTAGGGCCGCTTTGATATCCTCTTTCCTTTGTATATGGGCCCGCGGTATTGTTCTGGGAAAAAACCTTATTGGGTTCAACAACGCAACCGCAGATATATTTTGCGGCGAGATGAACATTGAATTCCTCGCCGGGCAGCGGGTCGTGGAGCACCGTTTTATAGGCGGCCATCAAAATCGGACAGTCATATTTTTCTTTGGCCGCCAAAAAAGCAGGGTCGTTTTCCCAGGGAACCTCCGTTGTGGGGCCTGACTCCAATGTCTTTTTCATAAATGGGTCAAATTCAGTGTTCTCATTTCCGGAGCTTGTCCCCTTTGACGGTGCAGCGGCGCTTGCGCAACTGAGTACAAAAAGTGTTAGCAGGATAAAAGCTATTGAAGATTTCAAATGCTTTTTCAACTTTCATGCTCCTTCTTTTTTTATCCTGCCATTTATATTTTGCAGTTGTTTTTAATTTAAGCTGATGAAAGTAATCCATAAAAACCAAATTTTTTAAAATCAGAAAGGAATATGCGATGGTTTATATTCTTGCCCTTATCGGGATGGTGTGCTGGGGTGTTTCGCCGCTTTTTGCAAAATGGGGCCTTAAGGATATTGACCCGCTGGCGGGACTTTTCGTTAGGACAGTTTTTACGGCTGTAGTCATATTCATTTGGCTGTGCTTTAAGGGAAATCTCGAAACCCTCCAGACTATACCCGTGAAATCGGTTCTTCTTATCATCACCGAGGCCATTATGGCGACCGTTATCGGCGACCTTGCCTATTTCGCCGCTTTAAAGCGGGGCTCGGCCTCCATAGTCATGCTGATTATGTCCTGTTCCCCGCTCGTCACCATAATCACCTCGGTGTTTCTTCTCGGTGAAAGGCTGACCGTTTCAAACATGATTGGCGCGGCGCTTATTATCATCGGCATAATTATCCTTGTTTAATTACATAAGCATTATTTAATCACCTTTATATACTCAACATTCGGGTCGGACGCGCCCTGAAGCTGGCATTTCTCCGACTTCAAAATCTTTATGTAGTCAATTATCTCCCGCGTTATGCGCTCCCCAAGGCCAATTACAGGAATACCCGGAGGATACGCCATAATCATCTCACCGGAAATTTCGCCCACCGACTCATCAAGCCCGACCGACCTTTTAGGGCTGTAGAACGCTTCCCGTGGCGGGACAATTAAATCCGGGTTCACAGGGATAATCGTATTGTTTTTTATCTCCCGCACATATGTCTTTCTCGCAATATCCTTCAGCGCTGACACAAGGGCGTCAAGGTTAGATTCGCTGTCGCCCAGCGTCACCAGCGCCAGTACATTATACAGATCCGCCATCTCCACCTGAATGTTATATCCTTCGCGCAGTTTCCTCTCCATCTGATACCCGGTGTATCCCAATTTTCTGACGTTTATGCCCAGCTTTGTCTCGTCAAAATCAAAACACCCGGGCGTCCCGATAAGTTCCCTGCCAAAGGCATAAAGCCCCTCTATTTTATTAATCTCTTCGCGCGCGGCGCGCGCCAGGCGCAAAGCTTTGCTTAGCATTTCATTGCCGCGTGTAGCAAGCTGTTTCCTCGCTATGTCAAGGGAACACATCAGTATGTATGACGCGCTGGACGTATATGTCAGGTTCAGGACTTGTCGGACATGCTCACTGTCTATTCTCTTATTTGTGAGAAGGGCCGAGCTCTGGGTCATGGAGCCTGCGGTTTTGTGGAGGCTTACTGCGCTCATGTCCGCGTCGGCTTCCATAGCAGCAAGCGGAAAATCCTCATGGAACGGCATGTGGGCGCCATGGGCCTCGTCGACCAGCACCTTAATCCCGTTCGCATGGGCTGTCCGCACAAGGGCCTTTAAATCCGAGGCCGCGCCGTAATAGGTGGGGTTAATTAAGAACAGCGCCTCGGCGTCGGGATTCTTCTTAATGGCTTCTTTGACCGACGACAATGTGACACCCATGGCGATTCCCAGTTCCTTATTGATCTGGGGCTGAATATAACATGGGATTGCCCCGCTCAGTATAATCCCGCCGATTGTCGACTTGTGGGCGTTGCGCGGTATCAATATCTTTGAGCCGGGCTTGCAAGCCTCAAGTATCATCGCCTGCACCCCGGACGTAGTCCCGTTGACAAGGAAAAACGCGTTGCCCGCCCCATAGGCGTCGGCCATCAGTTTTTCCGCTTCAAGGATAACGCCGGATGGATTGTTGGCATAATCCAGATCGTCCATCCCGTTGGCGTCCATCTGCAGAATCCGGTCTCCTATGTAAGCTGCAAATTCGCGCAGCCCTGCTCCCTGCTTATGCCCGGGCACATGAAACGGTATGACCTTATCATCAACATACTTCTTTACGGCGTCAAAAAGTGGTGTTGAATTCTGATCTAAATTCAATGGAATCATGGACCTTTCAAAAAGTAGTCAAGCCTGCTATTCGACAGCAAATGTCTGTCGGTGAGGCAATAGCAATACATTATATATTTTTTCCTGTTTATTTGTTAATTTTTGTATGATACCCTGATTCCATAAAGCAATTTATATAGAAAATTTTTAAACTCATATTTAAAAACGCAGTGCAAATAATGAAGTTTGCAGCTTAACTTGCAAAGCAGGTGTTTTTTATGTTAAAAAAACTCGCGCTGATGATTGTGTCAGCCATGATTTTTACGATACCTTGCAACGCATATAACTATAAAGCACAAAGCTATGCCCTTATTGAAATGGAAACCGGCAGGATGCTCGACGGAAGAAATATCAATCAACGGCTGCCAATGGCTTCGACCACAAAGATTATGACGGGCATTCTCGCCTGTGAATCGGGCAATCTTGATAAGATATACACTGTACCGGAGGAGGCAACTAAGGTCGAAGGGTCGTCCATGTATCTTATCCCCGGCGAAAAAATAACGCTGCGGGATCTGACATACGGCCTTATGCTGGAATCGGGCAATGACGCGGCGAATACTATTGCAATCTGCCTTTCCGGTTCAGTTGACGCATTCGTCGATAAAATGAACAAAAAGGCCGCGGAGCTAAAGCTTTACAACACCCATTTTGCGACACCTTCCGGATTGGACGGCAAGGACCACTATACAACCTCGCTCGACTTGGTACGGCTCGGCGCCTATGCCATGCATAACCCGGAGTTCAGGAAAATCGTATCGACAACTAAAAAATATGTCACATTAAACGGCGTCAAAGACGGACGGGTTTTATATAACCACAATGCCCTGCTCAGAACCTATGAAGGGGCAATCGGCATAAAAACGGGTTATATCAAAAAAA
This sequence comes from [Clostridium] cellulosi, assembly GCF_036762875.1. NCBI lineage: Bacteria > Bacillati > Bacillota > Clostridia > Eubacteriales > Oscillospiraceae > Ruminiclostridium > [Clostridium] cellulosi. The sequence goes on along the minus strand of NZ_JBAIZF010000026.1, from coordinate 57,812 downwards.
GCGGCCGGTGCCTTGTCTCATGCGCCCAACGCAACGGCGTAACGCTCATCGCGGCAACGCTGAACTGCCACGACGATCTGGACGAGCACAAGGCATTACTGGATTACGGCTTCAGCGTTTTAAAACCGCGCCCCCTTTTCCCTTGCTGCCCAGAAATCGCTGTGAAAGTCACCGGCGGAACGGCGGATTCAGTAACCTGCAAATACAACACAAACCTGACAGCGGGCTTAAAAGACAGCGAAGTTTCCCGCGTTAAAATGAAAATAAATGTGCCGAAATCTATCGCCGCCCCCGTAAAGGAAGGGCAAAAGCTGGGCGAAATAGTCTTTACCCTTGACGGGGCTTTGCTTGCTAAGACCGACATTACGGCGGGAGAAACCGTTTTGAAACCGGAAAAAAAGCCGGGCGCTTTTGAGCAATTCTTCGCTAACCTAAGTCATTTTATCTTTAGGAAAAAGGCCTGCAAACAGTCATAAAAAATACACTTCACTTATTTAGTGAAGTGTATTTTTATTTTCGCTATTCTGTATGCTATAGCGGTTCCCCGCTTTCAAACATCCTTTCTCGGGTATTTTATGAAAGCGGCAACAATCCCCGCCAATGTAATTATCAAACCGGGCACAAGGTACTTAACTGTGATAGAACCGTTGGATATTATATCGGGGCTGTCGGTATAGCTGAACGGGGTTATGTATTTAAGAAACTCCACATCCTTTGTGATATTGGATAAGAGGTTGAGGAAATATAGAATAATCGCCAAGCCGATACCGATTCCGAGGCCTCCTGCCCTTATAAACGCGGAGATACCGAATGTTACAGCCGCAATCTCGATGTGCATAACAAGATATGCCAAAAACATCAGAAACATTGCCTTTGCGTCTGCCCGCTCACCGACAATCAGCATTGAGACGACCGAAATACAAGCGACAAACAGATTCAGCAGCACTACCTGCGCGATTACGGACAATAGCTTTTCTGCGACTATCCTTGTCCGTGAAAGCGGATGGGTAAGCAGAAATTCGGCAGTACGCTCCTTCTCTTCCTTTGACAGTGCAGAGATTCCCACGATGCCTGCAAAGATAGCGCCGCCCAAACCCAAAACACTGCTGGATTCGGTACCAAAATAACCTATGAATTCGCCGAAATTTATCTTATCCATGCCAAAGGCAGCAGAAAAATCGCCCATATTGGAAAACAAATCGTTGATATCTTCCATCTGAGAGGACATATCGGGGTATATAATCACGCAGATACCAAGCAAAAATGCAATGGCTACCGCCCAGATTATTAAAGAGATTTTGTTCCTTTTCATTTCATGAAGAAAGACTGTCATATTAGTTGCCCTCCTTGGTGTAATAGTGCATAAACACTTCTTCCAGATCTGGGTCGGTGATCGTGATGTCATCAAAGGAAAGCTTTGATAACTCCCGAATCAAGGTATCTGCCTGCCCGCTGTAAAGGAAGTTGACGGAGTTGTTCTCGTATTTTATGTCGCGTACATTCTCCATCTTAGGCAAGGCATTAATTCCCTGCAGCGTGACGCGTTTTACCCCTGTGTGTCCCAGCTTCTCCACGCTGTCAGAAACGAGCAGCCGGCCATCGCGGATAACCGCGGCATGTTTGCAATAGCGCCCAACCTCGGATAGAACATGGGAAGAAAGGAATATCGTCGCGCCCTCCTCGTTGCGTTCTTTCAAGATAGTGTAGAATTCCCTCTGCATCAGTGGGTCAAGGCCGCTGGTGGGTTCATCGAGGATATACAGCCTGGGCCTATGCTGCAAAGCACAAACAATGCCCACTTTTTTGCGGTTCCCGAGGGAGAGCTGGTCAACCTTCACGTTGATATCGAGTTCCAGCCTTTCGCAAAGCCGCTTTGCCTCTTCCGTACAATCCTTCTTTCTCATGCGGGCGGAAAAAGCAAGGATATCCTTTACCCTCATTCCGCTGTAAAACATCGTTTCAGAAGGGAGATACCCGACCTCCGACAGAATCTCAATCTTGTTTTTTACAATATCTTTGCCGAATATTTCAGCGCGTCCGCTTGTAGCATAGATCAGCCCCAACAAAGTGCGGATAGTGGTGCTTTTCCCCGCCCCGTTTGGCCCGATAAACCCAAAGAAATCGCCCTCATCCACCGAAAGCGTAACGTCAATAATGCCTCTCACCTTACCGTAATACTTTGTGAGCTTTTCGGTTTTTATTGCCTTCATACCCTTTCCTCCATTGATTACTCAGTGCGTCAGCCTCTTCTTGCAATAGCTTATTCTCCCGCATTCCGGACATTTCAGACGTCTTTTTGTAATTGTATGCGCCCCCGCGATATAGGCAGCAGCGCTCGGTTTGAATCTCGCCTTGCAGTAACGGCATTCAAATGTGCCTGCGTCCATATCAAGAACACACGCTGTAAAAATCCCGCCGGCAATCACAATTAAGCCGAGGGCAATAAACAGTATCCGCGTCTGTACCGCCATTTCAAACATCCCTGCAACACAAATCAGGGCTATTCCTGCAATAACGGTAATAATACCTACTATCACCGACAGCAAAATTTTCTTCTTGCTTTCTTCTTTCTCTTTTACGAGGTCCATCATATTCTCCTCCGCTTTCTTTTTATAGTCGGAGTCGGTCAATTTTTCACCCGTAAGGAGCTCATTGACATTAATTCCGAGAGTCTCACACAGCGGAAGCATCAGCGAAACTTCCGGCAGCCCATTTCCCCGCTCCCACTTGCTGACCGTCTTATTGCTGATGTTCAGCATGTCGGCAAGCTGCAATTGCGTTAATCCTTTCTCTTTCCTCATTTGGGCTATGAATTTGCCTATTTTAATCTGATCCATGACCGAAACTCCTTTCACAGATGAATAATAGATGATTTGCTTATCTTTTTACACACACGCTCCGCAGATTTGAGGAGACAGGCAGTTCTACGATAAGTGGAATTGATAATCAGCAAAATGCTTTTGCAAATTTATGATATAGAAGCAATGTTTTGATCACGACTTTTAGTATCCCACTGCGCTTATTATAAGTAGATTGTACTATATAATTGCGCCTATTTCTACTCAAAACCCAAGGCCGCCCGCAGGGAGTGACTCTGCGGGCGGCCTTCCTTTGGTAACATATAAAAAGCCCTATTACGAGAAAAGCCTCGGCAATAATCATTCAACCAAAGCATTTGTTTTCTTAAATTAGTATTCAATATGCGGGAAAGCTGTGTAATACAAAAATACGGATGTAAAGCTATAAGCCTTACATCCGTATTTGGCGGAGAAGGAGGGATTTGAACCCTCGCGCCGGTTACCCGACCTACACCCTTAGCAGGGGCGCCTCTTAACCACTTGAGTACTTCTCCATGGTTAATTAAAATCTTTTAAAAACAAATATGGCGGAGAGAGAGGGATTCGAACCCCCGGCCCTTTCGGGTCACTGGTTTTCAAGACCAGCTCCATAAACCACTCGGACATCTCTCCTCATTTGCGACGCTAAATATGATATCATAAACCTTGTATTATTGTCAATAGCGAATAAGTTGAGACTTTAATTTTTTAAAGCAGACATTATAATATAAATGGTCGACTTTTATTATATCTGCGATTTTGCTAAAAATCAACTGGTTTTTTTATCATATTAGTTTAATTTAACATTCAAATTAATGCCTGCCATTATTATGCCAAAAATACATGTGCTACTTATACAACTGCGGGTTGGAAATTTATTGCGCATATCGGCAAAATAACATAACCAAAAGTTCAGGCAGTTTTATCTCCAGTTTGCAGAGTTATTTATCAGTCTCTATAATTTAAATTGTGTTAAAGGGAGAAACTCACATGACAAACCGTTCACCCCGTGTTGCAGCAATCCACGACCTTTCCGGATTCGGCCGGTGCTCACTTGCTGTCATAATTCCAATACTTGCAGCAATGGGAGTGCAGACCTGTCCCGTTCCTACTGCGATATTATCAACCCATACAGGCGGATTCGGATACCCTGAAATCCGGGATTTAACGGACTTTGTAATGCCCTGTCTCGAACATTGGAAAAGGCTCGGCATTGAATTCGACTGTATATACAGCGGCTTTCTCGCAAGTGAACAGCAGGCGTCGCAGGTAGGCTCTTATATCGAAGCATGGCCTAATGCGCTCGCTGTGGTAGACCCCGTCATGGGTGACGACGGCAAGGCTTACCGAACCGTCACACCGCAGATTATTTCACAAATGAGCCGTCTTGTTAAAAAAGCCGACCTGATTACCCCAAACCTGACCGAAGCCTGTATCCTTCTCGGTGAGAACTATACAAACGAAGTGCTCGGGCGGGACAAAGCGCGCAGTATGCTGGTCAGGCTTTCAGAAAAAGGTCCTGCATATGTGGTTATTACCGGCGCTTTCGTTGTACCCGGAAAGATTTCAAATATCGGATATGACCGGGATCACAACGCCTTTTGGCGGGTTGACTGCAATCTCCTACCTATATCATATCCCGGTACAGGTGATATTTTTGCCAGTGTGCTCGTTGGCGGATTGCTTACGGGAGATAGCCTTCCGATAGCTATATCACGGGCGTCGCGTTTTGTAGAAATTGCAGCAGCAACCGCTTATGGCTATAACTGTGACCCGCGGGAAGGTGTCATGATTGAAAAGTCTATCCCCTGGCTCATTGAACAGAATACGATTGTTGGTTATGAGCCACTATAGTGAAATGGGCTTTGAGGAGGGTTTTAATTGGATTCAGTTAATTTAAAAAAGACGCGTTTTATGGTTTTTACCGCGCTGATGGCGGCTTTGTCTTTTGCAGCGACTTATATTCATATCCAGTTCAGCTTGGGTGGTGCAAGCTCCTCGATGGTACATCTCGGCAGTGCCGTCTGCTTTATTGCGGCACTCCTGCTCGGCGACCTTGCCGGCGGTCTTGCCGGCGGCATAGGCATGACACTCTATGACCTGCTTAACGGATACATGATGACTGCGCCCTGGACGCTTGTCATCAAGTTCTTGACTGGTTTTGTCGTCGGAAAAATTGCATGGAGCCGAGGCCGTCGAGGCAATGACCAAAAGACAAACTTTATCGCTTGCCTTGCCGGCGGCGCTGTTTCCCTTGTCGGATATGCCATCTGTGATTTTGTAAATTCCCTTATCAAATTTTATACAGGCAGCGCCCATACCGGCAATGCCATTACATTGGCACTTGTCAAAGTTGGCACCGGTATCGTCGGTTCCCTTGCAACTACATTGATAGCAATTATTATCGCTGTGCCTTTCAATGATTCCATTAAGAAAGCGCTTTCAAAGTCAAAATTGCTGCAGGATTAATAAATTCCCTCCTAATATAATCGGTCAAGCGCGTCCCAAAATCAGGGACGCGCTTATTTTTTATATGAACCTGTCCCTCGCTTGTACATATACTGATAGTGGACACTGCGGTTCCGCTGTGCCCGATACATAGAGTGCGTGCGAAACTGTTGTGTCCGGATTTTTTATGTTTTATATCAGGGTCTTAGGACTCTATCGGCGTGTAATTCTTAAGAAAGGAGTAATTGCATTGATTCCCGACGATGTGTTTAGTCAGATGTATCCATTGCAGCCGGACAGAAGCGCTTTTCCGGCGCAGACACCAATAGGGATGGCATATGTGCCTTTTCAGCAGCTAACTGCTATCTATGACGAAAATACAGGATTCAAAGCCGGCACTATTTTCCCTGACCTTGATAAACCTTGGATTGGCAGTGGAGGTTGTATGAAATGAACGAAAGAGAAATGTTGCTAAAAAAGATAAGCACCGTCAGCTTCGCAATGTTCGACCTGCACCTTTATCTCAACACGCACCCAAATGATACTGAAGCACTGAAACTCCACGATAAATATGCTAAGCAGCGTCAGTTTTTAGTTGATCAGTTTACTTCAAAATTTGGTCCTCTCAACACAAGAGATATAACACCCAGCACACGTTGGCAGTGGATAAACAGTCCGTGGCCGTGGGAGTACACAAAGGAGGCAGACAGCAATGTGGATTTATGAAAAGAAACTTCAATATCCCGTTAAGATATCAAAATGCGACCCCAAGCTTGCGAAGATAATTATTACTCAGTATGGTGGACCTTACTGCTGAATGAGACAGTTTAATTTCAACCGCTCCCAAGTTTGCTGTTGAAACGGACAAGCCTTCGTGAGTAAAAAATCAGGAATTTATTAATCTAATTTAAAACTTTTGCCACTCTCAAATGATTGACTCAATTATATATTTTTAAATCTACAAGAAATAATAAAACAACGTGGCGTCTGCTGTTTTGTCGAAACCAAAAATATCATAGGAAAGAAGGGATTTTTGGAATTGAAATTAATAAAAATCAAGCGTTTAGCCCCACGCCTGCTCTGTATTATTTTGCTGATGGCCTATTTGCCTTTCAGCGGCATGGCGGTAAACGCTAAGGCACCGGCAAATATTAACCCCACTCAATCCCATGATATAAACACTTCTTTCTGCAAGGAAGACAGAAGTTTTAGCTTTGCGTGGCTGACGGATACGCAGTATTATACGTCGAAATACCCTGATCTTTATAAATTGACGGTTCAATATATACTTGACAACCGGGAATCCAGAAATACGAAGTATGTAATCCACACCGGCGATATAGTGGATAACTCAAAAAAAGAGTATCAATGGATAAATGCCGATAATTGCCTGTCTCTCCTCGACAACGCAAAAATGCCCTATGGTGTGCTGGCAGGAAACCACGACGTAAATCACGATAAAAAAGACTATTCCGAATATGACCGTTATTTCGGTGAAAAGCGTTTTTGCAGCAACATCTGGTACGGCGGTTCTTATAAAAACAACAAGGGTCATTATGACCTCATATCGGCAGGCAGAAATGATTTCATCATTGTATATATGGGCTGGGGAATCAGCAAAGCCGAGTTTGACTGGATGAACCAGGTGCTGGCTGAACACAAAGATAAAACCGCAATCTTGTGTTTTCACAACTATCTTAACAACACCGGCCGGCGTGACTTCGTCGGCGAGGAGATATTTAATAATGTAGTAAAGCGCAACAAAAATGTGATAATGACCTTAAACGGCCATTATCACGGCGCTGCCAGAAAGGAAGACAAAATAGACGATGACGGCGACGGCGTATATGACAGAACCGTTTATCAAATTCTCAGCGATTATCAGGAAGGCCCAATGGGAGGCGGCGGCTATATACGCTATATCACCTTTGACACTAAGGCAAATAAGGTTTCAATAAGCACATACTCGCCCTATTTTAATGATTACAATTTTTTAACAACAATGAAAGCCGCCGTGACTCTTATGGATATCAGGATGAATTCACTTATCCATTGCCCTTAAAGAGCCAAAGCTTATTTGGATGGCAGCACCGCATCACTGATTTGATACCCGGCTGGCATAAAAGCAAGTAAAAGAGCCGCCCGTTTGTGCATAAACATGAACAGACAGCTCTAATTTTTATTCTTCGTCATGCTCACATAACTAAAAGCAGTTCTTATGCTCGGATAGCCGCCTCTTAAAGTGGCTGTCAGATTTTTATCGCTAAGTACCGGCTTTAGAAGCTGCAGCTTGATTTGTCCTGCAAATGCGCGCCTTTGAATCTCTGACAGCTTATCTATATCGTATTCTTTCCCTTCAATATAAACTGAAGCGGCGGTGGCAATCTCCCTCTTAGCCTTTGCCATAACTGTCACCCAAACCTTGTGCCGCAAAAACGGATTGCGAGTATTTTCATTATATGCGAAGGCGGGTTTGTCATATGAAAGTAAGGCGGGCGGCATGTTATATCCGCGTATCGACGGACGACCAGGTTGAATATTCACCTGATTCCCAGCTAAGAGAGATGCGCATATACGCTAAGCAGCACAATATTGAGATTCTGGAAAACCATATCTATATCGACGAGGGGATTTCAGGCAGGAAAGCAGAAACAAGGCCGCGTTTTCAGGCGATGATTGCAAATGCAAAGACTAAGCCAAAGCCCTTTGACCTCGTGCTGCTGTATAAATTCAGCCGGTTTGCGAGAAATAGAGAGGACAGCGTAGTATATAAGTCGCTTTTGAGAAAAAAGTGCGGGATAGATGTAATCTCGATAAAGGAACCGCTCGACTGCGACAATAAGATGTCCATTATCATGGAAGCCTTTATCGAGGCTATGGACGAATACTACAGCATAAACCTTTCTGAGGATGTCCGGCGGACGATGACGGAAAAGGCCCTGCGTGGCGAATATCAGTCCTCCCCGCCTTTCGGCTATCAAATGAAGAACAAAGCGCTTGTCCCTGTCCAAAATGAAGCGGCGGCTGTGAAAACAATTTTTGAAAAGTTCTTAAGCGGCGAAAGCTATTTGTCGATTGCCCACTGGCTCAATCTGGCCGGCTTTAAGACGCATAGGGGCAATCCTTTTGAAAACAGGACAGTGGAATATATCATAAAAAACCCCGTGTATATAAGCAAAACTCGCTGGACCCCTTCCGGCAAAGATGGGCGGAAACATTCAGACAACACTATAATTGCGGATTCAACACATGAGCCGCTTGTGAGTAAGGAAGTTTGGGAAAAAGCCCAGCAGAGGGCCTTTCAGTTAAAATCCACATGCAGGCCGCGGGCTACACCGCAAAACAGGAATAAAGACTGGCTGTCGGGTTTGGTGGTATGTGCCTCATGCGGCAGGGCCCTTGTCAAATGCGGCCCTTACTGGAGATGCGGCGGTTATGCCCATGGCCTATGTCAAAACAGCCAATATATCTCTGACCAGATAATTAAAGACGCGGTGATAAAGCGCATAGCAAATGATATCCGATGTGAAGCTGACAGCAATAGCCTTGCAATCCGGCAAGGTCAAGACAACAAGTCAAGAATTGCCGGCTTGCAGTCTCAGCTAAAAAAGTTTAACACAGCATTAGAAAGAGCGCGCAAGGCCTATTTAATCGGAGCGGATACGCTGGAGGAATATAGCAATAACAAGTCCTCGATTATTTCAAAGATTGAACAGATAAATCAGGAAATAAAAGCCTTAAAGGATTCAGAAAATCCGGAAAAACTTGCGGCGGATTTGCATAATTATCTCGAACGCCCTGAATGGGTTCTCATTGACCCGGACTTGCCCATGACGGTCAAATACTCGGCGGCACATAGTATATTTAAGAAAATGATCTTTGACAGACAAAACAACCGATTAAAAATAGAATACAGGCTTGACTATTGAAAAATCAGAGACGGCAAAGAGCACGCAGCCGCTCACAATAAACTTGCTGTCACAACGCTCAGTAAGGGGGACCTGATGGTGAACTTGCCGCTTCACTGCGCTATTTGAGCCAGCGCTACTCCATGCCGTATGATAAGGTTAAGGCAGTATTGAATGACATAGGTACCGAAGAGATGGCGCACTTTGAAATGATCGGTGCGATAGTACATCAGCTTACCCGCAACCTTTCCGAAGAGGAAATCAAAAAGGGCGGATTCGCAGATTACTTTGTAGACCATACATTAGGCGTATATCCGGTATCGGCCGCCGGAAACCCCTTCACTGCGGCATATATCCAGGTCAAGGGTGACCCGATTACCGACCTGCACGAAGATATGGCTGCTGAGCAAAAGGCGCGTACAGTTTATGACAACATACTGCGCTTTGCCGAGGACCCAGACGTCCGCGACCCGATCAAATTCCTGCGGCAAAGGGAGATTGTACACTATCAGCGTTTCGGCGAAGCGCTGCGCATTGTCACCGACCATCTCAACTCAAAGAACTTCTATGCGTTCAACCCTGCATTTGACAAGTGCCAAACAAAGAAATAATCAGGACAATAAAGGTTGCAATAAAACCCCGGGGATATCGTATTTCAGATATCCCCGGGGGTTTTGGTATATTGGTACTCATGATATATTTTCTAAAAACTCGCTCAACGAAACCTGTTGCTTATATTGTTGAAATTTAGTTATTTTATCTTCAAGATAATTTGCATGCTCTATAAGCCCCAGTTCTGCTAACCTACCTTTTATTTCCCGCAAAAATGAAATTTTCTGTTCAATAGTCGGTATTTCACTTCCCCACCAGCTTATCATATTCGGAAATAAGTAGATTTTTTTAAAATCTTCAAAGTTTTTATTATTCTCACAGAAAGTTATTATTGACGACATTCTTTGTTCTTCAGGTAAATTCCTTATATCGCTGAATAATCTTTGGATAATATTAATATTGGTAGAGTTTTTCTTAATATAATTATTCAGCCACTCTTCTTGCTTTGATTCGAGAATATCATCGTTATTTTTATGGCTAAAGAGATTAGTTAAAATTAATGAAAAATTATTTTGTTTATTATCCAAAAGTATAGCGTCAACTGTAGCTTGTATTAGTTCTTTATAATTGCTTTGCTTCCAAAATATCATAATTTTTTCATAATCGCCCGAATATTTTGATGAATGAATAAATTTTACTAACTTATTAACGAATAATCTATCTTGGTCAACAATCCTAATTAATAGATTTCCAAAATAATCAAAACTGCTATTGCATTGCAGTGCCTTTATATAAAAATCCTCAAGCAAAGAAATATTATCAGAAGATGCTTGTACAAAAAGTTCTTGTAAACCTTCATCATAATCAATTTTAATTAACAGAGACGCAGCCAAATTACCATCTACGTCAATATCATTAATTTTTGCAAGGTATTTTACTGCAAATCCATTATCAATTGAATTGATTTTTAATATTGTAGAGGGATTTATTAAATGTTGGTTATCCAATAAGGCAAAAATTGATTCTATGGTAGTTTTGTTAATCAAATCATCCGGTATGTGATTGTATAACTCAGTTAACCATTTATTCTTGTTGCTGAACTGTTTCCTCTCTAAATACTGCAGAGCCTCTTTAAAACCCACAACTTTTAAAAGGCTACTGATAATATTACAGTAACGAATATCAAAAGGAGTATCTGCATCAATATAGTAATCTAAAACAGATAAAAATTTATCTTTATCAGTTATTAAAGATTCAAAAGTAATACTGATACTTTCTGAAATAAACCAATTATTACAATGTATTTGACAACGTGATAATTCGTTCCACAAGTATTTATAAGCTAATGGTTTTATGTCCATACTCAATTGCATTACATCATGTTTATGCTTTTCCATTCTTTCTTTAAAATTTTTAACATCAATCGAATAATCTCTTGAAAAAATAATGTACATTCTAAAAATATTATTTCCTCTAAAACCTTTTATCTCATCAGGTGGCTGAATTTTTAACCGTCTACAAATTGTGTAAAAATGATAATTTATACAGCAATCTTGAAAATTTTCTTCTTTTAGAATTGTTCCAAAGTATTTGCTATAACTATTCATATCTTGTTTCACAATATCCGTATGTTCACCCTTGTATGGTGAATATGACATTAGAGCATTTATCACATATTTTCTATAGTGGTTATCTCTATATAATTGAGATAACACGTCAAAACACATATCTCTTAATTTATAAATTTCTGAACATTCATACAAAGGTATAGGTCTGATATCCCAATTTACAAGCTTATTAAATTGAAATTTTAAACAATACTCTATATATAACAACAAATACCTAGCTGATGTAATGGAGTTTTTACTTTGATAATGACTATATAATGCCTCTAGCAATTCTTGTTCTTTCTTGTACTTATACTTATGTGAATTTTCATCATATCCCCAATAATCTGTAAATAATAAGTATAAGTCCATCGGGTATTTTGTATTACGTTCTAAATATTTAAGAGAAAGCTCAATAGCTTGCGGAAACAAATCTGTATTTTTAAATCTCGCTAATATCTGAATTAATTGAGACTTTATATTATTGTTGTGACTTTTTCCCATGAAATCGTATTCTTCCAGATTCGAATGATATTCAGGAAGATTTTCTATCAGATTCTTTATCACCGATAAGGACTCAATAGGTATTATTTCTATAAAGCTCTCTATGAATTGTAGTTTTGTATTATTATCACTTTTCTTTATATTTTGCCAAGCAAACTTTATTTCTGTCTGAAGATAATCAAAATAATCTTTCGTATAAAAAAGTTGAATTAATGTATAAAAAGCATAGACAATGTGTGACCTATACTTAGGAAACATTCTTTTGATGATATAAGAAGGTTGTATCAATTTTTCTTTATAAAATACATAATACAAGATATAATCCCGCATATTTTGGTTATTGAACTTGACAGCTTTATGTTCAGCAAAAATATTCACGATTTCTTCTTTATGTAGATAATTACAAGCTTCACAAAATTCTTTGTATGATATTCCTTTTTTATTCGCAATTTCTAATGGTAAACTATTGCTTTTGATAATAAAGCTATCAAAGATCGCGATGATTCCGGCAACTAAAATCAGATTGGTATTCATTTTTTTTATTCTATCGTAAAAATAAATGTCAAATACCTCTATCGCATTGTATAACGTCATGGTTTTATTGATAATGCACTTACCTGCCATTATTGCTAATCTAATGTTTCCCTTAGCAATATTTAATATTTGTTCCTGGTATTCTGGATTATTAATTTCTAAATTTTCTGATAATATCTTTTTTATATCCTCGTCTTTTATACTCTTAAGGGGATATTCATTACATTTGACTTTCATATATAATGCTGTTTCATAAACTTTTTTCTTTGCGTAGTCTCTAACAGTCATGACAATTTTTAACTTATATTTTTTTGTAAAAGAGTTGCAAAGTTGAAAAATGAGATTAAGTTGTGTTAGTTCATTAGCGTCATCAACCATAACTAAATAACTAGTATCATAATCAAATACTGAAACCAGATCATCATATATTGGCTCACCGTTAGATTTGATAATTTTCAAACTGAAGTTGTTTTCTTCACAAAATTCTTTAGATGCTTCTAATGTCAATTTAGTTTTGCCAATACCGGATTTTCCAGTAACAACTACAACAGGATGATTTTTGATTAATTCCTTCAACTCTTCTTTTTCTCTATCTCTGCATAGTAATTTCATATCTAAGGGGGTTGAAAATTGGGATTCATCATTTTCCCTTATAAAATCATCTATATCGAAAATCTGATGTGTATCAATATTTAAGTTAAGGTAATCTCTTGCAAGCGTTTGAAAATGATAACAAATATCTTGAGCCACTTCCCTGATATTTATTAGTATTAGATTTTCAAACATTGAATCAAGTTCTTTTCTCTGTGAGGGACTTATATTTGTTGTTGTAAAACAGCATATTATCTGCTTAATATCATTCTTACTGATATGCGTTATACTCTCATCTAAGCATTTTTCAATATCTTTTTTAACTTTTTTAAACGAATTACTTGTATGTCCATATTGTATAAAAATATACTTTCCATCATCATCTATTACATATGAATCCGGAGTCCCTTTAGTTGTCTTGTTGGATCCGACATCACTACCATATGGCATAATATTTTTAAACTTACATTTTTTACATAAGTAAGCATCCATTAACCTTTGATATTCTCCACCATCAAGGCTCATAATCGCCTGCTCAATTTCAGCTGTAGTAGCCATAATTTCACCTCGTTTATATAATATTACATATAATTTTAAACTTATCTAATTTAGCTTTCAACAGTAACCGGGGATATCGTATTTCAGATATCCCCGGGGGTTTTGGTATATTGCATTATTAAAAAACAATACTGTAACATTAAAAATATACCGATAAAGTGGTTAACATTATATAAATATTGACATATTATTATATGTAACTTATAATTAGGCCATAGTTTGGAAACAGTAGACAAATAACTGACGGCCAGGGACGGGGTATTCCCTCCCTTGATGTCAAAAGCCTTTGATTATGTCAATTTGAGAAGTTTAAAGCAAGCGGGTTTTATTAAACAGTACATCCTTGGACACCTTAAATTTAGCAAGGGGTGATAAAAATGAAAAAAAGGATAATTCTAATTGCCGCTGTCGCAGCAGCAATTTTAATCTTTATATTTCTTATTCCCTTTTTAGCTGACGGTACTACGCAAAGAGGATTTATTGAAAACAATACTAAGAATAAGTGCCAGGCATCATTTATGTATTTTGACGGTGTAAAGACCAAATCATTGCGCTTCCCCAAAGATAAGGAAATTCACATCACATGCAGTGTAAACTGTGAGAGCGGGAATCTGCAGGTTCTATTGATTAGCCCAGACGGCAAAACATTATTTGAAAATGAAAATGGCACAAAAGAATATTCATTCATCCCAGAAAGTTCTTCAAAGTACACCGTAAAGTTTGTGGCAAGCCAAGCCAAAGGGAACTATGATTTCACATGGGCGGAAAAATAGCCTGTCGTTCGTATTTTGTAAATTATAAAATCCAGCAACAATTGCTGTTACAGGTTGCTGGATTTTTAATATATCCAAATGTAAGGTCTGATAAAATCAAGCAATTAGTGTAGCATCGGCATGGGCATTACAATGTCACATTTTTAAGGTACAATATGAAAGAGAAAGCAATATAATAGCGGCATCTTGCATTACTTTAGTTATTGTTGGCAACATAACGCATAACCCTCGGCCACAAACACAAATATGTCTGCTGTCCTGTCCGAGTGGGTAACTGTATACTTCTGCCCAAAATAGGCTTATACGGCGTCATCATATCGCGGTACTGCACAAATACTTTTTGAGGATTAACCGCTCCCATCCTCATGCCTCATATAATTATTAATTCTATTGAGAGGCTGTGAAAAGTGCTACATAACAAATACACCTTAGCTCTAAACCTGAGAGCTAAGGCCATTGGCATGCTTAATCAAGTTATAATCATATAAGAAAATTAATTACTGCATATATTAAGTGGCATACGGTGAATAGAACAATCGGAATAACCGCGATCACATTCTTTCGTTCTATTGATAATAATAAAAATGCAATACATGGCGGAATCGTAAGCCCTAATATGACGACTGGGTTTATAGCCCCTGCATAATAGCAACCCCAACACACAAAATAGGCAAGGCAGCAAAGTAATACCGCGATAATTATTGGTGAAAAAGCCATCTTTTTCTTTTCTCTATTTACAACAATACATAGCGTGACAACCATCAGTACCTGACACACCGACGCTACCGCATCTATCGGTTTGGTAGATGAATCTGTACGAAGAATATCGTTTGGCGCAGGTATCGCAAACCACAGTATGTTGGGTATCATAATTATCAAAAACAATAATAATCCCCAAAAATCAAATCCTATTCTATATTTCTTTAACACTTCTATAACTCCTTGAAGACAAGTTTCTATTATTATAACAGCTATATCTGACATTGGGTAGATTAATTGCATACCGCTTTATGTGTGGTTGAATTTTTTATTTTTTGATACTATAATTAATTTATAAGTCTAATTATCCAAGATGATTTGATAGGACGAGCTCATTGTCCAAAGAAATATATTACATAAATTTTGGTGGTAAAATTAAATGAGAGAACGGCAGATTCATGTTTTATTAAATATTCGCAGCAAAAAAGGGAAAATCATATATGAGGTTACTAATTTTCTAATTTCCTTTAACAGCATATATTTTTTGGGCGTAAAGCCGAGCATAGAAAATGGACTTAAGCCAATATACTTTCTCTGCATCGTTCCTCCTGTAGTATATAACCTTATTTGGTACTTTGCCGGCAATTTACGGAGAAAATCACGTTGATTCTGCCGCATAGGGGTATGGATTCAAAAAGTTATGTATATTAAATATTGACCTCGACATAATTTAATTGTTTTGATTTTTATTATCCATAATTTTGATGATATTGACATTTTATTATTTATTTATTATAATTTATGGTAACAAAACTGTGAAATAGGAATAGAGTGACGAATATTGAAATTCAAGTGTGTTAAACAGCATGATGCAACAGACTGTGCCGCAGCAGCTCTTGCTACGGTTTGCCTTACATATGGGAAAGATATAACAATAACAAAGTTGAGAGACATTGCCGGAACTGATATCAAAGGTACTACGGTTAAAGGTTTAATTATGGCGGCGGAACAACTTGGATTTATTGCAAAAGCAGTTCGTGTCGACCATGATGGTTTTTTGAGCAAATATACATTACCGGCAATCGCACATATAATTACGAAAGAAGGTCTTACTCATTTTGTAGTTGTCTATAAAGTAAATAAAAAAAGGGTTATTTATGCTGATCCGGCCAAAGGCAAGGTAAAGCAGGATATCAACGATTTTTTCGAATTATTTGACGGAGTTATGATTTTGCTTGCCCCAACAAACGAATTCAAACCGGAAAAGAAAAGTAATAAGTCTATGGCAAGCAAATTTATCAAACTTTTAAAACCTCAGAAAAAGCTTTTTGCTTCAGCCATTGTGGCCTCTGTTATATTAACCATTCTCGGAATTGTGTCGTCATTTTTCAACAAAGTACTTGTCGATGAGATTCTTACATATAATCTAAAAAACCAGCTTGCTGTATTTTGTATAGCCTTTATTCTAATCGCTTTAGTAAACGTAGGCATTTCAGCCACAAGGCAGCAGATACTTTTATATCTTTCACAAAAAATAAACATTCCATTGCTTATCGGCTACTTTAAACACATCTTTTCTTTGCCCGTTAAATTTTTCGCCACAAGAAAAACTGGTGACATACTTACCCGTTTTTCCGATGCCTTTACTATAGCGAATGTATTTACCGGTATGACCCTTTCACTTGCTATTGATATTGTGCTTGCGCTTGCATCTGCCGTAATGCTTTTTATAATGAACAGTACACTTTTCACTGTGGTTGTAGTTCTAACGCTTATAAGTGCGGCACTGGTGTTTATATTCAAGCACCCTTATAAAAAAATCAATTTGCAACAGATGGAACAACAGTCGCGGTTAAATTCACAGATAATCGACAGTCTTCGCGGTATTGAAACAGTCAAAGCGATGGCAAATGAAAAAGAAACTCTTGAGAAAATAGAGGAAAAATATATAGCGTCGCTTCGGATAGCTTTCCGAGAAGGAGTCCTGCAAAACGCACAGGGTTCAATATCAAACATTACATCATCAGTTGGAAACATGGTTATCATGTGGCTCGGAGCATCCATGGTTATGAATAGTAAAATAACACTCGGTACTCTAATGACCTTTGCAACTTTATCAGGTTATTTTATGGAACCAATCGGCAGATTGATTAATTTACAGCTAAGTGTTCAGGAAGCAAGCGTGGCTATGCGCAGGCTCTCTGAAATTCTGGAAGTTGAGCCTGAACAGCCTGACGGTGTAATGAAACATAAGCCTGAAAGCTTAAGCGGCGATATTGTAGTGGAAGATGTTGTTTTTCGATATGGTGCTCGCTCTCCGGTTTTGAACGGTGTCAGTCTCATAATTCCCAAAGGCAAAAAAGTGGCGCTTGTCGGAGAAAGCGGCTCAGGGAAAACAACGCTGTCAAAGCTTATTATGGGCTTGTGGAAAGCTGAAAATGGCAAAATAACGATTAACGGCTACAATATAGATGAACTTGATCTATCAACGCTTAGGGAAAATATAGCCTATGTACCGCAAAATGTAGAGCTTTTCTCTGATACCATAGCAAACAATATTAAGTACGGGAACAAAACAGCTACGTATGAACAAATCACGAGTGCTTGCAGAAATGCGGGCTGCGATAGCTTCATTGACAGGCTTCCGGGAAGATATGACACATTCTTGCAGGAAGCTGGCGCTGACTTATCAGGTGGTGAACGCCAACGACTGGCACTGGCGCGGGCCTTTGTAAAAGAACCAAAAATTCTGCTGCTTGATGAGGCAACTTCCAATCTTGACTTTATGAGCGAAGCAAAAATCTATGATACACTGTTTAGAAAATGAAGAACACTACGATGCTGATAGTCGCGCACCGCCTGTCGACTATACGCAAGTGCGACATTATTTATGTTATGGACAAGGGAAAAATTGTTGAAAGTGGAAGTCATGAGGAACTCCTTAAAAAACATGGTGCATACTATAAACTTTGGGCGTCTCAGGTTGGAATCGACGAACCTGCAAATGAGCTTATTGCAGCATCAAGGGTAGAAAAAACGGACGATGCAACTGAGGACATGTCTCTTGATGACGACCGCGATGAGATTACATACTGACACAGGTTTTAACACCATGTCCCGATGGTGTTAAAATAATCTTTGACAAAGAAGATGGTTCCAATGGGCAATTATAAGCCAACGGAGATTTGTGTTGGAAATATTTGCAGATTTATTAGAATAATAGTAAAATAAAGGAGTGTTTTAATGGAAGCAGTATTAACTTTACCTATGAACGCGATTGATCTCGACATTGACGAGATGGAATATGTTGATGGGGGTGGAACATTTACCTTAACACTTAAGAGAGATTTCCTTCGAGATGTAGCAACTGCATTATGCTCTGCAATATGTGGCATTATTTGTGGAATTATAGGAAGCGCTTGTGGCCCCGTTTATGGAAGTTTAATAGGCGGCTCTCTTGGAGCTGCACTAGGCTGGATAATTGGTGGCAGTTTGTCAAGAAAGTATATAAATAAAGACATCACTTTGAAGATTTGGATACCGTTTGGAAGCTGTTCATTTACGATAAATTGAGGGTATAACAATGAAAAATAAATCTTTAAAAATAATTTCTGCTTTAATAGCCTTTATTGCTTACATTGTTATTGCCATAATAATTTCAGAAACTATATTTAAAAAATACAATGTCAATAGTGTACTTCAATCCGTAATTATTGGTATTATTGCAGGAATTGTAGTTTTTATTTATCTAAGGATAACTCGTCATTTTAAAAAATAGCA
Organism: [Clostridium] cellulosi; assembly: GCF_036762875.1. Lineage (NCBI taxonomy): Bacteria > Bacillati > Bacillota > Clostridia > Eubacteriales > Oscillospiraceae > Ruminiclostridium > [Clostridium] cellulosi. The sequence goes on along the minus strand of NZ_JBAIZF010000026.1, from coordinate 39,021 downwards.
AACATAACCGCATAGTTTATACCATTCGATTTATAAAACTCATTACTTGTTGCTGCATCTGGAACTACAGCTGTTGTATGTAGAACAACAGGTACCACAGGCGTGCCGACCGGATAGAACACCTGTCGGCACCGCGGTATCTTTGTTGTGCAAAATTGCCTATGGAATTGGTCTTGGCGTCTAACTAAAAATAGGGACTTTATAAGTTTTAGTACATTCCCATTGGACTATTTACTCGTGTTCAATTTTAAGAAATATATAGGTAAATATATTTTTACGCCTTTTTATAATTATCTTGAACAAAGCAAAACAGAAAAGTCCGATTATTCTCCACTTATTAAACTTTAGTTTTTCAAGTGATTGATTGGTAATAACTTAGAAATTGGTGATTTGTATTAAAAAGAATATACCATATTATATTTCGTCTATAATGTGTATTTTACTAATCTTACCCTTCATTCTAAAAAGATTGCCTATATCATCGTTTGCATTCGACCTTTATTGCTTTTCAGAGATGATTATGGGAATAATTTCTCTCATAGTTTTGGCAGTATGGCTGATTAAAAAAGGAGGGAATTAGCAGGGTATGATCATACCCTGCTATTCCTAACTTAATTTTTAAAACATTTTCTTAGCAGAAACGCGGGGAATATTTGTTTCGAAAAGCTAGATATAAAAATTAAGTGCAAGATAGAAAGCGCAAAGAAATCGGACTTGAAGAAAAATTTTTAAAGGAAGTTGACGAAAGCAATGTCAGAGAAATTACAGCTTCGGGAAAACAAAGCCTTAAAAATTACAAACGCATTAATCTATGGGGCACCGCTTGATGCAAAATTCGACATTCAGCGTATAGTTTACATGATGCAGTCATACATAAAAACTAAAGGTTGGCAAACGCGCGGCCCTCTTATAACCTCAACATCACTCTCAAAGAGTGTAGAAGGCAGTGGGCCAGTACTCAACACGAAAATAATTTTACAGCTCACCAAACCTGCTGAAAGCTGCGAATCACCATATACATTTGAGCCGTTAATTCGTGTGTCGCCGTGTCTGTTTGTACGCTTTACAGGCAGTGTCCAGGATCTGCAATACGCCAGTATGAAGGCGTCCGTTTACGCTTTTGAAAATGACATAAAATTGGACGGCAGCAGCTATACAGTTTTCGTAAACCAGAATGATCAGTATCTACTTGCCGATGTCTTCATGCCAATCAGGCAAGACGTAAAATAATATAGTCCTGCAAAGCATCGGAACTATCGTTTATCCGCAACTCATGAGGACAGCGAGGTACAGACACAGGTTTTAACGCCGTACATACGGTGTTGAAATAGTATTTGGGGAAAGAGGATGGTTCCAATGGGCAATTATAAGCCAACGGAGATTTGTGTTGGCAATATTTGCAGATTTATTAGAATAATAGTAAAATAAAGGAGTGTTTAAAATGGAAGCAGTATTATCATTGCCTATGAATGCGATCGCACTTGACAATGAAGAGATGGAATATGTTAATGGCGGTGCAAACATTCAATTTACAATTACAAAGAGTGTCCTTAATGCTGCTGTCGGTGTTGGAGCTACTGCGGCTGCAACAGCAGCCTTGGCGGCGGCTGGAATTACAGGAGGTGTAGCCGCAGCAATTGTTCCGGGACTTGCTGGCATTATAGGGGCATGTGTAGCAAACAAATTTTTCCCAAGTTCAGTCACATTTAATTATCCTTGTAACGGAAGCGTATATATTTTGTTGTTTGCAATTTCCGGATTTGATGGCAAAATCACTTTAGGTATGTAATTCAAAATTTTTAATTGAGGTCATAATATGCGTATTAATAAATTTTTTAAAGTTTTTTTTGTTGATGCCTTAATCGGTATTTTACTTCTATTCATCAATATTATTGCCCAAAAAGCCATGAATGTTTCTTTGGAGTCATGGATTATTTTTCTTATCTTTATATTAATTATCTCATTTGTAAATAGCTTTGCTTTTAAAAACGGGCAATAGTAGAGTAAGTCAAAGGAGCAGATAATCAACTGTTCCTTTGGCAACTTTTTAATAATTTAGCCAATTTCCCAAAGAGTACATTTGTTTAAAATCTGACAATAAATGGGGTTAATAGCTGCTGACCAATAAATTACAGCTTAGAGAAAACAAAGCCTTAAAACAGATTCTCGATAAACTTTCAAAGTATATATAGAATAACATAATCCCATAGAGCATCGGAACTATCGTTTATCCGCAACTCATGAGGACAGCGAGGTACAGACACAGGTTTTAACGCCGTACATACGGTGTTGAAATAGTATTTGGGGAAAGAGGATGGTTCCAATGGGCAATTATACGCCAGCGGTGATTTGTGTTGGCAATATTTGCAGATTTATTAGAATAATAGTAAAATAAAGGCGTGTTTAAAATGGAAGCAGTATTATCATTGCCTATCAATGCGATTGCACTTGATAATGAAGAGATGGAATATGTTGACGGAGGTTACTCAATATCAAAAATTTCGAACGGTTATTTAATACGTCTTTCATCAAGGGAATGCGGTGACCTTTCAGCTCTTATAGCAGGAGGTACTTCCGTTACAACAGCAATTGCCACTGTTTACCAGTCGCCGGTCCAGCAATTGCTGCTGGTCTTGCTGCTGGATTTGGACTGTGGGGCACATACTTGTGGATATGCTCAAATCATAATGGGATGTACATTCTTGCAAATAAAAGTCATGTTCCTTTTGGCTTTATTATTGCTTGGTAATAACTCAGAAACAGGTGATTTGTATTAAAAAGAATATACCATTTTATATTTATTCGTCTCTAATGTGTATTTTACTAATCCTACCCTTCATTCTAAAAAGATTGCCTATATCATCGTTTGCATTCGACCTTTATTGCTTTTCAGTGATGATTATAGGAATAATTTCTCTCATAGTTTTGGCAGTATGGCTGATTAAAAAAGGAGGGAATTAGCAGGGTATGATTATACCCTGCTATCCCTAACTTATAAGCGCATTAATTTATGCCATCATACTGTGAAATAGTATTGGGAAGACGATGGTTCCTTTCGGCAAATAGCAGGCCAACGGTGATTTGTGTTGGCAATATTTGCAGATTAATTAAAACAATAGTAAATTAAATGAGTGTTTAAAATGGAAGCAGTATTATCATTGCCTATTAATGCGATTGCACTTGATAATGAAGAGATGGAATATGTTGACGGAGGCGATATTGGTAGTTTAATTGTCCATGTAGGCATTGGGGAATTAACCAATCGCTCTTGATGCTGTCGGCGACTCAATAGCAACTGCAATTGAATTGGGCACAGCAGGTAGTGCTACCTTAGCTGTTGGCGCATTTATTATTTTTTGGAATTCAGCGGTAGGCACAGCTGCTAAATTTATTGCCGGTTATGTAATAGGCAGTACTTATAACGGACCGTCATATACAATTCAATTTAGTAATGATTGAATCCCCAATTACAGCAAAATTTTATTATTGATGGTAAAATTAAATGAGAGAACGGCAGATTCATGTTTTATTAAATATTCGCAGCAATAAAGGGAGAATCATATATGAGGTTACTAATAATCTCATTTCCTTTTTCAGCATATATTTTTTGGGTATAAGGCCAAGCATAAAAAATGGACTTAAGCCAATATACTTTCTTTGCATCGTTCCCCCTATAGTATATAACCTAATTTGGTACTTTGTCGGCAATTTACGGAGAAAATCACGTTGAATTCTGCCACATATGGGTATGTATAGATAGCCTTATATTGTAGGCCATCTATACATTACTCACTGAAATGGAGTTAAAAGTTAAAATGGCATATATATACAAAAAATCATTTGAAGATTGCTTTAAAAAGGCAAGAATTGCAATATGTATTTTTTTATCTATCGTTTCATTGTTCGGGTTGTATCAGGTATATATTAATTATAAAACCTACCTTTTTTCAACAAACAACTATCTTTTTATTCAAGTATTCATTTTTCTGATTTCATTGGAAATACTATTTTATTTTTCTATATTTCTGCATGAATTAGGACACTACTTAGCAATAAAAAGAGCGGGCTATCAGATTAAAGCATTCGTTGCTGGGCCATTTGTTTTGATAAACAATGACGGCCATAAGCGACTGAGAATCAGACTTTATGGTGTACTTACGAAAAGCGGATTTGTTCTGCCGGCTTTCCGTAATAAAATTGTCGATCAAAAAAGCTGTGAAAAGTGCATCAGCGATTATATAAATTTTTTATATGGCGGGGCATATGCTACAGCCCTGTTAATCATTATTGGTACCCTTTTAATATTTTTTAAAAGCACCTGTGTGTGGGGCCTTGCGACAGTTATTATTAATTGTGTAATGTTAATTAATTTATTCAGAAATGATAAAAATGTACTCGGTGACATTCTCCTTGCCAATCTAATAAAAAAAGATAAGCGTGTATTCTGCATAGCTTTTCGTAACTCTTTTTGGGCCGAATTCCCAATAAACAGTTACATCGTTAGACTTTGTGAAGATTTTATTGAGGATAATCTATCAGCACATCAATATAACGAATCGGTTATAGCTATACTTGACAGCATGTTAATCTATAAAATTATAAATAAACAAGAACTAACAAAGAGTGAAGCTGAGTTTAAAAACTGGATTTTTAATGATTTAGTTTATACGAAGTGCGAAGATCAGTTTTTCCAGATTGAATTTATCAAGCTGGGTTATAAATTTTTGCTCCACGAGTATGCTTTAAAAAAGCAGTCGATGGGTGATTACAGCAGGTTTTCATATTTAATAACAGCAAATGTACTTTATAACAGCTCAAAGATGTTAAAAAATATTGACCGTAGCATAAAGGAACTGTTTTTGGAACATAAAAATTTTGACAAACGTTATCTGCGATATATTCATTCCTTCTCATCTGTCCTAGATGGCTGTGAAAACTGTCAGGCATTGATGAAAGAATTTATAAAAAGTATTAATTAGTTGGTTTTATTATCGCCATTCCCGTAAAGGTGCCGCTTTGACTTTCAATCGTTAGAATATTAATTATAGGAAACAAAATAATTTACGTCGTATAAAAATGTTTAGCGTAAATGTCGGCTTAGATAGGATGTGAAATAAGATGAAGTATTATAATCTCTCTGAGCTTCGTGACAGTCGCCTACTCTATGATAAAAATCCACCTAAGTTTATGTTTTACGTCATTGGTATTACGTTTCTTCTCGTAGCCGCGGTTGTTACTGCTTCCATATTTCTGCATAAACCATATGTTGTAAAGGCGAGTGGAATTATCACAAATGGTGAAAAATCTCATATAATTGCTAATATATCCGGGACAATAACAAAAGTAAATCTTAAGGAAGGCGCCTACGTAAAAAAAGGTGATCCCCTTATAGAATTTGACAACGTGCAGACAAAAACTCAGGTCCAGCAGGCAGATGATCTGATAAAATATTACAAGACACAGCTAAGTCTTTACGACAAATGCATCATGGAGCTTCAGAAAGGTAAAAACACCTTTAATAAAAAGGATCCTTCACAACTCCCTTTTTATAATACGATAGAACTTGCACGCACAAAAATGAAACAGTATGATGTTAGTGACGATGAATATAGAGCAATGGGTTACACTGATGACCAGATCAAAGCGCAGCAAAAACAGAATAATGCCCAAAAGAACAGTATTAAATTACAGACTATATCCGAACTTGAAACACAACGGTCACAAATTATGAATGAAATGAGTTCTGCGCAGACACAAAGGGATGGGTATGCAAGGTTACTTTCTTCCTATATACTTACGGCTCCTCAATCCGGAATTGTCCATCTTTCCATTCCTGTTAACAATGGTATGACCTTGCAGGCAGGTACTACCATTGGTACAATAGCAGGCGGTGAAAATGGTTCTCTTGAACTTGAAACATATATAGAAGCCCAGGACAGAGCTAAAATAAAAACAGGTGAAACTGTAGATATTGCTATTTCCGGAATTTCGCAAAGCGATTACGGCACACTGAAAGGGAAAATACAAAAAATTGATACGGACGCGACGGTCAATCAAGAAAAAGGAACTGTTACCTTTAAAGCAATAATAACACCAAAAACAACAACACTTACCGATAAGCATGGAGATAAAATAAACATAAAACCTGGCATGGTTGCAGAGGCACATATTCTATACGAAGATACAACTTGGTTTAATTGGGTTCTTGAACAAATCGGAATTAAATTTAGTTGAAAGATTTTATTTAACAAATATTATTTCAATATCGATTTGTTTTAACGGCGTTTTAAATTGGTTGTGTTAACAAATAAGGAACATCAGTCCCCAGATTTGTTAAATGTATTTATCTCCTGGATACCCATAATTCTGTTTATAATTACTACATTGTTCTTTTGTTTCGCTTTTATAAGTGATAAGTATAAACAGGCCTAGAAATATATCTAAAGATGAACCCGACAATTAACTTACAAAGAATGTGATGGTGATTTGATTAAAAAGAATAAAGCCGTTATTCTTTCATTTACCATAAGTATCAATCTTCCCTTTTATCCTAAAAAGGCTGCCGATTCCACCTGTTGCATTTGACCTATACTGCTTTGCTGTAATGATCATATCATTATTGTCCATAATAGTTTTAGCAATATGGGTGGTTAAGGAAGGTAAACTATAGGCAAATAGAAAATTACTATTATAAGGATTCAAGGGCGGCAATTGATCTATAAATAGGCAAAAAGCCAGTACAAAATAATTTTTGTACTGGTTTTTTTGTGGCGGTAGATAAACGCAGACATCACATGATAACCGTAAAGGTCAATCAGTATCTCTCCATTCCAAAATATCACCAGGCTGACAATTGAGCGCCTTACATATCTTATTCAGTGTTTCAATTTTGATAGCTTTTGCTTTCCCGTTCTTTAGAACAGACATATTTGCAAGTGTAATGCCAACACGTTCCGAAAGCTCAGTTACGCTCATTTTTCGTTTAGCAAGCATGACATCTATATTAAAAATAATCATAGCAAAGCCCCTTAAATAGTAAGCTCGTTTTCTTCACGCAGTTTTGTCGCTTTCATAACCATATTAGAAAGCGCCGCGAACAAAACTGATAAGTCCATTCCGGCAATAATAATTAGTAACGCAACCAGAATTACTGAAATATGATTCATATTTAACAGTAGAAAAATAATATTTCCTATAAGAACAAGTGCTGAATCAGTGGCCGCTAAGATTGAAATTAGCTTAAGACGTTTTGCGTTTTCGATACAGAATGAATGATCTCTTCCTATCTCTTTGACAACTTTCCATCCGCTCACAATGGCGATATAACAAGGAACAGCAGTGAGCCACAGGTAAAGAAGCCACGGCCAAAACCATGAGCGGAACTCCGGGTAGTCACTTATTATATCTTTTCCCAAAAATGGGAAAGCAAGAAAATAGATTACTGTAACGCAAATACCAGTTACAATAATGGCCAACTTTAGCCATACTGAAAGTTGGTGATTCATACCTAACGCCCCTTTTCGAATAATCTGCCATAATTATACCACGGTATTTCTGAAATTGCAATAATTTTTTATCGTATTACGATAATTATGTATTGTAAAATGGAAACTCCGAATCCGTCCTATCATTTAATGATAGGTTTAAATTTCGGTAACAGAAAATACCCAAAGACTTTAGAAAAAACAAAAATTGTCGAAATATAGTTTTAATTTAGCGAAAAGCCTCACGTTTATGCGTGAGGCTTTAAACTTATAAACATTTATTGCTCGTTATTTCATTGCTTCGGTAACAGGATGCGCTTCGCTTTTGAACACAGGTTCATACCCTGACCCATACATAAAAAGCGGACATCCCTCATTTCGTTCGGGACGTCCGCATTTTGGTGCGGGTAACAGGATTTGAACCTGCACGGATAAATCCACCAGATCCTAAGTCTGGCACGTCTGCCAATTCCGCCATACCCGCATATATGGAGCGGTTTTACCGCTCTTTTTTCTTTTGCGTTGAGCAAAATATATCATATCACACGGAAGAATAGATGTCAACGCGCGCTTTCAGGTATATATTACTTTAAAAATCCGCCGTCAGCAAGCGCCTGGGCAGCGCACATCACACCTGTCATACCGCTTTCAAAGGTAAGTCCGCCCTGCATCCAAACAGCATAGGGTTTTCGCAGCGGCGCGTCAGCGGACAGTTCAATTGAAGCGCCGAGTGTAAAAGCCCCCGCTGCCATGATAACCTTGCTGTCGTATCCCGGCATATCCCAGGGCTCAGGGGATACAAAGGAATCCACCGGCGAGCCGCTTTGTATCCCGCGGCAGAACGCGATAAGCGCCTGCGGATTTTTAAGCTCAATTGTTTCAACGATATCCGTTCTCGGCTCATTATAGCGGGGCGTCGCCTTAAAGCCCAGCAGTTCAAACAGCGCCGAAGCAAAAACTGCGGTTTTTAAGGCCTGTGCCGTAACATGCGGCGCAAAGAAAAAGCCCTTGAACATATTCCGGTTCTGGTTGAGTGTCGCACCGACCTCTCCGCCCGCTCCGGGAGCAGTAAGCCTATAGGAGGCAAGCTCCACAAGGTCCCGGCGGCCGGCAATATATCCGCCGGTTTCAGCTATCCCGCCGCCCGCGTTTTTGATAAGCGACCCGATGATAAGGTCAGCCCCCGCCTGAGTCGGCTCTTCCCGCTCTACAAACTCACCGTAGCAGTTGTCAACTACAATAGCCGTTTCAGGCGATACCGATTTGACCAAATCCGCTACTTCGCGGATTTTTGCTATGGTAAGCGACGGGCGCAGGCTGTATCCGCGTGAACGCTGGATATAAGCCATCTTAACGGGTGTGCCGTTCTTCAGTTGTTCAGACAGAGCCGCCTTAATACCCTCAATGTCAGGTTCGCCGTCTTTTAAATCCACCTGGCGGTATATAACGCCGTATTCCATGAGCGAGCCCATGCCTTTGCCTCTGAGCCCGATAACCTCGTCAAGCGTGTCGTAGGGTTTGCCCGTACAGGCCAGCATGATATCCCCCGGGCGCAGGACCCCGAAAAGTGCGGTCGTAATTGCGTGCGTCCCGGAAACAAAATTGTGCCTGACAAGGGCAGCCTCTGCCCCGAAGGCGTCCGCAAACACATTATCGAGCGTTTCCCTGCCCCTGTCGTCATACCCATAACCGGTTGAACCGGCAAAATGAGCTTCGCTGACTTTGTTTTTTGCGAACGCAGACAGCACCTTCATGCTGTTGAACCGCGCCGTCTTTTCTATCTCCTCAAATGGGGCGCTGCACAGGTTGAGGGCCACCTCGGCCGCGCTTTCTATTCGTTTGTCAAATTTAAAAAAGCTTTGTTCCATACATCCTCCATTTTGTCGTCAGAAGCGTTGTAAACGCTTTCATTTTATAATCAGTTCAGCGGTTTCAGCTGTTTTTCTGAAGCCGAGCCTTGCATAAAACGCTGTGATAGCAGGGCAACATTCCAAAACCGGGCACTTTTTGTCATCGGTCAGCTTTTTGCAGGCAAAACGCGTGATATCCGACGCAAAACCGCGGGACCTGTAATCTTCAACGGTGCCGATTCCGGACAAAAGGCCGGCCGTATCCGATTCCGCGCTGACAAGGCATGATGAAACCGGCTTATCGCCCACTTTTATTAAAAATGCCCTTGCGCAGCCGTGCCTTATGCGGTGGGATACGTCCGCATACCACGGCATGAAGTCGCCAATCTGAAATCCAACTTTGCACATGACCTCATAGACGTCATTAAGGTTAGGATTGCAGATTACTTCCCGTTCCGGCATTACAGCATCGGCTGCCTCAAACTCGAGAAAATCATATTTCTTCAGTTTCCCGCCGCTTTCAAGGCAGGCCTCAACGGCGGCGACAGCTTCAGCGGTGCCGAAAAGGCGCTGAAAATATGGGTTGAACCTTAAGAAAAATGCAATCTCATCGTAGTCGGTATCAGCGCTATTGCACAGAAAAAAGCTTCCCTCAAGCCTTGCAAGCAAGGTTGATTCATTCTGAACCCAAAGCCTGAAAAAATGCCGCTTCAGGCCATAGGCTTTCAGCAGGCCGCTCACCCGGACATTTAACTCCGGGCGGCGGTTTAAAATTGTCAGCGCTGTTTTCAGGTTTTCTTCGATTACACTTATCAGCATAACTCAGAGCCCGCTATACGGGTACAAAGCTCATACACGAGCTTAAACGTATTCTCCGCATCCTCATATTTTATAACGCAGGAGGGCGAATGTAGATAACGGCACGGCAGGGAAACTGCCAGCGTTTTTACACCGCCGCGGGACAAATGAATAGCGCCCGCGTCGTTTCCGCCCGCCACAGCGAGTTTTGCCTGGCATGGTATGCCCTTTTCCTTAGCGGTTTTAAATGCGAGGTCATAAAGTCCCCTGTCGTATACCGTGCTCCTATCCATGAATGATACGACAGGCCCGCGCCCTAAGAAGCATACTTTTTTGCCTTCCGGCACATCAGCGATATCCGACGCGGTAGTCGCCTCGACAACAATTGCCGCCTCGGGCGCCACAGAGAACGCCGCCGCTTTGGCTCCTCTGGTACCGACCTCTTCCTGCACGACAAATGTCACATCTATGTCGTACTTGAGCGGTTTTTTCAATATTTCGAGCAGGATAGCGCAGCCGATCCTGTCGTCAATCGCCTTTGCTTTGACAAAACCGTCGCCGAAATTTACAAACTCGGATTCAAATACCGCCCTATCTCCCGGTTTCACATACTTTTCGGCGTCCTCTTTGTCCTTCGCGCCTATATCTATCAAAAGGCTGTCAAAATCCGGCGCCGTTTTTCTCTCATCGGATTTCTGAAGATGAACGGCTTTTGTACCTATTACACCGATATGGCCGTTCACGTTGACGCGCCGCCCGAGGACTACTCTCGGGTCGATTCCACCGACGGAGGTAAACTTGAGCATGCCCTCGTCGCCTATCGAGGTTATAATCAGCCCAACTTCGTCCATATGGGCACTCAACAGCAATTTGATCTTTGGCGCCATCTCACCCTTCTTATGGACAATGATATTGCCCAGCGCGTCCACTTTGTAGGTGACGCCCTCAAGACCGGATATCTTATCTATTATATAGTCCGCCACGGGCTTTTCACAGCCGGAAACGCCCGGCAAAAGACAAAGTTCTTTAAAAGTAACAAACATCTCAGACATTCTTTCCGCCCCCAATCTGCTCGACTGCAGCCGCCATCAGGCGCGCAGTGTTCTCAACGTCACTGACGGCGATTGTCTCTACCGCAGTATGCATATAACGCAGGGGAACAGAAACAAGGCCTGTTGCGACTCCGCCGCGGCTTATCGAAACGGAGTCGGCGTTCGTACCCGTCTCCCCGCCCATAACTTCCGTCTGATACGGGATATTGTTTGCTTTTGCCGCTTCAAATAAAACCGATGTAACTTCACCCGACAGGACGGGGGAAATCCCTATCATCGGGCCTCTGCCGATTTTGCCGCATTTCTCTTTCGGGGCGTCCGGCGTATAGCCGAAGCTTACGTCGACCACAATGGCATGGGTCGGCGCCGCCGTATAGGAGGCTGTAACTGCGCCGCGGCAACCGAGTTCCTCGCTCAGCGTAAAGGCGGCGGTGAGCCCGCAGTCAACCTTTTCTGCGCATAATTCGAGGCAGCGCAGCACTGTCGCAACACCGGCGCGGTTGTCGAGCGCTTTTCCTGTAATCAAGCCGTTTATAAGCTCCGCCGGGGCCTGCCTTAATGTAATATAATCGCCGGGAGAAACCTTCTCGACAGCCTTGTCGTGGGTATAGCCTATATCTATCGCAAGCTCGTCGAGTTCCGGAACCTTTTTGTAATCATCATTTGAGGACAAATGAGGCGGGCGGCAGCAGAACACTCCGTAAACCGGCTCTTTTCCGAAAATCGTCACCTCGCTGCCGAGGAGAACGCGGATATCCGGCCCACCGACTTTTCCTATATGGACAAAGCCGTCGTCATCTATTGTCTGAACCACGAACCCTATTTCGTCCATATGCGCTTCAAGCAGGATATGGGGTCTGCCCTCTTTCGCCTTTTTAACCGGCGCTATGATATTGCCGAGAGGGTCGCGGAATGTGTCGGGCGCAAACCTCTTTACCGTATCAAAAACCACATTAGTCGCTGTTCCCGCCCCTGTGATACACGATGTTTCAGACAGCGAAAACAGTAATTTCTGCAAATCCATTTTATCACCTAAATTTATAGTGTTATTGTCAGCATCTGCTTATTTCAGCGAGTTTACAATATCCTTAAATACCTCTCCGCGGGTTTCAAAGTTTTTGAACATATCAAAGCTCGCGCAGGCCGGGGACAGCGTCACGATATCGCCCTTCTGCGATACCCTGCGGGCTATATTAACCGCTTCCTCAAGGCTTGCGGCGTGGATTATCTGCGGATTGCCCTCTCTATATTCCGGCGCCTTTTTGACGCTTTCCTCGATTTTCTTTGCAGTCGCGCCGATGAGTATCAGCGTCTTTACCTTTCTTACCACTGTCGGCCCCATCACGTCAAACGGAATTTTTTTATCATATCCGCCTGCAATCAATATAACCTTCTGGTTATACGCCTCGAGGCCCGCCATCGTGCGCGACGGCGTAGTCGCTATCGAATCGTTGTAGTACTTTACCCCGTCAAGCTCGCGGACAAACTCCCGGCGGTGCTCAACGCCCTTGAATGTGCGGGCGACTTCTTTCATGTTTTCAATATCGACAAGCCCCCAGACGGCGCTTATGGCCGCAAGGTAGTTCTCGACATTGTGCATGCCGTCGATAAATATGTCGCTTGTCTTCATAACCTCATAAACGCCGCTTTTGTCGGCATAGCAGAGCTTATCCCCGTCAAGGAAGCTGCCGAAATTCACTTTCTGCTTTCTGCTGAACATAAGGCAGGCGCCGCGGGTATCTGGCACCATGCTCCTCGTAATATCGTTGTCGAGGTTAAGCACCGCGCGCCCGAAAGCGTTCTGGTGCAGGATTATATTCTTTTTGGCGTTTATATATTCGTCCATGTCCTTGTGCATGTCGAGGTGGTTCGGGGACATATTTGTAATTACGGCTATATCGGGGCTTCTGCGCATTGATATAAGCTGGAAGCTCGAAAGCTCGACGACCGCGAAATCATCTTTCCCCATATTTTCAACCTCAGGCAGCAGCGCGCGGCCGATGTTGCCGCCAAGGAATACCTTATAGCCCTGTTTTTCGAGCATTTTTGAAATAATCGTCGTAGTGGTGGTTTTGCCGTCCGAGCCGGTCACAGCAATGATTTTGCATGGGCAAAGGTCAAAGAATACCTCCATTTCAGAGGTGACCACCGCTCCCCTTTCGCGGGCAGCGACAAGCTCCGGCAGGTAAAATTTCATGCCCGGGGTGCGGAAGATTATATCAGCGTCCAGGTCTTTGAGATAATCCTCCCCCAGGCAAAGTTTTACGCCGGCGGCCTCCAGCTCGTCGGCTGTCTTTCCGAGCTTTTCGCGGGTTCTCTTGTCGTGTGCGGTGACAATGGCGCCCTTTGCCGCAAAAATCTTAGCAATAGGGGTATTGCTGACGCCGATACCGAGCATTGAAATCCGGCGTCCTTTTATAGTTTCATAAAAAGTATTTAATCTGTCGTTCATTATAAAAGCTCCAATCCGCCGCCACCAAGCGGCTGTAAGTTAAATTTTGGGTCTCATTTTCCAATTAAGTATATAGACGCAGTGGCTGAATTTATACGCCGCTGACCTTTATATAAATTTAAGGCAACATAATTATACTTTACCAATAGGATTTTATCAACTGCAAAACAGCGTAAAAGACGCGTTTCCGGGCACAGCCGGAAACCCGCCTTGACTCGGTGCTATTTATTCTTTTTATACCAAATACTCGGGTAAACTACATTTTTGTTGGCCTCTGCCGGTTCGACTGAGGTGCTCTCGCCGTCCCTTACTTTGCGCGCCATTACAACCAGCCTTGCCCATTCGTTATCCGCTCTCGGGTAATCATAATTGCAGGTTGACAGTGTCAGCAGGTTGTCGCCGGGCTGGACGTCGACCTTTGTGTTTATAAACGACCTGCGGCGTATCTCTTTTATAAAAGCGTTAAACTCACTGTCGCTCCCGAGCTTCGGGTTAATATAATCTATCGAGCCTTCGTGGTCTGGGTTGCCAGTCGTGACGAATACGGCAAAAATCTTCCACTTATATCGCTCATAAAGCGTATCAAACTCGATAATCGGCGATGAATTATAGAACCCGACATAATCGTTGCCCCGGGCTTTGCAGTATTTTTCAAGCTCGCCGAACATCTGGCCGTCCTTCATGTTGTGGCCGTAGATAATCAAATCCTGGGACAGCGGCTTTATATTAAAGCGGAAGTCGAGAAAGATTGAACCGTGCCTTTCCTTTTTGCCGGTAAAGTCTGTCGTCAGATATTTTTCGTTTTTGGTGTCGGATTTGTCCTGCACGACGGGATAGTCGATATTCGTGCCCGGAATCGTTATCCAGCCGACGGTCTCTTTGTTTATATTGTATGAAGAAACAAGCTCAGGCAGTATGCCGTTGCTCTGGGATGCCCTGCTGCTGGGGACCGTGCTGCTGGCTGCTTTGTGCTGTTGTTGCAATTTCTGATTGAGATTTTTATTGGCGTTTATCTCATGATAATAGGAAATTATATAGCCGACGCTGACTAAAAAAACCACTGCAAATATAATAACCAGTATCTTTCTGATGACTTCGCCTGCGCTGTCGCCTTTCAGCGGGATTAAATTTTTAATACTGAATCGCCCCATTAAAATTCAACCCTCTTGCAGTTGCGTTTTTCGTCAGCGGTTGGTTATTCAATAGGCAAGCCGTCTATCAGCCTGCGGACCATATCGAGTGCATTCGAAGCGGCAAGATAGCGGATATGCTCGCGTTCGCCCTCGCTGCTGCCATGTCCAAGAATAAACCGTTTGGTATAACAGTGTTCACTGTCGCAGACAGATATATAGACAAGGCCGACTGGTTTTTTCGGTGTGCCTCCTCCCGGCCCTGCAATACCGGTTATGCCGACGCCGATATCCGCTCCCGAAAGTTCTCTTACCCCTTTCGACATTTGTTCTGCCGTCTGGCTGCTTACCGCACCGTATTCGGCAAGTGTTTCGTTCTTAACCCCGATAAGCTGGTGCTTTATCCTGTTCGCATAGGTGACGACGCCGCATTCAAAAACCTCTGAACTGCCGGGAATGTCGGTCAGCCGTTTTGCGACGTAACCGCCGGTGCAGGATTCCGCAAAGCTGACCTTCAGGTGCTTTTCCTGAAGTTTTCTGACGACAACCTCTTCAAGGCTGCTGACATTTTCACCATAAATGCTGTCGCCGAGCCTCTTTTTAACTTCCTCTACAAGCGGGCGGCACATCTCGAGGGCTTTTTCGGCATTGCCAGCCCTTGCCGTAACCCGCAGCAAAACCTCGCCCGATTTGGCGTAGGGAGCGAGGGTAGGATTGGCCCCCTGCATAAGGTCGCTGAGCATCTCTTGAACTTTGGATTCGGGTATGCCAAACTCCCTCAACGTGACCGATTTGATTACCCCGTCACAGTATTTTTCAAGATATGGCTTTGCGCGCTTTTCAAAAAGCGGCTTCATTTCACGCGGCGGGCCAGGCAGCATTATGACCGTTTTGCCGTCTTTTTCGACAATACAGCCGGGCGCAGTGCCCCAGTCGTTTTTAAGTACATAGCAGCCGTGGGGCAGCATTACCTGCTTTTTATTGACTTCGCTCATCACGCGGCCAGTTCTTTTGAAATACTCTTCGACACTTTTGAGCGCCTCATTGTCAAGTTCCAGCTCCAAGCCGAGGACTTCGGCTATTGTTTCCCTTGTGATATCGTCGTCGGTGGGCCCTAACCCGCCAGTTGTTATCAATATATCGCTGCGGGAAAGCGCCATCTCCACAGCTTCTTTGAGCCTGCCGGGATTGTCGCCCACAACGCTTTGGTGCAGCACGCAAAAACCCATAGCCGCCATTTCCCGCGCAAGATACTGCGCGTTCGTATTCACTATGTCGCCGAGAAGCAGTTCTGTTCCGACTGCCAGTATTTCAGTATTCATAGATACCCCCGCTTAATACTTTGGATAGATATCGACACGTTCGGTATTTGCAATCGCTTCCTCAACAAGCGGCTCAAAATCGAATTTGGACTCAGCTTTAAGTATATCGTTTAAACGCGGCTTTGTTTTGGGGTGCCGTGGGGTAAATACAGTGCAGCAGTCCTCATAGGGCTGGATAGATGTCTCGAATGTATTTATTTTCCTCGCTATCTTAATGATATCCTCTTTATCCATGGCTATCAGCGGGCGAAACACAGGGAGTTCGGCTGCCTTTTCGGTGCAGGAGATAGCCTCTATCGTCTGGCTTGCGACCTGGCCTATGCTTTCACCGGTTACAAGCACCTGACAGCCTTCTTTTATTGCGAGGCGGGACGCCACCTTCATCATAAGCCTGCGCATTATCAACGTAAACAGGTCCTCAGGGCAGTTTTTCCTGATTTCCTCCTGAATGCGCGTAAATGGCACGACGTCGCAGGTGATGTGGCCGCTGTATTCGGAAACAATCTTCAGCAGCTCCATGACCTTCAGCCGTGCCCGCTCGCTTGTATAAGGCGGGCTTTCAAAATGGATGGCGTTGAGCGTTACGCCCCTGCGGGCAAGCATATATGCCGCGACCGGGCTGTCTATGCCGCCCGAGATAAGTACGGCGGCTTTGCCGTTTGTACCTACCGGCATACCGCCTGCGCCCTGAATGGACGGGCCGTGAATATATGCCCCAAAATCGCGTATTTCGACCATTACCACGATATCGGGATTATGAACATCGACATGGAGATTGCTGAATTTTTCAAGAAGGTATGCGCCGACCTCGGCACAAATTTGAGGAGAATCAAGCGCAAACTTTTTATCCGAGCGCTTTGCAGTAACTTTAAAGCTGCTGGCGCTCAAAAGCTCATCCTCAAGATACTCGGCCGCAGCCTTCTTTATGACTTCCATATCCTTTTCGACGACAGCGGCGCGCGAAAAGGACGCTATGCCGAAAACCTTCTTTAGCCTTTCAGTAGCCTCTTCGATATCAAAATCTTCGCTCTCCGGCTCTATGAACATGGCTGATTGGGCGCGCGTCAGCGTATAGCGCCCGAGGCTCCTAAGGCGGCGTTTGATGTTGCCCGTCAGCCTTGACTCAAAAGTCGGCCGGTTCAGCCCTTTTAATACGATTTCACCGTTTTTTATGAGAATTACTTCACGCATATCATTTGCTCCTTGCAAGGCGTTCCGCGCCTTTTAAAATTTCGTCTGCCAAAGTTTCTACGTCTGAACGGGTGTTAAAGCGGCTGAAGCTGACTCTTATTGAAGAATCAATGATATCAGATGGGAGCCCCATCTCTGCAAGCACCCGGCTTCTTGCGCCTTTTGAACAGGCCGAGCCGCTTGAAACGTAAATCCCCTTTGATTCAAGATAATGGAGCATAATCTCCGACCGTATGCCCGGCACCGAGAAGTTGAGTATATGCGGGGCATACAGTTCTTCTTTCGAGGATTGTCCTGCACAGGTCGGGTTCAAAACAACCTGCGGCATTGCGGCAAGGCGCTCTATCAAATAGCCGCGCAGCTTAAACATATTCTCCCTTGTTTCGGCAAACTTCTTATAGGCGACCCTCGCCGCCTCGCCGAAACCGGCAATCGCAGGCACCGGCTCTGTGCCGGAACGGATACCCTTCTCCTGCCCGCCGCCGAAAATGACGGGAAGTATGCGCGCGCCGGTTCTTATATATAAAGCGCCCGCGCCTTTAGGGCCATGAATCTTGTGCGAGCTCATGGTCATCAGGTCAATCCCGAGCCTTGCCGGACGCAGCGGCACCTTCAAAAAGCCCTGTACTGCGTCGCAGTGCAACAGAGCAGGACTGCCCGCTCTTTTTATGGCTTTTTTAGCCGCTTCTACCGGCTGGATTGCGCCGGTTTCGTTGTTTACTATCATAATGCTGACAAGTATAGTCTCACTTGTAACAGCCTCATTTAGATCCTCAACTTTTATTGCTCCGTCCGGGGCAGGTTTTAAATATATCACCTCAAAGCCCTGTTTTTCAAGCTCTTTCATGGCGTTTAAAACAGACGGGTGCTCAATCGAGGTTGTTACAATCCTCTTCCCAAGCCGTTTCAAGGCGTTAGCCGCCCCGAATACGGCAAGGTTGTTCGCCTCCGTTCCGCCGGAGGTAAAGAATATCTCATTGGGCTTTACTGAAATGGCGTCAGCGATATTCTCGCGGGCCTCTTTTAATATCAATTCGGCGTCCACTCCCATTGAATGAAGCGAAGAGGGATTGCCGTAATGGTTTTGCATAGCGTCCAGCACTTTTTGCGCCGCCTCATCGCAGACGCGTGTAGTTGCTGAATTATCAAGGTAAATACTCATCGGGTTTCCTCTTTTTATAAAAAAATAATGCGGCATAACAGCTTTGTCTTTCAACAAAAAATCAACTTTCTGTTGAAAGCCGCTCATTTTATTATGCCACATTAAATTATACAGTATTGAGGAAACATATGCAAACGCGGGAAACGCTTTGCTAAATGTCCTTTTTTTCAAAAACCGCAAGGGATATGCAATATGAAATCACCATGATTATCGCCGAGATGATAAGCAGTATTACCGGTATCAATGGGCTTATCTCGAAGTCTGATACATGTCTCAATCTCTCGGTTAAAAATACTGCTGGAAATGCAAATCCGAGGAAAAGTGACAATAAAGCAAATATTCTGGATTTCATATACCCGAATTTGAAAAAAAACGGAGCCTGTATCGCGACAACAATAAACCAAAGCAATGCACTTTCCGAATCAATAAGGAGTATCTCACCGTTTCGCATTATCCGGGGATTGAAAATAAGCCCAAAACACGTATTTACAAAAAACGCGATAATAATTCCCAGTACGGCAAGAAGATAACGCCCGCGCACTATATCGGATTTTTTCTGAGGAACTGAAAGATAAAGCATGCTGCATTTGTCATAGGCATCGAATGGAAACTGCCAGAAAGACAGAAACAGAAAAAATGTAAAGAAAAAGGTCATAATTTCGCCTTCTGAGAATATCATCAAAAGTGCCAAACACATAAAAATAATAATTATATATTTCCAATTAGTCTTAGATGCTTTAAAATCCAGCAGCATTGATTTTACAACTCTCAAGTCATTACCCCCAATAGATGCCGCCAAGCGTTGCCTCTTCAAATCCTTACTGAAAATTAGCCCTCTCTTTTTTCAAAAACCGCAAGGGATATGCAATATGAAACAACTACAATTATCGCCGAGATAATAAGCAATATCACCGGAATAAGCGGGCTTTTTGCCATCTCCATGACACTGCTTATATCTTTACCGACAACCGCTTCTGGCAATGCAAAACCTATTAGGCCGGCAATAATCCCTAATGACAAAAAGGCAAATATTCTGGATCTCATATACCCGAATTTGAAGAAAATTGGGGCCTGTACCGAAATGAGTACCGCTATAAACAGGGTGCTCACCGAAGCAATCAGAAACATATCGCCGTTTTTCACCGACTGAGGGTCGCATATAAGTCCGATACACGCACTTAAAATAAATGCGAAAACAATCCCCAACACTGCGAGAAGATAACGCCCGAGAACTATATCCGACTTTTTCTGAGGAAGTGAAAGATAAAGCAAGCTGCATTTGTCATAAGCTGCGAACGGATATTGCCAAAGCGGCAGAAAAAGAAGAAAAATTACTAAAAAGAGTGCGTCAACGCTTTTTGACATGTTTATCACGAAAAGCCCAAGCACAAAGAGAACAAGAATTATATTCTTCCAATAAACCTTGCATGCTTTAAGGTCGAGCAGCATTGATTTTAAAGCGCCCATGGCCGTATCCCCAATCTATGATAGACTATAATATCATCAAGTGTTGCCTTTTCACAAACAACATCTCGCGGTAGTTTTGCAGCATTTTCGGATAAAACAAGGCCTTCAAACCCCATCCGATTCGTCCTACACCCTATTAGGATTTCCTTTACACTGTTAAAACTCTCAGGGCTGCCTTTTACAACACTGTATGTTTCAAGGACGCTGTCCTTATCCATACTGAAAATAAGTTTTCCGTCGTTGATGAAGGTTATATAATCCGCGACTTTCTCAAGGTCGGTCGTTATATGTGTAGAAAACAGCACACTCCTGTTGCCGCGGACAATATATTCCTGCAGAATGTCGAGCAGCTCGGTTCTGATAACTGGGTCGAGACCCGACGTCGGCTCATCAAGCAACAGCAGTTTTGTATCGTGGGACAGCGCCGCGGCGAGCATTAGCTTAGTTTTCATACCCTTTGAGAAATCCTCGATTTTACGGCCACGAGGCAAATCAAAATCGTCAATGTATCTTTCAAACTGTGTCTCGTCAAACTTCTTGTAGTACAGTGCCAGCGTCTTTTTTACATCATCTGTTTTCCAGTCATCAACAAACATGCACTCATCGGAAACATAGCCGATAAGCTCCTTTGCCTCAACCTCTCCCTTTACGCTATCATAACCGTTGATGTTAATTGCCCCTTTGTCTTTTTTCATCATGTTCATAATCAGTTTTATGGTTGTGGTTTTGCCGGAACCGTTTGGGCCTACAAGTCCCATGATATAGCCGGGCTGGAGTCTAAAGCTGATATTATTTAAGGTAAAGCCATCAAAGCATTTGGTCAATCCAGCCACATTGAGTATATCAGTCATCAATGCTCTCCCTTTCTATTAATATTTTCAACAAATTCTGAAGTTCAGCACCGTTAATCCCAACTGTTTTAGCATCCTTCACCGCCTCTTGGAGGTGGCCTTTTATCCTTTTTAAGTATTCTGCTTTTATTGCATTTGAATCCGATGCCGAGACAAAATAGCCCTTTCCCTGCATCGCTGTAACAAGGCCTTTGTTTTCAAGCTCATTGTATGCCCTCGTTGTAGTTATTACGCTCACCCTCAAATCCTTTGCAAGCTGCCTTATCGACGGGAGCGCATCGCCTTCTTTTAGCAGCCCTTTTGCGATGGATTCGGCGATTTGCGCGGCGATTTGCTCATAAATAGGCACGCCGGAACTGTTGGAAATTAGTATTCGCACGCTGTGCCCCCTTTCAAACATCTGTTGTCCATCTATGCACCCAAAAATGAGCCAATATGTTTTGAGTACCGAATATCCGTATTAGCATATCAGTTATTACTGTATATATACTTTATATACAGTAATAACATATGTTTTTAAAAAAATCAAGTTCCAAAACTCAAAAAATAGAAATTTTCCTTTATATTTTTTTTGAAATATTATATAATTAGAATAGGTAAAACATATGGGTTTATGTAATTACATAAGAAAACGCAAATTTCTGACAATATAATTTAAAACTTTCTAATAAAATTCAAATTAGTATGGTCTTACGGATATTCTATAAATGGGGAATTGTCTTTGAAGCGCTATAACTACATTCTTTTCGATCTTGACGGAACAATTCTTGACACAAAACCAGGAGTTCTCGGAAGTGTAAAAAAAGCTTTAAAAGAACTTTCTTTTCCGATTCCAAGTGACGAGCGGCTTGAGGGCTTCATGGGCCCACCGCTTGACAAAGGCTTTTCTGAAGTATGCGGCCTTGACGCTGAAACTACAAAAATAGCCACAAATATTTTCCGCCGTTATTATGAGAACGGAGAGATGTTCAACGCAAAGCCCTATGACGGCATACCAGAACTTTTAGCCGACCTGAAAGAAGCGGGCTGCCGCCTCTTCGTTGCAACGTCAAAGTATGAGCTTTTTGCACAGATTGTTATAAAGCATTTTGGTCTTGACCGCTATTTCGACGCCATTGCAGGGGCGCCGAAAAACATCAGCATTCCCTGGCTGAAAAAAGACTCCATTAATAAGGCACTTGAGGGAATCAGCGACGTAAACCGTGATAATACCATTATTGTCGGCGACAGAAAATATGATGCCGCTGGCGCAAAATCTGCCGGAATAAGTTCTGTTGGCGTTCTTTTTGGCTATGGTAAATTAGATGAGCTTGAGGCCAGCGGCTTTGACAAGATTGTCGAAGATATTGCCGCTCTGAGAAACTATTTATTGCCGGACATTGTCGGAAAAGAGCGATAATTATAAGTAAATTTTTGTCCACGCTGCAGCCTCCAGCTCTTGTAGGCTTGTTATCTGTAATTATTTATCGAAAACATTAAATTTCTCAGTTTAGCGTAATATTATTTATTATATTTGTCTATTATATTGACAATAGTTGGAGGAGTAGTAATGAAAATTTGTCCTAAGTGCGGCAAGCAGTGTGGAGACAATTATCTATTCTGCGATTCATGCGGCTGCAGGCTCGACCAAGAAAGCGCTGCCGAACAAACGAAAAACGATGGCAGCACTGAAAACTCAGCCCAAAGTCAAGCCAGCTTTACAAGCCCGGCGCAAAATCAAACAACCGCTTCTGCGGCGGCATCAACTCCGAATTCAAATGCCGCCGATTTTAACAATGCTTCGCAGCAACAATATAATCCATATTATGGCACCCAATCTCAAAGCCAGTACCATTCTTCCAATCCCGGTCAGTTCCAGGGAAACTACAATACAACCTATTCAAATCAAACTCAAGGACAATATACCAATCCTAATCCCTATCCCCAAAACCCATGGCAACCTAATGTCCGTGTTGAACCCAAAAATAATCCATTTGCAATTGCTTCCTTTGTTCTCGGCATTGTCGGCGTTGTTTTTATGTGCGCCTATTTTACCGGTGTAATACCGTCTATCCTGGCTATCGTTTTCGGCTGTGTCGGCCGTTCCAAAATCAAAGCTTCCGAAGGAAGGGAAAAAGGTCTGGGATTTACAACCGCAGGCATAACCCTTGGCATCGTCGCCCTTGTATTAATGGTTCTGCTAATTATTCTGACGGCGATAGGTATTATTACATTATCAGCAATGGGAAGCAGCTTCGACAAAATTTCGGATATCGACGATTTGCGCATACATAATTTGTGGTTAATTAAATTTTAATTGACAACAAAGGGGTTTTTCAAGTGAAACAGTGTCCAAAATGTAATTATGTCTGCGGAGACGATGATGTCGTCTGCAAAAACTGTGGTTATCTGTTCTCAAGCCAAAACAACGAACAGGCCCAGGGGGAAAATGCCCAGCCACAACAGCCCGGCTTCAACTCCCAGCCACAGCAGCCCAGCTTTAATGCCCAGCCAAGTTTTAACGCTCAACCACAGCCCGGTTTCGGTTCAAATTACAATCCGCCCGAGACAACGGACGGAAAATCCATCGTATCCTTCATTTTTGGTATTATCGCGCTCGTTACATCCTGCTGCGTAGTTGGCGGCATATTCGGTATTGTATCACTTATTCTCGGTATTATCTCAAATAAGAACGCACCGAAAACCGGCTCGTCCAAAACAAAGGGTTTTGCAATCGCCGGTATTGTCCTTTCCATCGTAGCTATCTTAATTTCAATCTATATGATAGTCAGCCTCGCGGCATTCGGTTTCGACAAATTCATTGATATAATCCAACACCCAGAAAGATATGAAGATTACACGTACAGGTACAAGATTAGCTGATTTTACCGACATCGCATTTTTATTGCTGTGTGCGGCACCGATAATCATTTCAGCATTCCTTTCAACAGACGGCACAACTAATACACTGCATATCTTCGGCTTTTCTGTCCCCATAAGGACCATCTGCTTTTTCCGGTTTTATACAGGTTACAGATGTCCTGTCTGCGGAATGACCCGTTGTTTTACATATATGACACACGGGGATATAGCTTCGGCGTGGAATATCAGCCAATCAGGCGCTGCGGTGTATTTCCTATGTATATACGAGATATTTTACCGGTTTGCGCGGCTTATATCAGCGAAGTTCAGAAAGCTTAAGGTATTCAGGATAATTGAAGCAGTATTGATTGTGATTGTCTGTTTCAGTGTTGTTTTTATGTTTATAATTCAGTTTTTTCTGCATTAAGAAAACCGCCGGTCTTATTATAAGGCCGGCGGTTTTTTGTTATGAGCTGGGTTTTGCAGAATGGGTCGGCTGATTGGTAAGACCTATATGATCTACATCCGACTGAACACTGATTCTAAATTGGATATTATTTAGGTTTTTGTCCCAGTCTTTGCCGATTTTTCGCCAAAGCTCCGGTTTATCCCGATATATTCTCTGCCCGAACCCGAAGATGTCGGCGCCGTAGTTATACAGCGCCTGCTGTATTGCCTTTTCAATCTCCGCCTTTACCTCTTTCGCCTGAATATCCCCAAGCTGGTCTAAGAAATCACTGTCGATAACATACCCTACATTAGAACTAAATTCTGTGATGTTAGTCTTATTTTTTACTGATATATTTATGATTGGCGCTTTCTCATCGCCGCCGACCGTTATCTTGCTTTGGCTGTCCACAATTTCGGTGGTAACCGTTCCGCCCTTAGGCAGCTTGCTTTGAATAGTGCCACCTCTGACGCGTCCAGTAATCCACATAAACCCTCTCGACTGCTCATGATCGAGAAAACCGGCAAGCTTGTTTTTGTGAATAACTGCTGTTCCGGACACCATAAGAGTATCCATTCCTGAGACATTCTCTATTGAGATTGCCGTAACCGCAGGGTCTACCATCCCGGAAGCGACACACTTAAGTACATCGAGTAGCTCGCTATTGGGAATCTTCGATGTTTCAATATACCTTTTCGCCATCTGCTCGATGTTGACAGCCGGAAGAATCTCATCATTTTCTTGAAAGGTTAGGATATCAGCGGCCTTCCCTTTAGCAATAAGAATCTTTTTTGTAGGTTCGATTTGATCGTTTCTTGACATAAAATCAAGGAGCTCCGCAAAATGATCTTTGCAAACCTCTTCCCCAAGGACAAAAGCGCGGATATTTGAGAATAATAATTTTCGCCCATTCTGTAAATTTGCATTTCTCACCGCTTCAAAAAGGGATGCGCCTGTGCTTTGGACAATCTTAATCTGCGGTTTGTTGTTTTTTTGATCTTCCTTACCGCTTCCCCCACTTTGCTGCATATCGTTTATCTGAAATGTTACACTATACGCGTTCTTTCCGTAATCAATGCCCATACCTTCTACTATTGACTCTTCTTTAAGTTCCTGGTACGGCATACAACCAGAAAAGCTGAGCGGTATTATGAGTGCAAATGCAAGCGCACAGATTCTTTTTAGATTAGGCATTTTTATTCGCATTTTGGAGCACCTTTCCCTTTACTGTGTCGATAATAAGAAGCGCAAGCGGAATGATAACGATAAATATAGTGTTTATCAAACTGTAATAGCCGCTCACCATTATGCTCTGCAAAATGGGGAAATCGCTTGAAAAATACAACGAACCTAATAAAACAATGACACCTGAAACAAATATCAAAAGGCGTCTGTGCTTATTAAGCCCGATTTTTAGCAAACATGCCACAGCAAGGTAAATATATAATGTCAGAGTCAAAATTATATTCAATACCCAAGCGATCATATCCAAGATATCCAGCCTTTCAAAAACACTTATCTGTGCAATTGATGCAAGCAGGCGTACTGGATAAATATCGCTTGCCCCATAAGCCCCGGTTACTGTAATTATCATCAGTTCCAAAATGAAGAATATAACCGTTGATAATATGTTCCATGCCGCAAAGGTTTTGAAGGGACTCTTTCCGGGGACAATGTTTGACATGAGTATACCAAGCGCAACAATCTGGATACTCATATTATAATTCATTATAACGCCACGCAGCATTATACCTGGTCCATTATAAAGAAGCGGCCTCAGCTCATTCCAGTCAATCCTTTGGATGAGACAGCTAACGATAAGGATAAATGTCAGAATATAAATTACCGCTACAACGCTGCCGAACCGAGCGATTGATTCTATCCCCTTCACCGCTCCATAAAGGCAAACAATAATCAGAAGTAATCCTGAAAAATACGCCTTCACTTCTGGGACAATTGTCGCCGTAAAGAAGTTTTCAAAATTCCCGGCAATTACAGTGGCGTTGAAAATAAAAAAGAGGGAGTACAAAATCGCCAGAAAGCTCCCGAACCCTCTGCCGGAAATATTTATTCCCCCTTCTATGATGTCATTCTGGGGATATCTCTTTAATAGTGAAAGTATTGGTATGGCGACAATAAAATTGAGGATGAAAGTGATTACCACCGAAATCAATAAATCCTGGAATGAGTTTTCCGCTTGGATTGCCGCTTGATACGAGCTTGAAAACATGATCCTTCCCACAAACAGCAACATCACGGCCTGATAAGCAGAAATATATGATTTTTTCTCCATCCGAAAGCGCTCCGTTCAGCTTTGAGTTTTGTCTACGTTTGAACCCGGCATATCCTGGGCCGCAATCTTTCGCTTCGACAGTATAGTCCATGGCGCCCTTACGACGACATCCCTCATTGCGCGCGCATTGAACGGTGAAATCGGCGCAGTATACGGCACTTCATAGGATTTAATCGAGGTTAAGTGAAATCCTAAAAATGCGATTCCAAGTATTATACCGTACATACCAGCCATTCCGGCGAGGATTATAAACACAAACCGCAAAACAACGCCGCTTTCATAAAGAGTCGGTATAATAAGGGTCGTAGTGGCTGTTATTGCGACAATAATAACCATAGGCGCTCCAATGAGCCCCGCCGAAACAGCGGACTCGCCTATGATGAGCGCGCCGACTATATTGATAGCAAATCCGATTTGTTTCGGAAGCCTAAGTCCGGCTTCCCGCACCATCTCATAGACAATCTGCATCAGCAGCGCCTCAAAAACTAACGGGAATGGTGTCGCCTCTTCCGCCTGTGCCAGCGTATAGAGAAGCTGTGACGGAATGTATGCCTGGTGGAAACTGCCGATAGCTACATAGAGTCCAGGAACCAGGATTGACGTAAAGAATGCCAGGTATTTTAAAATGCGTGTAAAGGTTGCATAATAGGGGCCGACCGCATAGTCGTCCATATTCTGAAAATTATCAATAAATAGAAAGGGCATAGTGAGCGCAAGAGGTGTATTATCAACAATTATGCCGATACGCCCTTCGTTAATCCGCCCGCAGAATGTATCAGGTCGTTCCGTTGTTCCAACGGTTGAGAATATTGAATAGGGGCAATCCTGAAAATTTTTCTGTATATACCCCGACGCAAAAACCGTATCTATATTAATCGTCTTGATACGGTGTCTCACTTCATTTAAGATTTCTTCTTCAACTACGCCGTTTATATACGTCAGGCAAATTTCAGTTTTTGATTCATTACCCACTTTGTAAATTTCAAATTTGAGATTAGGGTTTTTTATGCGGCGGCGCACCAACATCATATTTATTCTCAGCGGCTCCACGAATCCCTCGCGTGAGCCCCTTAGCGCTGTCTCCTGATTAGGTTCATCTATGGATCTGTATTTGAATCCCTGAAGTCCGAACGCAAGTCCCCTGTTGACCCCGTCCATCAAAAAGACAGCATATCCGGACATGATGTGGCTTTCTACTTCTTCAAAGGAAAATACCTCTTTCTCATCGGCAGATGACAACAGGGAATCCCTAAACCAGTTAAAAATATCATCATCGGTCATCAGCCCCATAGGCGGTTCGGCTTTGCTCAAAGGGGTAAGCACGCTTTGTGTCAGCGTGAGTTTGTCGACCATGTTGTCAATACTGATTATAATTGCCTTTCTATTGCATGTAGTAAGTTCCTTGCTGACAAAATCAGCACACCCGTCAAATTCGCCCTGCAAATACGTCATATTGTCGAGAAGACTGCGCTTGAGCTGCGTATATTCAGTGGCGCTCCCCGCCTCAGGTGATGATTTTTTGACAGTGCCTATTTCGCTGAATTTTGACGCGAAATATTTTAGGATTGATTTCGCTGAAACAGCCACGGATATTACCATCCTTCTCGGTGAAAATCATCATTAAAAATTATACAATTTGTATTATGAAGCCAACATAATTAATCAATTTTATATTTTATTAACAATATTTTCAATTGAGTTTGTGCTTTAAATCCAAATTATACTATTTATGTTTTTTCCAACAGTTTTGTATTTATTCGTCAATGTCTAAGCAAAAAATACTACTGCCTGTTATTTTATCTTTTACATCGGAAGGCCGTCTTATTCTATCCCCATTCATTTTGCTGGATGGCTGTTTTGGCATACAAAAAAGCCGCGGAGAAAACTCCGCGGCTTATTAACATTATTCTATATTAGAATTTCAGTTTTTCACTAATGAATGACGCAACTGAATCTATCGGAACGCGTTGCTGCTGCATTGAATCGCGGTCGCGTATAGTCACGCAGCCGTCATTCTCTGAATCAAAATCATAAGTAATGCAGAAAGGCGTACCGATTTCGTCCTGCCGGCGATACCGTTTCCCAATAGAACCTGCGTCGTCATAGGTGACCATAAAGTGCTTTCTCAGTTCATCATAAATCTTTAAGGCGCTGTCGTTCAACTTTTTGGACAATGGAAGCACACATGCCTTGAACGGCGCAAGTGCAGGATGAAAGTGCATAACGATTCTTTTGTCTCCCTCACCGATTTCTTCCTCGTCATAGGCGTCCACCAGGAAGGCAAGTGCGACGCGTTCGACACCAAGGGAGGGCTCTATGACATACGGCACATAACGCTCATTGGTCTCTTGGTCGAAGTAGTCGAGCGTCTTGCCGCTGTGATTGATGTGCTGGGTAAGGTCGTAGTCGGTACGATCCGCTATACCCCACAGCTCGCCCCAGCCGAACGGGAACAGATATTCGATATCCGTAGTCGCTTTGGAGTAGAAGGACAGCTCCGCCTTGTCATGGTCCCTCAGGCGCATATTCTCTTTATTCATGCCGAGACTGAGCAAGAAGTTTTCGCAGAAGTCTTTCCAGTATTTGAACCATTCAAGGTCGGTGCCGGGCTTGCAGAAAAACTCAAGCTCCATCTGCTCAAATTCGCGGATACGGAAGATGAAGTTGCCCGGGGTAATTTCATTCCTGAAAGATTTTCCTATCTGTCCGACTCCGAAAGGTATTTTTTTACGGGTTGTTCTTGCAATGTTCGCAAAGTTCACGAAAATGCCCTGTGCAGTCTCAGGACGCAGGTAAATTTCCGATTTCGCATCCTCTGTTACGCCCTGGAATGTTTTGAACATAAGGTTGAAACTGCGAATGTCAGTGAAATTTGTGGAGCCGCAGTTCGGGCACTTTATGCCCTTTTCCTTGATAAACTCCGTCATCTTTTCAAAGCTCCAGCCATCGGCTATGATACCAGCCTGATCCTCGATCAGTTTATCCGCGCGGTGACGGGTTTTGCAGTCACGGCAATCCATCAGAGGATCGCTGAAACCGCCCACATGGCCGGAAGCCACCCAGACTTCCGGGTTCATAAGTATTGCAGAGTCGAGGCCGACATTATAAGGCGATTCCTGTATGAATTTCTGCCACCATGCCTTCTTTATATTGTTTTTGAATTCAACGCCGAGAGGGCCATAATCCCATGCGTTTGCGAGACCGCCGTATATTTCAGAGCCTGGATAGACAAAGCCCCTGTTTTTACAAAGTGCGACGAGCTTGTCCATACTTTTTTCAGTGTTTGCGAGCATTAATATTCCCCCGTTTATATAGCACAATATTACATATTCAAACCAAAACCAAACATTATAAGTTTATCAGTACAACCGCCCAAAGTCAAGCAAAAGCGTATAAAACAGCATCCGTTGGCCGTTAAATTAAACTTTCCCGCATGAAGATATTTTTATTTCTCTATTAAACCGTAAAAATCAGACAGGCCGCAGCATAGTTATGCTGCGGCCTGCCGTTTAACTGCTTATTTTCCGCTTCAAGGTGTTGAAGATGTGTTCGATGAAATTCCGGATGAAGAAGTAGTTGATGAAGTAGAAGAAGTAGAAGAAGTAGAAGAAGTAGAGGAAGTAGAAGAAGTGGATGAAGTCGTTGAAGAAGACGATGAACTGTTATTTAACTTCTTAATATCATCTGTTGAAATTACTTCATCTGCTGGAGTAATACCCCTCTTCAAAATGGATATGACAACCCGGCGGTTTTTCGCCTTGTTCTCAGGTGTTGTATTGGGAGCCACGGGGAAGTATTCACCGTATCCTACAGGCAATATCTTTTTGGGGTCCAAGCCGCAGTCTTCAAACACCTTTGATACCCTGTAGGCACGCGCCAAGCTCAGCTCGCGGTTGTCATGGAATTGATAAGTATGTATAGGGTCTGAATCCGTATGCCCTTCAATTGCAATCTGTCCGAACTTGATATTTTTAATGAGATTGCCCATGGTTGTAAGCAAGCTAACCGCGTCACTGCTCAGATCCGCTTTGCCGGGAGCAAACAGCACGTTGTCTTTCAGTGAAATAACAACCTCGTTGTTTTTGGCAGTTATATCAACTTTGTCCAGTATTTGCCGCTCACTCAAAAGAGCAATAAGTTGATTATAGAAATCAGAATAGTCGTCGGCATTAGTAGAGGCCTTTGCATTGTTTTCACTGCCATTCTTTGAGGATGTGGACGAGGTATAAGCAGCCTGTCCGCCTCCGACAAATCCACTTTTGATAGCCTGCATTACAGCACTTGTTTTGACAATATCATGACTTGTGGTACAGAATAAGACAATAAATAAGATAAGAAGCAGATTCATCAAATCTGCATACGTAATCAGATATCTTTCAGTTCTATCTTTTTCAGGCGACGGACTGCGCACTCAAACACCTTCTTTAATCCATCGATATATCAAAATCCTTGTGAAACGGGTTTGGACGTTCCATTCTTAATTTCGCCGATTTTGGCATACAGACGGTCTTTCAACCTTGAGGAAGGTTCACCGGCCTGAATGGCCATCAATCCTTCGACTATTACTTCCATGTAGTCACTTTCCTGCTCCGCTACAACCTTGATCTGGCTTCCTATAGGCAGCCACAAAAGGTTTGCGGAGCCTATGCCGTAGAATGTCGCCAAGAACGCCGTCGCTATATCTTTAACAAGCCTATTGGTATCTTCAGTTCCGCCTGAGAGAACGGTAACCATAGCCATAACCGTTCCCAAAACACCCATTGTCGGGGCGGTACCGCCCATGCTTTCAAAAACCTTTGCCGCGTCCTCGTATCTTTTATAATGTGATTCTATTTCATTGTAAAGAACCTTTTTCAAAAACTCAGGGTCAACACCGTCAGCTATGTAACCCAGACCTTTTTTTATAAATGGATCCGACAGCCTTTCCGCTTCAGCCTCAAGTGAAAGCAGGCCGTCTCGCCTCGCCTTATTAGCTATGTCGCAAAGCAAATCAACAAGTGCTGCATAGTTATGCTTTTTGGGAAGCAATATCAGTTTAAGAGCTCCCGGAATGCGTTTGATATTGCGAAAAGGGAACGCGATAAGCGCGATACCGAAAGTTCCGCCAAATACGATCAGAAACGGTGAAATCTGCTTTACAAGCATGTATAATTGTCCGTTTTCCAGTATGAAACCTAACAGAATCCCGCCAAATGAAATAATAAGGCCGAGAATAAGCAATATATTCATTAATATATCCTCCAATGGAATAGCCTGCTAACAGACCTTATAGTAATTTATTAAAATGTTACACCGACAATATCTGTCACAGCGGATCGGCAGCGATATCTGAACTGCTTGTACTGACTTCGGCGCTGACCGCCGGCGGAATCATAGACTATACTGAGTTATTGTTTAGCCGTATACGGCTGACCGCCGAAGGACACATATATTGACAGTGCAGCATGTAACGGCTTTGCCTAATCGCGTTTATCAAAAAGCTGTCCGCTCATCAGATTATACTGACCTGTGTTATATTTCATTAATCCATCAGCTTTTTTTGTAAAATTCGACACTTCTTTGCCATGACGATCAAAAAGCTCTTTTAACTTAGCTCTTGATTTTTTGTCATATTCAAAAATCTGCTCAATGACTGCCTCCTGAGATGCTGTTCTGTGCGGAGTTAAACCACCCATTGACTTTAAAGTGGCAATAGTAGTTTCTCTCCGCTTCAGTGCATCACCTATTTTATCCAAATCTCCATTGCGCGCAGCATTAAACAGGTCTTTTGTCTCATCGAGAAGCTTATTTATCAATTCATCCAAAAAATGTGCCTCCCTTAATTAGACTGCATTTTTCTGCTGCGCTTTATAGCCTCGAACCATGTATCCCTTAAACCGGACAACATTTCGGAAATTTCGGATAAAATTTTGGGATCTTTTTTGACATTTCCCTCAATCATACGCCGATTCATATAGTTATAAAGGCGCCTTAGCTGGACTGAAATTTCATATTGCATGTCCAAGCTGTTGTTAAGCGTTTTAACGATTACCTCCGCTTTTTTTATGTTTTCATTGGCGGAAAGATAATCTTTCTTCTCAATCTCAAGGATTGCTCTCCGCAGGGATACCGAGGCTTCATTAAAAAGCTTTCCGACAAGCTCCTGTTTATTGCTTGTCTCAAGATCCTGCTTCCGGTAAATTTCATATGGATTCATAAATTAACTCCTCAACAATGATAACAGCATTGAGCTCTGAGCGTTTGCCTGTTGTACAAAAGCCTCTAAAGCTTCAAACTGGTCGTAGTATCTTTCCCTCTGTGTTTTAAGCTGGTCTTTAAGCTTGTTGATAGTTTCGTTTATTTCTTTTATCTGATTATAGATGTTGTTGTTGTACTGTGTTGAGTCGCCTGTTATGCCTGCAATGATAAGGAGACTACCCTTATTGCCAGAAACAGAACCGGCATAAGATTTTATAATGTCATCAAGACGGGCGACCAGACCCTCTTCCTGCTTTCTTATTTTTTGATTCTGAACTTGTTCTGGCGTCTGCGGATTAATGTCAAGCGGAATGCTCGAGGATTTGGTAAACAACTGCTTTATCTTATCGGCATGCTTCGCGATAGCCTCTTCAAATATTTCCTCATCTTCAGTTTTTATTTCAAGTTTTCCGTAATCGTCGGCAGAATTACTGGTGGTTATGCCCATCTCATAGAGCGAATAGGTGCTTCCGTCATCCAATGTAACCGACTGATACAGGATCTCTCTCATCTGCTCCAAGAGCGATTCAAGGGTATCGTCGTTGAAAAGCATGCCTTGCTTTGCTTTTTCGTTCCACCTGTCAATCTGCTCCTGGGTCATTTGCGCCTTCTGGGCTTCAGTGAGGGGAGGATAGTCTTTATCCGGAGCAGTTTTTATCTGTGTATTGATTGCATCAATGAGCGAGTTATATGCGGAGATAAAATCCTGAATGCCTTTTTTCAGAGTATCAGTATTCTTCGTGAAGGTAACAGTTGATGTTAGGGGCTGGTAGCCTTCCTTCGCTGGGTCAACATCAATGTTAATGCCGTATGTAACACCGTCGATAACAAAGTTGTTGCTGTCGCGGGTGTAGCTGACGCCGTTTATCGTTATAATCGCGTCTCTGCCGGTATCCGATGTTTTAGTAAATCCGAGCGCCGTGAACAGTCCCGACTGATCCCCTGAGATATCAACTGTTCCCGCAGCGCCGCTCTGATTCGCTGTCAGCGAAACCGTATCGAGCGTTTTGTTGTAGGCTATGGTAACACCGGCAGCGGATTTATTGATATTGGCAAAAACCTCTGAGAGCTTTGTGTCTTTTGTTCCAAGTTCTATCTTTACATTGTTGATAGTCGCATAGATCTTGCCGTTTTCATCAACAGTCGGTTCTATATTCTTCGAGCTCAAGAAATCGCCGAGCGTAGTTGTATTGACATTGAGCCTGTTATTAGCACCGTTAGTAAAGCCTATTGCGTCAAGCGCAGTAACGTTCGTATTTGCAGTCGATATGGTGGCCTCTTTACCGTCGGCATCTTTAATTGTCAGTTTGCCATTTGCGTCGACTGACGCCGTGAGCCCTTTGCCGGCGAATTCTGCGTCGAGTTTTGACTGAATAGTCGCAAGATATCCACTCTCACTCAAGTCGTCACTTGTGCTGAAGGAAAGGGTCTTGCTTTCGCCACCGTAAGAAACTGTAATCGTCGGTGCGTCTTTGCCGTTTCTCTCAGCTATAGACGTAATAGCTCCGAGCATTCTGACGTCAAATGAGCTGGTAGAAGCCGTCAGCGAAAACTGGGTCTGATAACCGCCGTTCGCTGAAAATACGAGTTTATTAGTAGTAGTATCAACGGACGCTGATATTTTTGTAACAGTGCCAGAACCATCTGCCGCTGTCACCTGTCCGAATGCTGCGCTTAGCTTAGTGTTTACAAGGTCAGCAAATCCTGAAGCCGATAAACCATTTAATTCCTCTCCGCTAAATGAAATTGTTTTGGAAACTCCGTCAACCGTAACCGTGATTGAAGGGTCAGCAGTGCCAAAGCTGCTGGCTGCAGCAGCTAAATCTTTAAGGTTTTGAAGTAGGACATCAACAGTGTAACTGGATGTGACATCACTGCTTATCGTTCCGCCGGTTAATGTAGCGACAGTAGCGCTCTGTTTAACCTCAACAGTCTGCATAGAGCCACTGGCATCGGAATTAGCCGAAACAGTAAGATACGGGTTGGAAGATGTGCAGTTGTAGGACGTATACATACTGGTCGTTGCCATCGAGGTGCTGGAACCCAGCATCAAATAAGCTTTTTCAAAATCTCTGAGTTTTGTAATAATATCTCGATAGGCTTCCTGTTTCCACTCAAGCTTTTGCTGCTGCTGTTGAGCCTTATAAATTTTGCTTTGCTGCTTTGTAAGCATAGCATCAACGATGGAATCAATATCGAGACCCGTTGCAAGGCCCCAATAGCGGCCGTTTTGTATTGTGTTTGAGTTTGTATTTGAATTTGATGTACTATTTACTGTCGCCATATTTTTCACTTCCTCGGTTAAGCTTTTTTATCAACATTGATACCGGCATTTTCCCATATAACTGCTATGGAATCAAGAATTTTCTCTGGCGGATACTCACGCACAATCTCACCGGTTTCATCGTTAATAATCTGAATCATAACAGCGCCTGTTTCTTTATGTATTTTAAAATTAAGTTTTGTGTTTTGTTCCGCAAGTTCATTGTAGTTTGTGCCCGGAAGTTCCGCCGATTTTGCAGTTTCTTTTGCCTGCGTTTTAGCCGCATTTGATGCCTTCGTCGAAGATGCAGCCGTCTGCATTTTTTTAGCAGCGGATTGCCATGATGTTGAATTGATTAAATCAACATTTTCTGTTTTCACACTTTATCACCCCGGGGCTTCACCTTTCACATATGTTTTCTTTAACTTTATCGTCAATTTTTTTAAATACTTTATAACCAATACCGACAAACAAGAAAATTTCTTTATGGAATACCGGTTTCATCCAAAATCTCTCCTTACAGGCTTACTGGCAGCGCAAAAACGCAGGGTATATTGAGTTCCCCACCCTAAAATATACCCTGCCGATATTCAATATCACCTTATTTAAAAATGGGGCAGCGTGCTCAATTGAACTGCCTAAACAATAGCTCAAGCGGGCTGTAACAAGGTCCTATGCGCCGTCGCAGTTTTCACAGTACCGCTCTCTAATATTCTGCAGGCACAGTTTCTTTATATATCTACTTCTTCGTTTTCAAATAGTCCATAATGGCCCCAGCAATTGAGCTGAGGGAACATTGCTTTTCTACTGCGCCGATATTGTATGCCGCCATCGGCATTCCATAGACTACGGACGATTTTTCATCCTGCCCTATCGTGAATGCACCATTTTTTCTCATATTCAAAAGGCCTTTTGCGCCGTCATTTCCCATACCGGTCAGTATGACTCCAATAGCATTTCCCCCTGCATGTTTGGCGACTGAATTAAACAACACATCAACCGAGGGGGCGTGACCATTTACCCTGTCACCTTTAAAACATTTTACATAATATCCGTCATTGCCGCGAAGCAACTGCATCTGATAGCTGCCGGGCGCAAGCAGCGCACAACCTGGCAGCACCCTGTCACCGTTTTTAGCCTCTCTTACCTCTATATTGCAATTGTCGTTAAGCCTGTCCGCGTACATTGCAGTAAAAACCGGCGGCATGTGCTGAACTATTACAATTCCCGGAATATCCCTCGGCAAATCCTTCAGAACCTCCAGTATAGCCTCTGTGCCGCCGGTAGAAGCTCCAATTGCAATAATCATTTCGCTATTCAATTTTGAACCGGACTCAGCCGGTGTTCCTACATCCGATACAGGTGTTCGTTTATGCTTTCCAACCTTGGCTGTTGATGCAATTTTTACTTTTATTATAAGCTCATTGATAAAAGCTTCTAATCCTGTACCCGCAGCATCCGGCTTAACCACAAAATCAACCGCTCCTGCCTTAAGCGCGTCAAAAACCGCATCATCAGTGGAACTTACCATAACAATCGGCAGTGGATACTGGGGCATGAGCTTTTTAACAAATTCCACGCCGTTCATCTTCGGCATCTGAACGTCTAATGTCATTACATCGGGTTTGAGTTCAAGGATTTTGTCCCTTGCCATATATGCGTCTGAAGCCGTACCGACAACCTCAAGGCTAGCGTCTTTCGAAAGTCCTTCTGCAATCGTTTCCCTAAAAACCAGCGAGTCGTCGACTACCAGTACTTTTATCTTTCTTTTTATATTCATAAAAACCTCCACACTTGCTGTAAGCCGACTTACAACACCTTCCTGTAAACTGCCGGCATTACATACTTGTACTTTGATGCCTCTCTGTTGACTGATTCCGAATGTCCGATAAAAAGGTAACCTCCAGGTTCTGTGAACTCATAAAACCTATTTATCAGCTCTTCTTTTGTGGGCTGGTCAAAATAAATCATCACATTACGGCAGAATATGACATGAAATTTCTTTTTGAAAGGGAATTCTTTCGTCATAAGATTAAATTCCCGGAAAATCACGTCTTTTCTGATTTTTTCACACACTCTGTAGTTTTTTTCGTCCACTTTTTCAAAATAATTGAGTTTCCATACAGCCGGAACATCTTTTATCGCTTCTTCGGAATAGATGCCACGTCGAGCTATATTAAGCGCCCTATTTGATATATCGGTTGCAAGGATCTGCGTATCCCACGGGATCGAATCTAAATCGAAAAAATCATGCAATATCATTTCGAGGGTGTATGGTTCCTCCCCCGTCGAACAGCCGGCACTCCATATGCGAAGATCATGGTCTTTTACACTTTCCGAAAGATATGGCAACACAGTATCGCGCATAAAATCGAAATGTTTTGCCTCACGCATAAAATATGTATGGTTCGTTGTAAGCCGGTTTATAAGTACCACCATCTCGTCGCCTGTTTTGTCGTTGAAAACATAGTCGAGATATTCGGTGAAACTTTTAAAGCCTTTTTCCAGTATGATATTGCTGAGCCGTCCCTCAATCAGTGTTCTTTTGCGAGTAAGATTGATCCCATAGTTATCCTTCATAAATTGAGTGAGTTTGACAAAATCTCTGTCATTTATTGAGATCATTTGTTGCCACCCCGTCGAAAAGCTTCCAATTTACCAACGTCTATATTTATTATATATGCCACCTCCCACCGTTGTAAACAGTTTATTAAAGATGTCGTTCATTTTTGAAAAACAGCGAAAAAAGCAAAATAAAATGCAAGGTTCTCCTGTAATCAGCAAAACCTTGCATTTTATAACTCAATTATTTTGCAATGTATTTTACAGCGGGCTTGTGCCTTACAATCTCATCGTCATTTTTCAGCGGCTCAAAAGTAAATCCCATAGCCCTGAGATTGTCAATTATTTCAGGAACGGCTTCGACGGAACTTTTATGAGGCGCGGAATCATGGAGCAGTATCACGGCTGTTTTAAGTTTGCTGCATTGCTGCGTTATCTGCTTCACAAGAGTATCCTTTGACGGAATTGGTTTTCTCGCGTCCATCCCGCCGGCGTTCCAGTCGACAACTATATAGCCGTTGTCCAAAACGTTCTGAAGAAGCGTCGGCATTATCGGGACGCCGTTGTTTACTTTCAACGAAACCGTATTGTCCGTACCGCCGGGAAAACGCACAAATTTCGGCTCTTTTCCGGTGGCTGATATAATCATTTTTCTTATTTTCTCAAAGTCATTCTCGTAATTGGCCACACTGCTGTATATGTAGTTATAGTCATGCGTCCAGGAGTGTATCCCGACCGTATGCCCTTCATCCGATTCACGCTTTATCCACTCACGTTTTTGAGGTGTATCCTTTGAGAGAGCAGCTATAAAAAAAGTCGCCTTTACGTTTTTTTGCTTTAAAATATCCAAAAGGCGTGGCGTAATATTCGACGGCCCGTCGTCAAAGGTAAGATAGGCCGTCTTTTTACCTTTATATTTAGGCTTTATCGCCTTCTGCACCGGCGTATCGTTATTGGGTTTATCTTTTGTATCCTTCTTTTTGTCATCCTTCGAATCAGTTTTTTTATTCTGGTCTGCTTCGCTTTTTTTCTCTGTATCTTTATTTGTTTCAATGACCTTCGTTTCGCTTTTATTAAGTGAAACTGCCTTAACATCATTGTTGGTTTTTACCTGCTCTGATGTGCTTCCTTTGGCTGCTGTGTTTATTCCCACACAGCTTATCTCAGCAGCTAAAACACCGATAAGAATGAGCGACAGCATACCTTTTGCTATGATTGTTCTGGAATTTAAATTTTTCATATTAATTCCCCTCAGCTACATTACGCTCAATTTTAGGTCAAACCACACGATGTCTAATTCGTGCCAGAGGTGGAATGTCGTAATTTTATTGCTGATAATATTATATAATTTATGCTTACTAATTTAAATTAAAAATTCAATAATTAACCATTTTGTATTATGATTGTAACTAATGAAGTCTTAATGTAAATTAAGTGATTTACTTATCCACTCTTATGTTAATTATCTGTAAAAGATATAATAAAATCCTTTGTAGGTTTGTCAAAGATATGTTACACCGAGGGACAAAAAATCATGCAGTACCTTTTTAGGTGACTGCCATTTAAGCGGACGCATAGGAAAAGCATTATATTTACGGTTATGAACAGCCAGTTGAGC